>NZ_JBJURH010000023.1:0-150313 GCF_046098215.1 Streptomyces sp. Da 82-17
CCACCTCCGCCTCCTCCTCCGGCGGCTCCGCCGCGAAGCGGGCGTACACCTCCGGGCGGGTGCGGCGCAGGCGCAGGGCGATGCCGACGCCGAGGGCGAAGGCGGCCGGGACGGTCAGGACGAGGAGGGCGTTGGTGGTGAACGGGGCCGCCGTCATCAGGTCGATCTTGGCGATCACCAGCCACAGCGCCCCGGCCATCAGGACGGTCGCGGCGACCGGGACGACCGCGGTGCGCCAGCGGCCCTCGTCGTGCCGGACGCGGCGGAAGAAGCAGAAGACGGCGACGGCGGTGACCGCCTGCAGTGCCAACAGGCCGATCATTCCCGGGGTGTTCATCCACAGCAGCAACTGCTGGTACGGGTCGGCCCCGGCGAGCACGAAGCCCGCGACGATCACCAGGGCGAGGACGCTCTGCGCGATCCCGGCGACGTACGGGGAGCGGTGGCGCGGGTGGACGCGGCCGAGCGCGGCGGGCAGGACGCCTTCCTGGGCGAGGGAGTGCCCGTACCGGTTGATCGCGTTGTGGAAGGCGAGTTGCGAGGCGATGATGCTGGTCACGATGAAGACGTGCATGAGCGCGGCCGCCCAGTCGCCCACGTAGTGCGAGGTGGCGGTGAAGAACAGGCCGAGCGGGTCGTCGGTGACGGCCTTCAGGACGCGGGAGCTGCCGAAGGCCTGGATGACGATCCACACGGTGAACGCGTAGAACAGGCCGAGGAATCCGACGGCGATGTAGGTGGCGCGCGGGATGGTGCGGCCGGGGTCGCGGGCCTCGCGGCGGTAGATCGCGGTCGACTCGAAGCCGGTGAACGCGGCGAAGGCGAAGGCCAGTACGGCGCCGGTGCCGGGTACGAGCACGTTCGACGGCGCGAAGGAGTCGAGCGCGAGCCCCTCGGCGCCGCCGTCCAGGAGCACCCCGCCCGCGAGCAGCACGAGGATGCCGGTCTCGGCGAGCAGCAGGACGCCGAGGACCTTCGCGCCGAACTCGATGCTGCGGTAGCCGAGGAACCAGATCACGCCCACACCCGCGAACGCGATCACCGGCCACGGCACGTCCACGCCCCACAGCGCCTTCAGCGCGTCCTGCGTGCCGGTGGCGAGGAGCCCGTACACGCCGATCTGCATGCCGTTGTACGCGAGCAGCGCGAGGGTGGCCGCGCCGAAGCCGGCCGGGCGGCCGAGGCCGCGGGTGATGTACGCGTAGAAGCCGCCGCCGTGCCGGACGTGCCGGGCCATCGTCGTGAAGCCGATGGCGAAGAGGGCGAGGGTGGCGCCGGCCAGGAGGTAGCCGACGGGCGCGCCGAGGCCGCCCACGGCGATGGCGAGCGGGGCGACACCGGCCATCACGGTCAGCGGCGCGGCGGCCGAGACGACGAAGAAGGCGATGTCGGCGACGCCGAGCCGGGCCCGGCGCAGTCCGGGGGAGTGCTCCTGCGCCGGGGCGACGCCCTGCGGAACGACGCCTTCTGCTGCCCCCTGGCGGGGTGCGGACTCTACGTCCATGCGCGCGGCCCTTCGTCGGGAGGGATCGGGTACGGGGGGACCGCCGAAACCTAAACCGTTTCGGTTTAGGCAATGTAGAGGTCGCCCGTACGATTCGGGAAGACCTCTCGACAGGAGAAATCACATGGGGCGGCCGCGGAAGGCCCTGCTCGACCGGGCGCGCATCGGGGCCACGGCCCTCCAACTCGTCGACGAGAAGGGCGACTTCACCGTCCCCGAGGTCGCCCGGCGGCTCGGCGTGCAGACCGCGTCGGTGTACCACCATGTGGACGGCCGGGCCGGCGTCGTCGAACTGGTCCGCGAACGCGTCGTCGAGAAGCTCGACCCGGACACCCTCGGCCTGCGCCCCTGGGACCGCGCCCTGGAGGCCTGGGCCCGCTCCTACCGCGCGGCCTTCGCCGCCCACCCGCGGGCCATCGCCATCCTGATGACGTCCCCGGTGCGCGCGCCGCGCGTGATCGGGCAGTACGAACAGGTCGCCGGGATGCTCGTCGACGCGGGCTTCCCCGAGGACGAGGTCATGCCCGTCATCACCGGGCTCGACAACATCGTGCTCGGCTCGGCCCTGGACATGTCGGCGCCCGAGGTGATGTGGGTCGTCGAGGACGAGTCGACCGCGCCGCGCCTCGCCGCCGCCCAGCAGGCCACCGGCGCCGCCCGCGCCGACCGCGCCTTCGAACTGACCCTCGCGGGCTTCCTCGCCCACTGCCGGGGGCTGCTGCCGTAGGCCGGCCAGACGGAGGGCGGCGGGCCCGAAAACCCCTGCGCCCCGGGCCGACCCTGCGGGTACCTTGAGGGCGTTCGAAGCCGCGTTCGCACCCTGCGCGCGCAGCTCAGACCGTGTTTCGAGGCGTACTCACCGTGTTCCTGACGATCACCACCACCGGCACCCCCGACCGCCCCGCCACCGACCTCGGCTTCCTGCTGCACAAGCATCCCGACAAGGCGCAGCGGTTCTCCACCGCGCACGGGCAGGCGCACGTCTTCTACCCGGAGGCGAGCGCGGAGCGCTGCACGGCGGCGCTGCTCCTGGAGGTGGACCCCGTGGCGCTGGTGCGGCGCGGCAAGGGCAAGGGCCGCGGCGGCGCACCCGACACGGCACTCGCGCAGTACGTCAACGACCGGCCGTACGCGGCGTCCTCACTGCTCGCCGTCGCCCTGAGCGCCGTCTTCAAGAGCGCCCTCAACGGGGCCTGCGCGGCCCGGCCCGAGCTCGTCGACCGCCCGCTGCCGCTGCGCGTCGACGTGCCGGTGCTGCCCGCGCGCGGCGGCACCGACCTCGTCGCGCGGCTCTTCGGCCCGCTCGGCTGGACCGTCACCGCCGAACCCCTGCCCCTCGACCCGCAGTTCCCGGAGTGGGGCGACTCGCGGTACGTCCGCCTCGTCCTCGAAGGTGAGGCCCGACTCGCCGACGCGCTGCGGCAGTTGTACGTGCTGCTGCCGGTGCTCGACGACACCAAGCACTACTGGGTCGCGCCCGACGAGGTCGACAAGCTGCTGCGCGCCGGCGAGGGCTGGCTCGCCGACCACCCCGCGCAGCGGCTCATCGTCGACCGGTATCTGACCGGCCGCCGTTCCCTCACCCGTGAGGCGACCGAGCGGCTCGAACTGGCCCGGCTCGCCGACGCCGACGACGTGGCCGTCGAGGACCTGGACAACGCCGTCGACGAGAGCGCCGACACGGAGGAGAAGCCCGTGCCGTTGGCGGTGCGGCGCCGCGAGGCGATCCTCGCCGCGCTGCACGCCGCCGGGGCGCACCGCGTGCTCGATCTCGGCTGCGGCCAGGGCCAGTTGGTGCAGGCGCTGCTCAAGGACGTGACGTTCACGGAGGTCGTCGGCGTCGACGTGTCGATGCGCGCCCTGACCGTCGCCGCGCGCCGCCTGCGCCTGGAGCGGATGGGCGAACGGCAGGCCGAGCGCGTCACCCTCCTGCAGGGCTCGCTCGCGTACACCGACAAGCGGCTCAAGGGGTACGACGCGGCCGTGCTCAGCGAGGTCGTCGAGCACGTCGACCTGCCCCGGCTGCCCGCGGTCGAGTACGCCGTGTTCGGCTCCGCGCGGCCCGGCACCGTCCTCGTCACCACGCCGAACGTCGAGTACAACGTCCGCTGGGAGACCCTGCCCGCCGGGCACACCCGGCACGGCGACCACCGCTTCGAGTGGACCCGCGAGGAGTTCCGCGCCTGGGCGGCCCGAACCGCCGAACGGCACGGCTACGACGTGGAGTTCACCCCCGTCGGCCCCGACGACCCGGAGGTCGGCCCGCCCACGCAGATGGCCGTGTTCACCCTCCGTACGAACACCGCGAACGGCACCACGAACCCGAAGGGAGCGAAGGCCGCATGAGCACCGAGTCCGAGACCGAGACCGAGACCGAGTCCCCGTCCACGGAGCGCGCCGCCGCGCCCCGCGAACTGCTCGTCACCGACCTGTCCCTGGTCGTCCTCGTGGGCGCCTCCGGGTCCGGCAAGTCCTCCTTCGCGCGCAAGCACTTCAAGCCCACCGAGGTGATCTCCAGCGACTTCTGCCGCGGGCTCGTCTCCGACGACGAGAACGACCAGAGCGCCAGCCGGGACGCCTTCGACGTCCTGCACTACATCGCGGGCAAGCGGCTCGCCGCCGGGCGGCTCACCGTCGTCGACGCCACCAACGTGCAGCAGGACAGCCGCAAGCAGCTGATCCAGCTGGCCCGGCAGCACGACGTCCTGCCCATCGCGATCGTCCTCGACGTCCCCGAGGAGGTGTGCGCCCGCCGCAACGCCGAGCGCGCCGACCGGGCCGACATGCCGCGCCGCGTCGTGCAGCGGCACACCCGCGAACTCCGGCGCTCGCTGCGGCACTTGGAGCGCGAGGGCTTCCGCAAGGTGCACGTCCTGCGCGGCGTCGACGAGGTCGACGGCGCGGTGGTCCGCCTGGAGAAGCGCTACAACGACCTCACCCACCTCACCGGCCCCTTCGACATCATCGGCGACGTCCACGGCTGCCGCTCCGAGCTCGACACCCTGCTCGGCAAGCTCGGCTATGTGGACGGCGCACACCCCGAGGGCCGTACGGCGGTGTTCGTCGGCGACCTCGTGGACCGCGGCCCGGACAGCCCGGGCGTGCTGCGCCGCGTCATGTCGATGGTGAAGTCCGGGAACGCGCTGTGCGTGCCCGGCAACCACGAGAACAAGTTCGCCCGCCACCTCAAGGGCCGGAACGTCCAGCACACCCACGGCCTCGCCGAGACCATCGAGCAGATGGACGCCGAGAGCGAGGAATTCCGCGCCGAGGTCAGGGAGTTCATCGACGGTCTCGTCAGCCACTACGTCCTCGACGAGGGCAAGCTCGTCGTCTGCCACGCCGGCCTGCCCGAGAAGTACCACGGCCGCACCTCCGGCCGCGTCCGCTCGCACGCCCTGTACGGCGACACCACCGGCGAGACCGACGAGTTCGGCCTGCCCGTGCGCTACCCGTGGGCCGAGGAGTACCGCGGCCGCGCCGCTGTGGTGTACGGCCACACCCCGGTGCCCAACGCGACCTGGCTGAACAACACCATCTGCCTCGACACCGGTGTGGTCTTCGGCGGCAGGATGACCGCGCTGCGCTGGCCGGAGCGCGAACTCGTCGACGTACCGGCCGAGCAGGTCTGGTACGAACCGGCCAAACCGCTCGCCACCGAAGCGCCCGGCGGGCACGAGGGCCGACCCCTCGACCTGGCCGACGTGCACGGCCGCCGCAGCGTCGAGACGCGGACGGTCGGCCGGGTCACGGTGCGCGAGGAGAACGCGGCGGCGGCCCTGGAGGTCATGAGCCGCTTCGCGGTCGACCCGCGCCTCCTGCCGTACCTCCCGCCGACCATGGCGCCGACGGCGACCTCGCAGGTCGAGGGGTACCTGGAGCACCCGGCGGAGGCGTTCGCGCAGTACGCGGCGGACGGCGTGGAGCGGGTCGTGTGCGAGGAGAAGCACATGGGCTCGCGGGCCGTCGCCCTGGTCTGCCGGGACGCGGAGGCGGCGCGGGAGCGCTTCGGCGCCGACGGGGTCACCGGCTCCCTCTACACCCGCACCGGCCGGCCGTTCTTCGACGACCACGCGGTCACCGAGGAGGTGCTGCGACGCGTCCGGGAGGCCGTGCGGGAGGCGGGCCTCTGGGAGGAACTCGACACCAACTGGCTGCTGTTGGACGCCGAGCTGCTGCCCTGGTCGCTCAAGGCGGGCGGTCTCCTGCGCAGCCAGTACGCGGCGGTGGGCGCCGCGTCCGGAGCTGTGCTCCCCGGCGCGCTCGCCGCGCTCGAAGCGGCCCGGGCACGCGGCGTCGACACCGGTGACCTGCTCGAACGGCAGCGGGAACGCGCCGCCGACGCCGAGGCGTTCGCGCAGGCCTACCGCCGCTACTGCTGGTCCACCGAGGGCCTGGACGGCGTGCGGCTCGCCCCGTTCCAGATCCTCGCCGTGCAGGGCCGCAGCCTCGCGGGCCTCGGCCACGACGAGCAACTGGCGTACCTGGACCGCATGGTGGAGCACGACGGCACCGGCCTGCTGCAGACCACCCGGCGCCTGTACGTGGACACCGGCGACCCGGCGTCCGTGCAGGCGGGCGTCGACTGGTGGCTGGAGATGACCGGGCGCGGCGGCGAGGGCATGGTCGTCAAGCCGGTCCGCGCCCTCGCCCGCGACGGCAAGGGCCGGCTCGTCCAGCCCGGCGTCAAGTGCCGCGGCCGCGAGTACCTGCGGATCATCTACGGCCCCGAGTACACCCGGCCGGAGAACCTGGAGCGGCTCCGCGGCCGCTTCCTCGGCCACAAGCGGTCCCTGGCGATCCGCGAGTACGGGCTCGGCCTGGAGGCCCTCGACCGGCTCGCGGAGGGCGAGCCGCTGTGGCGGGTCCACGAGGCGGTGTTCGCGGTCCTGGCGCTCGAATCGGAGCCGGTGGACCCGAGGTTGTAGCGGGCTGCGAGCGGCTCGTTCACTCGTTCGTGTGTGCCCGGAGGCGGTGGGAACGCCTCCGGGCACGGTCGCGTTGTGAGGGGAGATCGTCGGCAATCGAGGTCGTGGCGCGGGAGGGGGAGAAGTGGGTCAGCAGCAGCATTCCGGACGTACGGCGCCGGATCGTCCGGCCGCCGCCGCGCACCGCCGTGCCCTGACCGCCGCCCTCTCCGCGTTCCTCGCGGCCGTCGCGTTCCTGCTGCTGCCGTCGTCCACCGCGGCGGCGGAGGTGCAGGCCCAACGCGCGGGCGGCGCCGCCCAGTTCACACAGGGCTCGGCCGGCGTCCAGTTCGGCCCCGGCGGCAAGAGCGGCGCCCATCTCTCGTACGGACACATCGGCTCGCACCCGGAGACGACGCCGCCGCCCCCGTTCCTCGCGGCCCGCGCCGGGGACCAGGCGGGCCGGCGGGCGCACGGCGGGCCCGGGGAACGCGTCGGCCGGGGCGGGCCGCCCGCGGGCCGGGACGTCGCCGTGCCGCGCCCGCGCGGCCCGCCGAGACCTCCCGAGAGACCTCACGTACCGGTCGACGCCTGACCGTTGCCTGCCGCCGAGGAGGTGCGCGGGCCCGGGCGCCGATTCCGGCTGCCCACCCCCTCGTGCACCCCTTACGGGAGAACCATGTCTCGTGCGCCCCTGTGGCGGGCCGTCGTCGCGCTCTGCGTGATCGCCGCCTCGCTGTTCTTCGCCCTCACCCAGTCCGCCCGGCTAGGGCTCGACCTGCGCGGCGGCACCCAGATCGTGCTGCAGACCGAGAACTCGCCCACGACCCGAGCCGACGCCGAGTCGACGCAGCGCGCCCTCGAAGTGCTGCGCCAGCGCGTCGACGCCCTCGGCGTGGCCGAGCCCAGCCTGACCCGCTCCGGCGACAACCGCATCATCGTCGAACTGCCCGGCGTCCAGGACCCGCGCGAGGCCGCCGAGGTCATCGGCCGCACCGCGCAGCTGACCGTCCACCCGGTGACCGGAGTCACCGACAAGAAACCCGCGCCCCCCGGCGAGAAGGAACCCGCCGGAGCCGCCCGCACCCTCGCCGACCCGGACCAGAAGGGTGCGTATCTCCAGCTCGGGAAGGCCGCGTTGACCGGTGACGGCGTGCGCGACGCCGAGGCCGTGCTCGACCAGCAGAACATGGCCGGCTGGGTGGTGAACCTCAAGTTCCGCAAGGCGGCGGGCGAGGACTGGGCCCGCGTCACCGGCGAGGCGGCCTGCGCACCGCAGGGCGACCAGAAGCGCCGCGTCGCCATCGTGCTCGACGGCCGCGTCATCTCGGCGCCCAGCGTCAACCCGGACGTGGGCTGCCGCGTCGGCATCACCGGCGGCAACACCCAGATCACCGGCGGCTTCCAGCAGGCCGAGGCCGAGGAGCTGGCCGCGCTCGTCAAGGGCGGGGCGCTGCCCGTGCCCGTCGAGGTCGTCGAGCAGCGCACCGTCGGCCCCACCCTCGGCGCCGACGCCATCGCCGCGAGCGCCCAGGCCGCGATCATCGGCCTCGCCCTCACCGGCCTGTTCATCGTCGTGGTCTACCGCCTGCTCGGCTTCCTCGCCACCCTCGCCCTCGCGCTGTACGGCCTCATCTCGTACGCGGCGCTCGTCGCGCTGGGCGCCACGCTGACGCTGCCCGGGCTCGCCGGGTTCGTGCTCGCCGTCGGCATGGCGGTGGACGCCAACGTCCTGGTCTTCGAGCGGGCCCGTGAGGAGTATCTGGGCGCGCGTACGAAGAGTTCGGCCGGCCGCCTCGACAAGCCGCTGACCACCGGATTCACCAAGGCGTGGAGCGCGGTCGTCGACTCCAACGTGACGACGCTGCTCGCCGCCGGGCTGCTGTTCTTCTTCGCGGTCGGCCCGGTCAAGGGCTTCGGCGTCACCCTGTCCATCGGTGTGCTCGCCTCGATGGTCTCCGCGCTGGTCATCACCCGCGTCCTCGCCGACTTCGCGGTGCGGCGGGCCTTCGTGCGCAAGCGGCCCGCGCTCACCGGCATCACGTCCACCGGCAGAGTCAGGGCCTGGCTCGCCCGGCGGGACCCGCGCCTGGTGCACCACCGGCGCCGCTGGCTCGGCGCCAGCGCCCTGCTCGTCACCGTCGCGATCGCGGGCATCGCGCTGCGCGGCCTCGACTTCGGCGTGGAGTTCACCGGCGGCCGCCTCGTCGAGTACAGCACCAGCAGGCCCGTGCCCGTGGACACGGCCCGCGAGGCCGTCGCGGACGCCGGGTTCCCGCGCGCCGTGGTCCAGGAGTCGGGCGACGGCGACATCTCGGTGCGCACGGAACGCCTCAGCAACGAGCAGCAGCACACCATCAAGGAGGCCCTGGCGGCGCCGGGCGGCGAAGTGACCGTGGAGCGGGACGAGTTGATCGGCCCGAGCCTCGGCGACGAGCTGCGGCACAAGGCGCTGATCGCCCTCGGCGTGGCCGTCGCGGCCCAACTCCTGTACCTCAGCGTGCGGTTCAGGTGGACGTTCGCGGCGGCCGCGGTCGCCGCGATGGTGCATGACGTGCTGCTGGTCGTGGGCCTGTTCGCCTGGCTGGGCAAGCCGGTGGACAGCGTGTTCCTCGCGGCCCTGCTCACCGTGATCGGTTACTCGGTCAACGACACGGTGGTCGTCTTCGACCGGGTGCGCGAGGGCCGCCGCCGCGATCCGCGCTCCACCCTGGTCGACACCGCCAACACGGCCGTCGTGCAGACCCTGCCGCGCACCGTGAACACCGGCATGGGCGCCCTGTTCGTGCTCGCCGCGCTCGCGGTGCTCGGCGGCGACTCCCTCGCGGACTTCTCCGTCGCGCTGATCGCGGGCGTCCTGGTCGGGATGGCGTCCACGGTGGGTACGGCGGTGCCGCTCGCGGTGACCATGGAGCAGAAGTGGCCCGCCGAGCCGAAGCGCCCGTCCCGCCCGGGCCGGGACCGGCAACGCGAGGGCGGCCCGCTCGCCGCCCGCCGCGACGACTCGGGCGCGGTGGTCTGATCCCGGGCGGCGGGCCGGCCCTCGGCCCGCCGCCCGGTCCTCGTCGTCGAGCCCACCGGCCACCCGCACGCCGCGGTGCGAGGCGAGCGCGGGCCCGTGCACGGCGCGATCAGGCCCCCGGCGCCGACCCGAACCTGCGCATCGGCGCCCGGCTCGGGGGAGGGCATGCGGGTTCCGTTCTGTCGTCTCGCTGGTCGTTCCGGCCCCGCCCGCCCCTGACCGGAGCCGGCCCCGGACGGAAGCGGGCCTCGCAGACAAGCCTCCGAGCCAGCCGAGCCAGCCGAGCCAGCCGAAGCAGCAGAGGCAGCCGAAGCGGCCGGATTCGGCGGGTGAAGCGGGCGACGGCGGGCCAGGATAGGCCCATGGGATTCCATGTCGACTCCGAGACCGGCCGGCTGCGCCGCGTCATCCTGCACCGGCCCGATCTGGAACTGAAGCGCCTCACCCCGAGCAACAAGGACGCGTTGCTCTTCGACGACGTGCTGTGGGTGCGCCGGGCCCGGCAGGAGCACGACGGCTTCGCGGACGTGCTGCGCGAACGCGGCGTCGAGGTACACCTCTTCGGCGACCTGCTGCGCGAGACCCTGGAGGTGCCGGCCGCCAAGTCCCTCGTACTGGACCGGGTCTTCGAGGAGAAGGAGTACGGGCCGCTGGCGACGGACCCGCTGCGCGAGGGCTTCGAGGCGCTGCCGCTGGGTGAGCTGGTCGAGGCGCTGGTCGGCGGCATGACGAAGCGGGAGTTCCTGGAGCGCAATCCGGAGCCGACGTCGGTGCGGTTCCACGCCATGGACCTGGACGACTTCCTCCTGAAGCCGCTGCCCAACCACCTGTTCACGCGGGACACCTCCGCGTGGATCTACGACGGGGTGTCGATCAACGCGATGCGCTGGCCGGCCAGGCAGCGCGAGACCGTGCACTTCGAGGCGATCTACCGGCACCATCCGCTGTTCACCGGTCCCGAGGCCGGGGCGTTCCACCACTGGTCGGAGGGGCAGAGCGACTATCCGTCGACGATCGAGGGCGGGGACGTCCTGGTGATCGGCAAGGGCGCGGTGCTGATCGGGATGAGCGAGCGGACCACACCGCAGGCGGTGGAGATGCTGGCGCACAAGCTGTTCGCGGCGGGCAGCGCGACCACGATCGTGGCCCTGGACATGCCGAAGCGGCGGGCGTTCATGCATCTGGACACGGTGATGACGATGGTCGACGGGGACACGTTCACGCAGTACGCCGGGCTCGGCATGCTTCGCTCGTACACCATCGAACGCGGCGACGGGGAGCGGGAGTTGAAGGTCACCGACCATCCGCCGGAGCACATGCACCACGCGATCGCGGCGGCTCTCGGCCTGGACGGCATCCGGGTCCTGACGGCGGTGCAGGACGTGCACGCGGCCGAGCGGGAGCAGTGGGACGACGGCTGCAACGTGCTCGCGGTCGAGCCGGGCGTGGTCGTGGCGTACGAGCGGAACGCGACGACGAACACGCATCTGCGCAAGGAGGGCATCGAGGTCATCGAGATCCGGGGCAGCGAGCTGGGCCGGGGGCGGGGCGGGCCGCGGTGCATGAGCTGCCCGGTGGAGCGGGAGGCGGTGTAGGGCGCCGGGTCTGCAGACGGGGGCACTGTATAAAAATGTTGAGCCTCGTATAGACTTCCAGAGTCTCGTGGGTTCGTACGCCCGTCCTCATGTCCCCGTCCCGTCAGGAGCGCCCCATGGCCCCCGTACTCACCGGCCGCCCCTTCCTCAAGGAGCTGGACTTCACCGCCGAGGAGTTCCGCGGCCTGATCGAGCTCGCGGCGGAGCTGAAGGCGGCCAAGAAGGCCGGGACCGAGGTGCAGCGCCTCAAGGGCAAGAACATCGCCCTGATCTTCGAGAAGACCTCGACGCGTACGCGCTGCGCCTTCGAGGTGGCCGCCGCCGACCAGGGGGCGAGCACCACGTTCCTCGACCCCTCCGGCTCGCAGATCGGGCACAAGGAGTCGGTGAAGGACACCGCGCGCGTCCTGGGCCGGATGTTCGACGGCATCGAGTACCGCGGGGACGCCCAGTCCGCCGTCGAGGAGCTCGCCGAGTTCTCCGGCGTCCCGGTGTGGAACGGCCTCACCGACGACTGGCACCCCACGCAGATGCTCGCCGACGTCCTGACGATGACCGAGCACAGCAGCAAGCCGATCGAGGAGATGACGTTCGCCTACCTCGGCGACGCCCGCTTCAACATGGGCAACTCGTACCTGGTCACCGGTGCGCTCCTCGGCATGGACGTGCGCATCGTCGCGCCCGAGGCGTACTGGCCGGCCGCCGAGGTCGTCGAGCAGGCGAAGCGGCTCGCCGAGACCAGCGGCGCGACGATCACGCTCACCGAACAGGTCGAGGAGGGCGTGCGCGGCGCCGACTTCGTCGCCACCGACGTGTGGGTCTCCATGGGCGAGCCGAAGAGCGTCTGGGACGAGCGGATCAAGGCTCTCGCCCCGTACTCGGTCACGATGGACGTGCTGCGGGCCACCGGCAACCCCGACGTGAAGTTCCTGCACTGCCTGCCGGCCTTCCACGACCTGGGCACCAAGGTCGGCCAGGAGATCTACGCCAGTCACGGCCTCAGCGCGCTGGAGGTGACCGACGAGGTCTTCGAGTCGGAGCACTCCGTGGTCTTCGACGAGGCGGAGAACCGGCTGCACACCATCAAGGCCGTGATGGTCGCGACGCTGGCCTGAGGTCCTCCGTCATGGCGGTGACGTCGGCGTCATGGCGGTGACGTCGGCCTGAGGCCGACGTCACCGGGCCTGCTGGCGCGGGATCGCCCCGAGCGTGAACCAGACCGCCTTGCCCGAGGCCGTCGGCCGGTGGCCGCAGGCCTGGCTCAGGGTGCGGATCAGCAGCAGGCCGCGGCCGTGCTCCTGCCAGGGGTCGGGCGGGCCCGCGGGCGGATCGGTCAGATCGGCGGGCGGCTGCGGATCGGTGTCGTGCACCTCGACCTGGCAGCCGGCTCCGAGGCGCTCCACGACCAGTTCGATCGGCGCGTCCCCCGGCGTGTGCTCGACGGCGTTCGCGACCAGCTCGGCGGTGAGCAGCTCGGCGGTGTCGCAGTCGGCGGGCTCGTGCAGCTCGTGCAGGGCGGTGCGGACCAGGGCGCGGGCCACCGGAACGGCCGCCGCGGTGTGCGGAAGCGAGATCCGCCACGCGTGGGCGGGCGGTGCGAGTGACTCGTACAAGGCGGTTCCGTTCGGTTGCAGGCAGGGCGGGTCGTCCTGCTTTCAACCGTATGAATGGTAAGCGGCCGTCCTGTAGAGGCGATGTGCGGGGCTCGGCGGGGCCTGCGCCCTCGGGATCTCGGGACTTTCGGCGGGTGACCGGAGGCCGGGCAGCCTTGTCGGGCGGCGAGGCTTATCGCGTACCCGTGACGACAGTCACGTACGAGTGATAACTTCGGTGCAGGCTTGCAAGGCTCCCGACCGACGTCCGGCGACGACCGACGACGACCTTCGACGGCCGAAGGAGGCCGCGCGCGATGAGTCCCTTCACCGGTTCCGCAGCACGCACCCCGAAGTGGCAGCACCTCCGCCTCACCACGGACGACAGCGGCGTCGCCACCGTCACCCTGGCCCGCCCCGACAAGCTCAACGCGCTCACCTTCGGCGCCTACGCCGACCTGCGCGACCTGCTCGCCGAGCTCTCCCGGGAGAAGTCCGTGCGCGCCCTCGTGCTCGCGGGGGAGGGGCGCGGCTTCTGCTCCGGCGGCGACGTCGACGAGATCATCGGCGCCACCCTCGCCATGGACACCTCCCAGCTCCTCGACTTCAACCGCATGACCGGTCAGGTCGTCCGCGCCCTGCGCGAGTGCCCGTTCCCGGTGATCGCCGCGCTGCACGGCGTGGCCGCCGGCGCCGGGGCCGTGCTCGCGCTCGCCGCCGACTTCCGGATCGCCGACCCGACGGCCCGGTTCGCGTTCCTCTTCACCCGCGTCGGCCTCTCCGGCGGCGACATGGGCGCCGCCTATCTGCTGCCTCGCGTCGTCGGCCTCGGGCACGCCACCCGGCTGCTCATGCTCGGCGACACGGTGCGCGCCGCCGAGGCCGAACGCATCGGCCTGATCAGCGAGTTGACCGAGGAGGGCGGCGACGACGAGCGCGCCCAGGAGCTCGCCCGGCACCTCGCCGAGGGCCCCGCCCTCGCGTACGCGCAGACCAAGGCGCTGCTCACCGCCGAGCTCGACATGCCGCTCGCCGCCGCCGTCGAGATGGACGCGGCCACCCAGGCGCACCTGATGAACGGCGCGGACTACGCCGAGTTCCACGCCGCGTTCACCGCGAAGCGCGCACCGAAGTGGCAGGGCCGATGACCCCGCCGGCGCGCCCCGAGGGCCCGCTCAAGGTCGCCGTCGTCGGCGGCGGGCCCGGCGGGCTCTACGCGGCGGCGCTGCTCAAACGCCTCGACCCCGCCCGCGAGATCACCCTGTGGGAGCGCAACACCCCCGACGACACCTTCGGCTTCGGCGTCGTCCTCTCCGACGAGACCCTCGGCGGCATCGAGCACGCCGACCCGGCCGTGTACGCCGCGCTGCAGGCCGAGTTCGTGCGCTGGGACGACATCGACATCGTGCACCGCGGCCGCACCCACACCTCCGGCGGCCACGGCTTCGCCGCGCTCGGCCGCCGCCGGCTGCTGCAGATCCTGCACGCCCGCTGCCGCGAACTCGGCGTCGACCTCCGCTTCGCCACCGAGGCCCCGCCCGCCGCCGCCCTCACGCGGACGTACGACCTGGTCGTCGCCGCCGACGGGGTGCACAGCGCGACCCGGGCCGCGCACGCCGACGTGTTCCGCCCGCGGATCGAGGCACACCGCTGCCGCTACATCTGGCTCGCCGCCGACTTCGCCTTCGACGCGTTCCGCTTCGAGATCGCCGAGACCGAGCACGGCGTGATGCAGCTGCACGGCTACCCGTACGAGGCGAACGCCTCCACCGTCATCGTCGAGATGCGCGAAGAGGTCTGGCGTGCCGCCGGGTTCGACCAGCTCGGCGAGGCCGAGTCCGTGGAGCGGTGCGCGAAGTTCTTCGCCGACGCCCTCGACGGCCGCCCCCTGCGCTCCAACAAGTCCGCCTGGACCACGTTCCGCACCGTCGTCAACGACCGCTGGTCGCACGGCAGTTGCGTGCTCCTCGGGGACGCCGCCCACACCGCGCACTTCTCCATCGGCTCCGGCACCAAACTCGCCGTCGAGGACGCGCTCGCCCTCGCCGCGTGCATCGAGGAGCAGCCCACGCTGCCCGAGGCCCTCGCCGCGTACGAGGCCGAGCGGCGCCCCGTGGTCGCCTCCACGCAGCGGGCGGCGCGCGCCAGCCTGGAGTGGTTCGAGGACCTCGCCCGGTACGTCGACCAGCCGCCGCGCCGGTTCGCTTTCAACCTGCTCACCCGGAGCCGCCGGGTCACGCACGACAACCTGCGGCTGCGCGACGCCGACTTCACGCGGGCGGTCGAGGAGGAGTTCGGCTGCCCGCCCGGCACCCCGCCGATGTTCACGCCGTTCCGGCTGCGGGAGTTGGAGCTGCGCAACCGCGTCGTCGTCTCGCCGATGGACATGTACTCCGCGACCGACGGCGTGCCCGGCGACTTCCACCTCGTCCACCTCGGCTCCCGCGCCCTCGGCGGCGCCGGGCTCGTCATGACCGAGATGGTCTGCGTCAGCCCCGAGGGCCGCATCACGCCGGGCTGCGCGGGCCTGTGGAGCGACGAACAGGCCGACGCCTGGCGCCGCATCACCGGCTTCGTGCACACGCAGGCGCCCGGTACGGCCCTCGGCCTGCAGCTCGGGCACAGCGGCCGCAAGGGCTCCACCAAGCTGATGTGGGAAGGCATCGACGACCCGCTCGACGCGGGCAACTGGCCGCTCGTCGCCCCGTCCCCGCTGCCGTACAAGCCGGGCGTCAGCCAGGTGCCGCGCGAGTTGGACGCCGCCGAACTGCCGCTGATCCGGGAGCAGTTCACGCAGGCCGCCCGGCGCGCCGCCGACGCGGGCTTCGACCTGCTCGAACTGCACTGCGCCCACGGCTACCTGCTGTCGAGCTTCCTCTCCCCGCTCACCAACCGCCGCACCGACGCGTACGGCGGCTCCCTGGAGAACCGGCTGCGCTTCCCCCTCGAAGTCTTCGACGCCGTACGGGAGGTGTGGCCGCCGGAGCGCCCCATGACCGTGCGGATCTCGGCCACCGACTGGGCCGAGGGCGGCACGACGGGCGACGACGCCGTGGCGATCGCCCGCGCCTTCGCCGCCCACGGCGCGGACGCGGTCGACGTCTCCACCGGCCAGGTCGTCGCCGACGAGCAGCCCGCGTACGGCCGCTCGTACCAGACCCCGTACGCCGACCGCATCCGCGCCGAGGCCGGGGTCCCGGTGATCGCCGTCGGCGCGATCTCGTCCTGGGACGACGTCAACTCCCTGATCCTGGCGGGCCGTACGGACCTGTGCGCCCTCGCCCGCCCGCACCTCTACGACCCGCACTGGACCCTGCACGCGGCCGCCGAACAGGGCTACACCGGGCCCGGAGCACCGTGGCCCGCCCCGTACCGCGCGGGCAGCCGCCGCCCGCAGACCGGCCGCACCGACGCCCCGAAACCCCGCCTCAGCCTCGACTGAAACGCCCCCGGAACCCCCCGACTGCCGCCGCGACCAGGCAGGTTACAGTCGTCTGGCCTTTTTGTAATGAGCACAACAACATGGGGGAACGGTCGTATGCGTACGAAGACCACAGCACGGGCGATCGCGGCGGCGGCGGTCCTGACGCTCGCCCTGACCGCGTGCAACGACGAGGACCCGATGGGCGCGCCCACCGCGCCGGCCGACGCGTCGTCCACCACCGGCGGGTCCACCACCGGCGGGAGCACGGCGGGCGGCGCGGGCGAGGCCGGTGACGCGGGCGCCGCCGAGGACGACGGGCTCGGCCAGGCGCTCGGCGCGGACGAGGCCGCCGACGCGACGTTCGAGGACGACGGCGAGTCCACGCAGCTGGAGATCAAGCCGGAGAAGGCCGTCAAGGGCTCCTGGGCCGACTTCGAGGGCTTCGACCTGAAGGGCGTCGAGACCAAGGGCACCGTCCCGTACTACGTGACCATGGCCTTCACCTCGAAGGGCGGCGCCGAACCGTGGATCCCGACCTGGGGCAACGAGGACGAGGCGCTGGTCGGCCCGGGGGAGCCCGCGCAGGGCATCAACATGCTGGACGACTTCGCGAAGTGCCCCGGCGTGGACAAGAACGTGCCGTCCGGCAAGTTCAAGAAGGGCACCACGGACCGGCCCTGCGACATCTACGTCGTCCCCGAGGGCAAGCCGCTCTACATCCGCTGGGGCGCCGACATCGAGGGCCAGAAGCCGCTGGTGTGGAAGGTCGTCGGCTGAGCCGCGGCTGAACCCGGGAGAGCGGGGCCCGCCCGGCCTCCGCTCAACTCCCCACGCTCTCCCGCGCGTTGCAGAACGCCGCGCCCGCCTCCCGCAGCCGCGCGTCCAGAGCCGCGAACACCCGGGCCGAACGCTCGCCCGGCCAGTCGGACGGCAACAGCTCCGCGGGCAGCCCCGGGTCGGCGTACGGCAGGTGCCGCCAGCTGTCGAGGGCGAGCAGATAGTCGCGGTACGCCGCCTCCGGCGGGGTGTCCGGGCGGGACTCCCAGGCACGCAGCACCGGCTCGTGCGCGGCGAGGAACCGTTCGTGCTGCTCGGCGAGGGCCGTCAGGTCCCACCAGCGCGCCACCGCGTCGGCCGTCGCCGCGAACCCGAGGTGCTCCCCGCGGAACAGGTCCACGTACGCGGCGAGTTGGAGCCGCTCCAGGGTGTGCCGGGTCTCCTCGTACAGCCGGGCCGGGGCGATCCACACGCCGGGGGCGGCCGTGCCGAAGCCGAGGCCGGTGAGCCGGGAGCGCAGCACGTGCCGCTTCTGCCGCTCCGACTCCGGCACCGAGAACACCGCGAGCACCCAGCCGGACTCGCGCCGCGGCTGCCCGTGGGCGTAGATCCGCCGGTCGCCGTCGTCCAGGAGCTGGCGGGCGTCCGCGGACAGCGCGTACCCGGCGGCGCCGTCGGCCGTGCGCTCCGGCACGAGCAGGCCGCGCCGCTTCAGCCGGGACACGGCGGAGCGCACGGACGGCGCGTCCACGCCGACCGCGCCGAGCAGCCGGATCAGTTCGGCCACGGGCACGGGACCCGGCGTGCGACGGCCGTACGCGCCGTAGTACGTGACGATCAGGGACCGCGGAGTGTGCAGCTCTGCCACGGTGATCACTCTAGAACCCGCCGCCGCGGCCGAGTTCAGGGCGTCCGGAGGCGGAAGCGCTGCAGCTTGCCGGTGGGCGTGCGCGGCAGCGAGTCCGGGAACACGATCTCGCGCGGGCACTTGTACGGCACCAGCTCCGCCTTCACGAAGTCCCGCAGCAGCGCGACCGTCGCCTCCGTGCGCGGCACCCCGTCGCGCAGCACCACATGGGCGACGACGCTCTGCCCGCGCAGCTCGTCCGGGCGGCCCACCACCGCGGCCTCCACGACGTCCGGGTGGCGAAGCAGCGCGTCCTCGACCTCGGGCCCGGCGATGTTGTACCCGGCCGAGATGATCATGTCGTCGGCGCGGGCCACGTACCGGAAGTAGCCGTCCGGCTCGCGGACGTACGTGTCCCCGGTGAGGTTCCAGCCGCCCCGTACGTACTCCTGCTGTCGCGGGTCGGCGAGATAGCGGCAGCCGACCGGGCCGCGCACCGCGAGCAGGCCGGGCTCGCCGTCGGGCACCGGCTCCCCGGCGCCGTCGACGACCCGCGCCTGCCAGCCGGGCACGGGCAGGCCGGTGCGGCCGGGGCGGATCGCGTCGTCGGCGGCGGAGATGAAGATGTGCAGCAGCTCGGTGGCGCCGATGCCGTTGATGATCCGCAGACCGGTCCGCTCCCGCCACGCCTCCCAGGTGGCCTCCGGCAGGTTCTCGCCCGCCGAGACGCAGCGCCGCAGCGAGGAGATGTCGTAGTTGTCGACCTCGTCGAGGATCGCGCGGTACGCGGTCGGCGCGGTGAACAGGACGGACACGCGGTGCTCGGCGATCGCGGGCAACAGCTGCTTGGGGCCCGCCTGTTCGAGCAGCAGCGCCGACGCGCCGGCCCGCAGCGGAAACACCACGAGACCGCCGAGCCCGAACGTGAAACCGAGCGGCGGGCTGCCCGCGAACACGTCGTCGGGGGTGGGCCGCAGCACGTGCCGCGAGAAGGTGTCGGCGATCGCGAGCACGTCCCGGTGGAAGTGCATGCAGCCCTTGGGGCGGCCGGTCGTGCCGCTGGTGAACGCGATCAGCGCCACGTCGTCCGCGGCCGTGTCCACCGCGGTGAACCCGGGCTCCTGCCGGGCCGCCCGCCGCACCAGGTCGTCCGGGCCGTCACCACCGAACGGCGTGATCCGCAACCCGGGGGCCGAGGCCCTGGCCAGGTCGTCCACGTGCCGGGCGTCGCACAGCGCGTGCTCGACCCGGGCGATCTCGCAGACCGTGGCCAGCTCCCCGGCCCGCTGCTGCGCCAGCACGGTCACGGCGACCGCGCCCGCCTTCAGGACGGCCAGCCAGCACGCCGCCAGCCAGGGCGTGGTCGGCCCGCGCAGCAGCACCCGGTTGCCGGGCACGACGCCGAGCTCGTCGGTGAGCACCCGCGCGATCCGGTCGACCCGGTCCTGCAGCCCGCCGTACGACCACACCTCGCCGTTCGGGGTGCGGAACGCGGGGCGGTCCGGGCCCAGGCGGTCCACGGTGCGGTCCAGGAGTTCGGTGGCGCTGTTCAGCCGCTGCGGGTACCGCAGCTCGGGCAGTTCGAAGTCCAGGTGCGGCCACTGGTCGTGCGGTGGAAGGTGGTCGCGGGGGAAGGTGTCGGCGTGGGCCGAGGTTGTCAGCTCCATCGTTCGCCCCTCAGAAGTGCCCCGGAAAGTGCCGAGGACGTGGTGGCGTCGCTCATCGAGCGTATCGTGTTGGTGACGACAGTCAACGCATCGCGATAACTCCGCCGCAAGGAGGCGTGCCGGTGTCAGAATTCGCGCTCGACCCGAAGGAACTCCAGTGGTGTGCGGAGCTGCGCACCCTGGCCGCCGAGCGTCTGCGCCCGCTGGCCGACCACGGGGAGGCGGGCCGCATCAACCGCCCGCTGGTCCGCGCCCTCGGCGAACTCGGGCTCCTGGAACGGCTGTTCAGCTCCGGCTCGCTCGAACTCTGCCTGATGCGCGAGTCCCTCGCGTACGGCTGCACGGAGGCGGAGACCGCGCTCGCCCTGCAGGGCCTCGGCGCCCACCCGGTGCACGCACACGGCACGCCCGCCCAGCGCGCCCGCTGGTTGCCGCAGGTCGAGGAGGGCAGCGCGGTCGCCGCGTTCGCGCTGAGCGAGCCGGACGCGGGCTCCGACGCGGCGGCGCTGACGCTGGCGGCGGAACGGGACCCCGGGCGGGCCCCCGGGCAGGGCGACGGCTGGCGGCTGACCGGCGAGAAGTGCTGGATCTCCAACGCCCCCGAGGCCGACTTCTACACCGTCTTCGCCCGCACCACCCCCGGCGCGGGCGCCCGCGGCGTCTCCGCGTTCCTCGTCCCCGCGGACCGCCCCGGCCTCACCGGCACCCCGCTCGACATGATCTCCCCGCACCCCATCGGCGTCCTCGCCTTCGACGGGGTGCCCGTCACCCGGGACGACCTGATCGGGGAGGTCGACCGCGGCTTCCGCGTCGCGATGGGCACGCTCAACCTGTTCCGGCCGAGCGTCGGCGCGTTCGCGGTGGGCATGGCACAGGCGGCGCTCGACGCGACCCTCGCGCACACCGCCCGACGCCGGGCGTTCGGCGGCCAGTTGAAGGACCTCCAGGCCGTCGCCCACCAGGTCGCCGAGCTGGCCACCCGCACCGAGGCCGCGCGCCTCCTCGTGTACGCGGCCGCCGCGGCGTACGACCGGGGCGAACGGGACGTGCCGCGCCGGGCGGCCATGGCGAAACTCCTCGCCACGGAGACCGCACAGCAGGTCGTCGACGCGGCCGTGCAACTCCACGGCGCCCGCGCCCTGCAACGCGGCCACCTGCTCGAACACCTCTACCGCGAGGTCCGCGCACCCCGCATCTACGAGGGCGCCACCGAGGTCCAGCGCACCATCATCGCCAAGGAGCTGTACGCGCAGCTCGCAGAGGAGGCCGCCGAGTGAGCCTGGAACGCGTCAACCCCGCCGAGCTGTCCCCGCCCACCGGGTTCTCGCACGCCGTCACCGCGACCGGCTCCCGCCTGGTCTTCCTCGCCGGGCAGACCGCCCTCGACGCCGACGGCAAACCGGTCCCCGGGCCGCTGCCCGAGCAGTTCGAGCGGGCCCTCGGCAATCTGCTGACCGCCCTCCGCGCGGCCGGCGGCACCCCCGCCGACCTGGCCCGCCTCACGGTCTACGCCACGGACGTCGCGGACTACCGCGCGCATGCCCGTGAACTCGGCCGCATCTGGCGCGAGTCGGCCGGCCGCGACTATCCGGCGATGGCCGTCATCGGCGCGGTGCGGTTGTGGGACGAGGAGTGCCTGGTGGAACTGGAGGGGGTTGCGGTGCTGGAGTAGGCCCCGGCGGTACTGGTTCGTCTGCGGCGCCGCTGTGGCTGGTCGCGCAGTTCCCCGCGCCCCTAAAAGGGGCGCACCTGGCTGTGGGCAGGCGTTCCGCAGGGCGGAACGGGTGGGCACAGCGCCACCGCGGCGGGAAAGCCGACGACGCACCCCGGAAGCCCCTCCGGCGTTTGAGGAGCCGGGGGGCCGGGGGCGGAGCCCCCTGGGGGTGCAGACGTAGGGGGTGCGGGGACGACAACCCCGCACCCCCCCGGCGCACACCTACACCCGCTGCCAGAGCGACGGCGCAACCGGCGGCTCCCAGCCCGCCTGCGCCTGGTGCGCCTGGAGGCACCGGTACGACGCACCGTCGTACGTCACCGTGTCCCCCGCCTCGTACACCCCACCGGTGGCCCACGTCGTGTCACCGGGCTCGCCCGGCTCACCGGGGTCCGCGCCGCCGGCGGTCTTCAGCGTCAGCCCGTACGTCTGGAGCAGCGGGTTGATCGGCTGGTGGAACGTCGTCCCGCCCGAGCTGCAGTTGCCCGAGCCGCCGGACGTCACGCCCTGCGCCTGGCTGCCGGAGATGTACGAGCCCCCGGAGTCGCCCGGCTCGGCGCACACCGACGTCCGCGTGACCCCGCTGATCGTGCCCTCGGGGTACGTGACGCTGGTGTTGTGCTGCTGGATCGTGCCGCAGTGCCAGCCGGTCGTGGAACCGGAACGGCAGACGGAGGCGCCGACCGGCTGCTGCGTCGACCCCGTGACCTGCACGTTCGCCCCGCCCTGCCCCTTCACGTACGGCGTGGACGTCCACTGCGCGTTGACCGCCACCCACGCCATGTCCCGGCCGGGGAACGTGGACGCCTGGAACGTGCCCTGCGCGACCTGGTTCCAGCCGCTGGTCGTCGTGCCCGCGCGGCCGCAGTGTCCGGCGGTGGCGAAGCCCTGCTGCGTGCCCTTGGTGACGGGGAAGCCGACCGAGCAGCGCCCGCTGCCGTTCATGTAGTACGCGTCGCCGCCCCGCAGGTCGTACAGCGCACGCGGCCGCTGCGAGGTCGCGTCGACTCGCGCCACCGCCCGGTCCACCTTCGCCGCCGACAGCAGCTTCTCCCCGGCACGGGCCGAGATCGCCTGTACGACAACGGAGTTGCTGCGCACGTCCACGTACCAGACCGGCGCGTCCCGGGTGTCCGTCGTACGCGCCGCCCGGTCGAGGCGGGCCTTCGCCGCGTCGAGTTCGCCGAGCGTGTGCCGGACGACCTCGGCCCGCGCGCCCCGGGCGGTGATGGCGCGTACGTCGGCCGGGTCGGTGGTCGCCACGGTGAGGCGGCCGGAGTCGGCGCCGGACACCCACGCGCCCGCGAAGTCCTCGCCGAGCGCGGCCTGCAGGCGGCCCGAAGTCGCCCCCGCCCGGGCCTCGTTGACGAGCCGCTGCTCGGCCTGCGCGCGGGTCAGGCCGAGGTCGCGGCCCATCGCGTCGAGCACGGCGGGGGAGGTGCGGTCGACGCGCAGGGTCTCGGCGGCGGACGGGGCCGCCGCGGCGGGGTCGGGGTGAGCGGTGGCCTGGCCGGCGAGGGCCAGCGCGCCGACCGTGGCGAGCGCGGCGCACACGGCCGTGGCATGTCTGCGGAGCATGGGGGACTCTCCTCGGAATCGGTGGGGGAGGTGCCGACACCGTAGGAGCCGCCAACGGGCCGCGGGCAGCTGTCAGTTGACCCTCTGCCCGGCGTTATGCCCCCGGTTCGGGCCGTCCGGGCGGGTCAGCCAGGACGTGTAGCTGTCGCTGCGCGCGGCCGCCGTGGCGTGCGCGGCGCAGGCCTGCGTGAACACCGACGAGGCGAGCTGCGCGGGCTGCGCCGTCGGATGCCAGCCGAGCAGATGCCGCCAGGTCAGCGGCGTACCGGCGAGCGGCCGCGTGACCATCCCCGGCGTCGTCGGGAACGTCGCCCGGCACAGCCCCACGGCCCGCCCGACCTGCACCAGGTGCACGCACGACGCGGTGTCCGTCTCGTACACCCCGGCCGGGGTGAAGCCGGCGCGGGCGCAGGCGGCGGCGAAACAGTCCGCGAAGCAGCCGTCGCCCGGCACGTCCGTCCAGAACTCCCCGGACAGCTCGGCGAGTTGAACCTCGGCACGCCCCGCGAGCGGATGGCTGTCGGCGAGCATCACGAACACCGGGTCGACGGCCACCTCCCGCCACACCAGCGTCCCGCTCCCCGGCGGCGCGGCCGTCCCGCACGCCCCGACCAGCGCGAAGTCGAGCCGCCCCGCGACCACGCACTCGGCGATCTCCCGCTCCGACCAGGACGTACGCGTGGACACGCGAAGTCCGGGCGCCGAGTCGGCGAGCCGGTCGACGAGGCCGCCGAGCAGCGGGCCGTGCGTGCCGCCGACGGTCAGCTCGCCCCGGCGGTCCCAGGTGCGGGCGAACCGTACGGCCTCCTGCTGCAGGTCGCTCACGGCGGGCAGCACGATCCGGGCCCGCGCAAGCACCAGCTCGCCGAGCGCGGTCGCCCGCACGCCCTGCCGTCCGCGCTCGAACAGCGGCCCGCCCAGGGCCCGTTCGATCCGCTTCAGCTGCGTGCTGAGCGCGGGCTGGGCGAGCCCGAGCGCGGTGGCGGCCCGGGTGAGGCTGCCCGCGTCGGCGATGGCCCGGATCGTCTTGAGGTGACGCAACTCCAGCTCCATGAGGGGAGCTTGCGGGCAGCCGGCCAAGGAGGCAAGAGTCTGGTCCAGACCAGCGGAGGCGGGCGGGGCGCACACGCGGGCACCGGACGAGGGGCGGGGACGCATCGGCGTACGCCCCCGCCCCTCGGGTCGCGCGGCTACTGGACGCACACCGAGTCGCCCCAACTGCGCGCGAACGACGCGAGTTGACTCCGCGTCACCCACACCAGCTCGTTGTGCTTGCTGCTGGAGTCGGCGACCTGGTACTTCCCGGACTTCGCGCTGTGGTCGAGCAGCGCGATCCAGTGCAGCGTCGACCCGGTCGAGCGGCCGTTCCAGCGGGCGCACACCGCGAGGTCGCCGCCCAGCATCGACACCCCGCCCGCGCGCACCGCCGCCAGCGCGTCGTCGAAGCCGCCGGTCCTGGCCTGCTCCACGCCGAGCCGCCGGAACCCGGCGACGAGCCCGACCTCGTCCCGGATCTGCCCGGTGCCACGCGTGTTGTTCGTCATGCCGAGCACGGTCCGGCGGGCGTGGTCGATGGCGGCCCCGCGGTGCGCGACGTCCGTCCACCTGCCGGGCTTGCGGCCCATCCGCAGCTGCAGCGCGACGAACGCGGCGGGCCCGCAGTCGTACGCCCAGGTCGCGAGCCCGCTCCCGGACTGCGCCACCAGCACGGCCGGGCCCTTCTGGAACCCGCCGCCGGGCTTCCGCGGCGGCCTGAACAGGTACGTCCACGTGGTGTAGGTGACGGTCCCGGACGCGTCGAGCTTGCACCTGGACTGGTGCTTCTCGACGCTCGACTGCGTGAGCGGACCGAAGTCCCCGTCGACGGCCATCGCGTACCCGAGGTCCACGAGCAGGGTCTGCACAGCGCGGACCGTATGGCGGTTGCCCCAGCCCCGCTCGGCGGCGACCTTGCCGTTGTCCAGCATCTTCTTCATGGTGAGCGGCCCGGCCCAGCCGTCCTTCACGAGTCCGCGCGCACCCTGGAACTTCGCCACGGCCCGCTCGGTCAGCGGCCCGTAGTCCCCATCGGCCGAGGTCTGGTGGCCGTACGCGGTCAACAGGTGCTGCAGCGCGACCACATCGGCGCCGCCCGTGCCGGGCTTCAGGTCGACCTCGCGCGGGGCCGGGGCCGCGGCGCCGGTCGGGCCGCCGAACGCCTGCGTGCCGGCGACCCCGACGGCGGCGACGCCCGCACCGGCGGCGAGGGTTCTCAGGACAGTGCGTCGAGTGGGCATGGGAGGTCCTTTCTCCGATGAGTGGGGGGTACCGCCAGGACTCGGCCGTACGACCTGTGCGCGGCGCGGCCTGCCGTCGACCCTAGGCAGCCAACGCCCCTTGTGGCGCTACGACTTGGACCGATTCTCGGGCGGCCGGGACCTAGGCCCCGGCCCGCCGGACGGACTTCCGCGGTGCCCCGCCGAGTCGGCACGGTTCGGGATATCGTCGATGCCCCGCTGCGGCGCGACGCCAGTCACCGGAGGGTCGGCTTGGAGACGGTACTGCCAGAGACGGTCAGAGGGGCCCTGCGCCTGGCCGACCGCCAGTTGCGGATGCTGGCGCCGGACGACGTCAGCGAGATGTGCGCGGCCGTCCGCCGCGCCGCCATGGCCATCGCCCCCGTCGAGACGTTCTACGTGGGCCTCTACCAGGGCGACAACACGCTGGTCCTGCCGTACGTCTACAGCGACGGCGAGCTGCTCGCCGCCGACACCTCCCGGTTCGGCCGGGACGGGGTGTCGTACTGGATCAGGGCGCGGGCCGCGCCGTACCGCTACGCGCAGGACAACGGGCGGCGCTGCCATGTCGGGGCGCCGATGGGGGACGGCTCGCTGAGCCGGGACGCGGTCGCCGTGCCGATGTTCGGGCCCGACGGCGACACGGTGATCGGCATGGTCAACACCCAGTCACCCAGGGCGGACGTCTTCGACGACACCTTCGTCGTCGCCCTCGCATGGCTCGCCCAGGCCCTTGCGCTGTCCCTCGACGACGGCGCCCGCTCGGCGGCGCGCGAACGGCTCTACCGGGACTTCCCCGAACTCGACCACAGCCGCCTCGACTTCCCCGTGGACATGCTGCACACGGCGACCGACCGGCTGGACGAGGTCGCGCGCTGCCTGGACACCCTGCAGTCCCGCGCGGCGCTGCTCGACACGGCCCAACTGCGGCAGGAGCTGGGCCGGATCAAGGACCAGTGCCGGCTCGTCGGCACCGAACTGGCGATGATGGTGCTGAAGCCCGCCGCCCCGCCGCCCGACCGCACGGACCTCGGCGCGCTCACCGCCCGGGAGCGGGAGATCGCCGACCTGATCGCCCGCGAGTCGATGACCAACGCGATGATCGGCCGGCGCCTGTTCATCTCGGAGAAGACCGTCAAGGCCCATGTGAGCAGCATCCTGCGGAAGTTGGGCATCCGGCAGCGCTCCGAGCTGGTGTGGTGCCTGGGCGGCAGGACGGCCGACCGGCAGCCGTGACGCTCTGCACGCACGCGTTCGGGTGGGCACCCCCTGCGGGGCGCCCACCCGAATCGTCTACCGCTGCGGGACGGGTCAGCCCACGTCCCAGCACGTCTTCTCAAAGTCGTGCACCATGACGCTGCCGGCCTTGACGTGCGTGCCGTTCGCCGAGCAGCCTTCCACGTCGCTGCCGTGGGCGGACGCCGGGCCTGCGGCGAAGAAGCCGACCGCCATCAGACCGGCCAGTGCGATTGAGATGCGCCGAAGCATGCGTTTCTCCTTCGAGTGGGGACTTGCTTCGACCTTTCATCAGCCGCGGTCGCCCCGCACGTCGGGCGGTCCGACCGGGTGGGACGGGCCGGGCCGCCCCAGCGGTCCCACCCGCACGAGCCGGCCGGACCGTCGTCGGTCAGATGTCCCGGAACGTCTCGATCTGGGCGCCCACGGAGTTGAGCCGCTCCGCGAGGTCCTCGTAGCCGCGGTTGATGACGTACACGTTGCGCAGCACCGACGTGCCCTCCGCCGCCATCATCGCGAGCAGCACGACCACGGCCGGGCGCAGGGCCGGCGGGCACATCATCTCGGCGGCCCGCCAGCGGGTCGGGCCCTCCACCAACACCCGGTGCGGGTCGAGGAGTTGGAGGCGGCCGCCGAGGCGGTTGAGGTCGGTGAGGTAGATCGCGCGGTTGTCGTACACCCAGTCGTGGATGAGGGTCTTGCCCTGGGCGACGGCCGCGATGGCCGCGAAGAACGGCACGTTGTCGATGTTCAGGCCCGGGAACGGCATCGGGTGGATCTTGTCGATCGGCGCCTCCAGCTTGGAGGGGCGCACGGTCAGGTCCACCAGGCGGGTGCGGCCGTTGTCGGCGGGGTACTCCGCGGAGCGGTCGGAGTGCAGGCCCATCTCCTCCAGGACCGCCAGCTCGATCTCCATGAACTCGATCGGCACACGCCGGATGGTGAGTTCGGACTCGGTGACGACGGCCGCGGCGAGCAGGCTCATCGCCTCGACCGGGTCCTCCGACGGCGAGTAGTCCACGTCCACGTCGATGGTCGGTACGCCGTGCACGGTCAGCGTCGTCGTGCCGACCCCGTCGACCTTGACGCCGAGCGCCTCCAGGAAGAAGCACAGGTCCTGGACCATGTAGTTGGACGAGGCGTTGCGGATGACGGTGACGCCGTCGTGCCGGGCCGCGGCGAGCAGCGCGTTCTCCGTCACGGTGTCGCCCCGCTCGGTCAGCACGATCGGGCGGTCGGGGGAGCTGCGCTCGACCTCGGCGTGGTAGATGCCCTCGGTCGCGGTGACTTCGAGGCCGAAGCGGCGCAGCGCGATCATGTGCGGCTCGACGGTGCGGGTGCCGAGGTCGCAGCCGCCCGCGTACGGCAGCTTGAAGCGGTCCATGCGGTGCAGGAGCGGGCCGAGGAACATGATGATCGAGCGGGTGCGGCGGGCCGCCTCCGCGTCGATCGCGTCCAGGTCGAGCGTGGCGGGCGGCACGATCTCCAGGTCGACGCCCTCGTTGATCCACCGGGTGCGCACGCCGATGGAGTTCAGGACCTCCAGGATCCGGAAGACCTCCTCGATCCGTGCGACCCGGCGCAGCACCGTACGGCCCTTGTTGAGCAGCGAGGCGCAGAGCAGCGCGACGCAGGCGTTCTTGCTCGTCTTCACGTCGATGGAGCCGGAGAGCCGGCGGCCGCCGACGACGCGCAGATGCATCGGGCCGGCGTAGCCCAGAGAGACGATTTCGCTGTCGAGTGCTTCACCGATTCGAGCGATCATCTCAAGGCTGATGTTTTGGTTGCCGCGTTCGATGCGGTTCACAGCGCTCTGGCTGGTACCGAGTGCCTCGGCGAGCTGGGACTGTGTCCAGCCCCGGTGTTGACGGGCGTCACGGATGAGCTTGCCGATGCGTACGAGGTAGTCGTCTGCCATGGCGCGACCGTATATCGGATGTGAGATAAAAGAGAAACGGAGCGCGTCCGTCCGGGTGGCATCGCGTGTCGCCTCGGTGGACGGACCCCTGACTGCGCGTCAGGCGACGAGGGCCGCCCGCCCCCGAGGTTCAGAGGCTGTGGGCCACCGGGTGCGGCGGCTGGTGCAGCGGGAGTTCGGATCCGCTGGGCGGGCGCAGCGCCGTCGGCCTCCCCCGCGACCCCTCCGCGACCGGACGCCGACCTCGGCGGGCGGCGGCAGCTTCAAGATGAGCCAGCCGTACGAAGGTGACAATCGGGGCGAAACGGTGCGCAGTTCGGGGCGAAGTGCCGCGTATGTAGGACACGATCCGGCCTCGATGGCTTCTACGGTCGTCTCTGACCGGCCGACAGACGGCGACATGAGCAGCGGAAGGCGAATCCGATGACCGAGACCGCACCCCAGCAGCACACCCCCACCGGCGAGCGGGCCGACTGGCTGGAGATCCTCGCCCACCACCGCTCCTTCCTGCGCCGGACCACCCGGGACCTGACCGACGAGCAGGCCGCGCGGCGCACCACCGCGAGTGAGCTGTGCCTGGCTGGACTGGTCAAGCACGTCACCGCCGTGGAGCGCAACTGGACGGAGTTCATCCTGAACGGCCCGTCCGCGATGCCGGACTTCGAGGCGCCGACCGAGGCCCAGCGGCAGGAGTACGCCGACGGCTTCCGCATGCTGCCCGGCGAGACCCTGGCCGGGATCCTCGCCGACTACGAGAAGGTCGCCGCCCACACCGACGAGGTGATCGCGGCCCTGTCCGACCTGGACAAGTCCTGGCCGCTGCCGAAGGCCCCGTGGCACGAGCCGGGCGGGCGCTGGTCGGTGCGCCGGGTCCTGATGCACATCTGCGCCGAGACCGCCCAGCACGCCGGGCACGCCGACATCATCCGCGAGTCCCTGGACGGCGCGAAGAGCATGGGCTGAGGCCCCTCCGTCAGGTCCTCACTCCGCTTCGTCAGGTCCTCACTCCGCGCCGGGCCGCCTCCGCCAGTGCTGGCGCCGCTTCTCGTCCCGTACGTACACGCCCAGGCGGGCCAGTTCGGCGCGGAGTTCGCGGCGGTCGGCGGCGGACGTCGAGTCGTCGCGGGCGAGGGCCTTCGCGCGGGCCTTGAGCAGCGCGTCGGCGCCGGGCGGCAGGCCGGGCGCGTCCGGCACCCAGAGGCGGAAGTCGGCGGCGTGCGGGTCGCGGTCCGTCCAGCGGTGGCCGTGCCGGGTGAAGGCCGAGGCGAGCCGGCGCTCGCGGAAGTCGCAGCGCTCGCGCGCCAGTTCCGCACCGTCCGGGCCGAGCAGCACCAGGTCCTTGCCGTCCCGGAAGGCCGCGGCGAGCTTCGCGCGCGGGAACGTGCTCGGCTCGCCCCCTCGGGTCAGCGTGACCCCGGCGGCGTCGACCCGCACCGCCAGCTCCTCGTGCAGCACGAGCAGTCCGGCGAGCAGGCCGAGCACCGCGCCCGCGACCAGGAGGCCGAGCGTCAGCCAGGGCTCGGGGAGCGAAGTGAGGAGTTCTGCCGGACCCTTGAAGGGGGCGCGGGGCAGCGACACCAGCCAGTGCGCCAGGTGCTTCGCGGCGAACCCCGCGCCCGTGCCGAGCGCGGCGAAGGCAAGCGGCAGCCAGCCCGGCTGCCGCAGCCGCGAGGCGTCCTGCGTGACGCGCGTCTCGTTCCCCGTGCTGCGATTCATGGGATCCACCGTAGAAATCGGGTACGCGCCGTCGCATCGGCCGTCGGAAGCGGTCGGGCCCGGCCGGGCGCGACGAAAGTAGGGGGCGGGGGAGCCGAAGGTCGACGGTGCGTGCGGGGGAGTTCACGCGCGCTTCGCCGACTGTTGGCGCCGTCGGGCCGGGGCAGGGCATGACCGATCCCGCGGCATGTACTAGAGTTATCTCGACATCGAGATATCTGCCGAGGCGCACCGCGCCGCACGCCGACATCGAACCTGTCGGTAAGGGTTACCTAACTTAGCCCTACCTTAGCGGATCGGTCCAGGGTCGTGGCGGCAGGATTGCGGTGGTACGCGCACATATATGAAGGAGACTGTCGTGTCGGCGAACAGCTTCGACGCCCGCAGCACGCTGCGCGTGGGCGACGAGTCGTACGAGATCTTCAGGCTGGACAAGGTCGAGGGCTCTGCTCGCCTTCCCTACAGCCTCAAGGTTCTTCTGGAGAACCTGCTCCGCACCGAGGACGGCGCGAACATCACGGCCGACCACATCCGTGCCCTCGGCAACTGGAACTCGCAGGCCCAGCCCTCCCAGGAGATCCAGTTCACGCCGGCCCGCGTGATCATGCAGGACTTCACCGGCGTTCCCTGTGTCGTGGACCTCGCCACCATGCGTGAGGCCGTGAAGGAGCTCGGCGGCGACCCGGCGAAGATCAACCCGCTGGCCCCGGCCGAGCTGGTCATCGACCACTCCGTCATCGCCGACAAGTTCGGCACCAAGGACGCCTTCGGCCAGAACGTCGAGCTGGAGTACGGCCGCAACAAGGAGCGCTACCAGTTCCTGCGCTGGGGCCAGACCGCCTTCGACGAGTTCAAGGTCGTCCCGCCCGGCACCGGCATCGTCCACCAGGTCAACATCGAGCACCTCGCTCGTACGGTCATGGTCCGGGGCGGCCAGGCCTACCCCGACACCCTCGTCGGCACCGACTCGCACACCACGATGGTCAACGGCCTCGGCGTGCTCGGCTGGGGCGTCGGCGGCATCGAGGCCGAGGCCGCGATGCTCGGCCAGCCGGTCTCGATGCTCATCCCGCGCGTCGTCGGCTTCAAGCTGACCGGCGAGCTGAAGCCCGGCACCACCGCCACGGACCTCGTCCTCACGATCACCGAGATGCTGCGCAAGCACGGCGTCGTCGGCAAGTTCGTCGAGTTCTACGGCGAGGGTGTGGCGGCCACGAGCCTCGCCAACCGCGCCACCATCGGCAACATGTCGCCGGAGTTCGGCTCCACCGCCGCGATCTTCCCGATCGACGACGAGACCCTGAACTACCTGAAGCTGACCGGCCGTTCGGAGCAGCAGGTCGCGCTCGTCGAGGCGTACGCCAAGGAGCAGGGCCTCTGGCTCGACCCGGCCGCCGAGCCCGACTTCTCCGAGAAGCTGGAGCTCGACCTCTCCACCGTCGTCCCGTCGATCGCCGGCCCGAAGCGCCCGCAGGACCGCATCGTCCTCGCGAACGCCGCCGAGCAGTTCAAGTCGGACGTCCTCAACTACGTCGACACCGCCGACGAGGCCGGCATCGAGTCCTTCCCGGCCTCCGACGCCCCGGTCAACCACCCCAACGGCGGTCCGTCGAAGCCGGTCACCGTGACCGCCCCCGACGGCTCGACGTACGAGATCGACCACGGTGCGGTGACGGTCGCGGCCATCACCTCCTGCACCAACACCTCGAACCCGTACGTGATGGTCGCCGCGGCGCTCGTCGCGAAGAAGGCCGTCGAGCGTGGCCTGACCCGCAAGCCGTGGGTCAAGACCACCCTCGCCCCGGGCTCGAAGGTCGTCACCGACTACTTCGACAAGGCGGGCCTGACCCCGTACCTCGACAAGGTCGGCTTCAACCTGGTCGGTTACGGCTGCACCACCTGCATCGGCAACTCCGGCCCGCTGCCGGAGGAGGTCTCCAAGGCCGTCAACGACCACGACCTCGCCGTCACCTCGGTCCTCTCCGGCAACCGGAACTTCGAGGGCCGCATCAACCCCGACGTCAAGATGAACTACCTGGCGTCCCCGCCGCTGGTCGTCGCGTACGCCATCGCCGGTTCGATGAAGGTGAACATCACCAAGGACGCCCTGGGCACCGACCAGGACGGCAAGCCGGTCTACCTCGAGGACATCTGGCCGACCGAGGCCGAGGTCAACGACGTCGTGGCGAACGCCATCGGCGAGGACATGTTCAACAAGTCCTACTCCGACGTCTTCGCGGGCGACGCCCAGTGGCAGGCCCTCCCGGTCCCCACCGGCAACACCTTCGAGTGGGACACCGAGTCCACCTACGTGCGCAAGCCCCCGTACTTCGAGGGCATGACGATGGACCCGGCCCCGGTCGAGGACATCACCGGCGCCCGTGTGCTGGCCAAGCTGGGCGACTCGGTCACCACCGACCACATCTCCCCGGCCGGTGCGATCAAGGCCGACACCCCGGCCGGCAAGTACCTCACCGAGCACGGTGTGGAGCGTCGTGACTTCAACTCCTACGGCTCGCGCCGAGGCAACCACGAGGTCATGATCCGCGGCACGTTCGCCAACATCCGCCTGCGCAACCAGATCGCGCCGGGCACGGAGGGCGGCTTCACCCGCGACTTCACGAAGGACGACGCCCCCGTCTCCTTCATCTACGACGCCTCCCGCAACTACATCGACCAGGGCATCCCGCTGGTCGTCCTCGCGGGCAAGGAGTACGGCTCCGGCTCGTCCCGCGACTGGGCCGCCAAGGGCACCGCGCTCCTCGGCGTCAAGGCCGTCATCGCCGAGTCGTACGAGCGCATCCACCGCTCGAACCTCATCGGCATGGGCGTCCTCCCGCTGCAGTTCCCGGAGGGCGCCTCGGCGGAGTCCCTCGGCCTGACCGGTGAGGAGACCTTCTCCTTCGCCGGCGTGACCGAGCTCAACAACGGCACGACCCCCCGCACGGTCAAGGTCACGACCGACACCGGCGTGGAGTTCGACGCGGTCGTCCGCATCGACACCCCCGGCGAGGCGGACTACTACCGCAACGGCGGCATCATGCAGTACGTGCTGCGCAGCCTGATCCGCAAGTAAGCGGTACGGGTTCGTAGTTGAGGGCCGCACTCCCTGCGCGGGGGGTGCGGCCTTCGGCGTGTTCGGGTGGCGCTGGGGGTGGGTGGGGTGCGAGGCGGACTACTACCGCAACGGCGGCATCATGCAGTACGTGCTGCGCAGCCTGATCCGCAAGTAAGCGGTACGGGTTCGTAGTTGAGGGCCGCACTCCCTGCGCGGGGGGTGCGGCCTTCGGCGTGTTTGCGGGTCCCCGGGGCCCTGGTTGACGGTTGAGGGCCGCACTTCCTGCGCGGGGGGTGCGGCCTTCGGCGTGCGCGGGGGCGGCCCCGGGGTGTATTTCGGCTGCGGCGCCGTCGTGGCTGGTCGCGCAGTTCCCCGCGCCCCTTTCGGGCCGCGCTCACAGCATCCCCGCATGCGCCCCCGTCTGCTCGACCGCCGCGTGGGCCAGTTGCCATTCGCCGAGGAGGGCGAGGGTCGAGGCCAGGAAGGCTCGGCCCACCAGCATGTGCTGGGTGTGGGCGATGTGGCGGGTGAGCTGGGCGGCGAGGACCAGCAGGCCGCCGAACTGCAGGACTTGGACCAGGGTGCTGCCCGGCGGGGCCACGAAGCCGCCGAGCAGCAGCGGCAGCGAGCACAGCGGGGCGAGCACCGCGAGGACCGCCGGCGTACGGTGCAGGCCGCCGCGGCCGCCGAGCGCGCGGGCCAGGACCACCGTCGTCACGCCGAGCAGCAGGTGCCCGAGCAGCAGCACCAGCGTGGTGAGGAGCAGCCACAGGCCCGGGATCCGCAGGTCCGGGTAGGACGCCGCGACCTCGGGGACCTCCCGGGTCAGCAGCGCCATCAGGGCCATCTGCCCGAGCGCCGCCAGGACCACGGCCCCGGCGAGGGGCCAGCCGCGCAGGCCGCGCAGCCACTCGCCCGCGTGCAGCACACCGGTGAGCGCGCGGCGCACGGCGCGCCCCGCGCGAGTGATCGGGGAAGGCCGCGGCGGCGGGGGAGGGGCCGGCCGCGGCGGGCCTATGAGGGTCGGCGCGGCGTCCCCCGTTCCGGACGCGGACCTGCTGTTCATGTGCGTACTGCCCTTCTGCCCCGCGCCGTCACCCCAACTTCCGCAAGCGCGGCGGTCGTTGGGGCGCGGCCCACTCTCCTGACCCCCGCCGCGCGTGTCCCTGGCCGCACGACGGGCGTGCCGGGCCCCGGCAAGTGCGGGGCCCGGCACGGGGAGAAGAGCCCGGTTACGAGATCAACTCCACCTCCGCAAGTGTCGCAGCTCCCTTCGGAACGAGCCGATAGTGGCGGTACGTACCGGGATCGGACACCGAGAACACCCGTGTCTGGTGGTCCCACTTGAAGGATTCGCCGTCCCGCCGGTCCAGGACCTTCCACGCGTCGCCGTCCGCCGAGCCCTCCAACACCCAGCCGTCGGGGGCCTTCGCGCGGTCCGCCGACGTCAGGGTGTACTGCACGGCACGCGTCCCGTCGGAGCCGGCGAGCGGCAGGTTCACCGAGGCCACCTCGGCCGACGTCGTGGAGGAGTCGTCGAAGAGCGGGCCGTCGTTCTTCGTCGCGTCCTTCCGCGGCGCCGGCACCTCGTCGTCGTCCGTGATCGACACCGGCGCCGCGTCCGCGCCCGTGCCCCACTTGGACGGCTTCGGGCCCATGTCGAACTCCAGGGTGCCGCCGCGCGCGATCTCCTCGTGCGGCAGCGCCGTCGACGTCCACCGCTTGCCGTTGACCTCGAGGCCCTGCACGTACACGTTCTTCGCGCTGTTGTCGGGCGCGCTCACCACCAGCTCGCGGCCGCCGTCCAGATGGACCGTCGCCTTGGTGAACAGCGGGGAGCCGATGGCGTATTCGCCGCTGCCCATGACCAGCGGGTAGAAGCCGAGCGCGGAGAACAGGTACCAGGCGCTCTGCTCGCCGTTGTCCTCGTCGCCGTGGTAGCCCTGGCCGATCTCGCTGCCGGTGTAGAGCCGGGAGAGGACCTCGCGGACCTTCTCCTGCGTCTTCCACGGCTGCGACGCCGCGTTGTACATGTATGTGGCGTGGTGCGCGACCTGGTTGCTGTGCCCGTACATGCCCATCCGCACGTCACGGGCCTCCGTCATCTCGTGGATGACCCCGCCGTACGAGCCCGCGAACTCGGGGGACGCCGTCTCCGGGGTGTCGAAGTACGTGTCGAGCTTCTTCGCCAGCCCGGACCGGCCGCCGTACAGGTTCGCCAGGCCCCGGGAGTCCTGCGGGGCGGTGAAGGCGTAGCCCCAGCCGTTGGTCTCCGTGTAGTCGTGACCCCAGATGCGCGGGTCGTACTTCGACGACTCCACGCGCCAGCCGCCCTTCAGGTCCTTCCCCTGGAAGAAGCCCGGACTGTCCGAACTCCCTTGTCCCGCACCGGCCTTGGCATCGAACAGCTTCACGTAGTTGCGGGCACGGTTGAGGAAGTACTCCGACTCCTCCTTGTACCGCTCCTCGCCCGTCTTCTTGTGCAGCGCTCGCGCCATCCTCGCGATGCCGTAGTCGTTGAGGTAGCCCTCCAGGGACCAGGACAGGCCCTCGTGCGTCTCGGTCGACGCGTAGCCGAGGAACGGCGAGGTGTCCATGCCCTTGCGGCCGACGCCCGAACTCGGCGGCACCACCGTCGCGTTCTTCAGCGCGGCCTCGTACGCGGCCTTCTCGTCGAAGTCCACACCCTTCACGTACGCGTCGGCGAACGCCACGTCCGAGGACGTGCCGGTCATCAGGTCCGCGTACCCCGGCGACGACCAGCGGGAGATCCAGCCGCCGTCCTTGTACTGCTGCACGAACCCGTCGACCAGCTCGCCCGCCTTCTTCGGCGTGAGGAACGAGTAGGCGGGCCAGGTCGTGCGGTACGTGTCCCAGAAGCCGTTGTTGACGTACACCTTGCCGTCGACGATCTTCGCCCCGGTGTGCGTCGGGGTGTCCGGGCCGGTCTGCGGGGAGAACGGGGACGCGTACCGGTCCACCAGGCCCTTGTCCGTACGGACCTGCTCGAAGCCCGAGTTGGGGTACAGGTACAGGCGGTAGAGCCCGGAGTACAGCGTCGTCAGCTGGTCCTCCGTGGCGCCCTCGACCTCCACCTTGCCGAGCAGCGCGTCCCACTCCGCCCGCGCCTTCGACTTCACGGCGGCGAAGGACGTGCCGGACGGGATCTCCCGGTCCAGGTTGGCCTTCGCCTGGTCGACGGAGATCAGCGACGTGGCCAGGCGCAGCGTGACCGTGCGGTCCTTGCCCGCGTCGAAGCGGAGGTGGCCCTTCACACCGGACGCGTCCCCGCTCTGCACGGGCTTGTCGAACGTCCCGTACACGAAGAGCCGGGTCGCGCCCGTGGACAGGCCGGACTTGACGTCCGAGTAGCCGGTGACGATCCCCTTCTCCTGGTCGAGACTGAGGCCCGCCTTGTCGGAGACGTTGTCGAAGAGCACGCTCGCGTCGTCGCCCGGGTACGTGAAGCGCATCATCGCCGCGTGGTCCGTCGGCGTCATCTCCGCCTCGATGCCGTTCTCGAACTCGACGCGGTAGTGGTGCGGCCGGGCCGTCTCGTTCTCGTGCCGGAACGCGAGCGCCCGCTTCTTCCGGTCCAGGTCGGGGACGCCCTCGGCGGCCGACGGCAGCACCTGGAACGTCTGCCGCTCGCCCATCCAGGGGCTCGGCTCATGGCTCGCGCTGAACGCCTGCAGCGTCGGCAGGTTGTCCTCGTTGTTGCCGCGCGCGTAGTCGTACAGCCAGCTCAGGGAGCCCGCGTTGGTCACCGGCGTCCAGAAGTTGAAGCCGTGCGGGACGGCCGTCGCCGGGATGTTGTTGCCGCGCGAGAAGCCGCCGCTGGAGTTGGTGCCGCGGATCGTGGACGCGTAGTCCGAGGGGTGCTCCTTCGGCTTCGCCGGGGGCGCGCTCTTCAGCGTCACGTCGTCGACCCAGCCCTGGAACTTCGACGGGCCCTTCGGCGAGTCGTACGCCACGAGAATCCGGTCCACGGTCTTGCCCGCGGCGACGCTGCCGATGCCGGACGCGACATGGTTCCACTGGTTCACGTACAGCCGCTTCGCCGCGGCCTGCCCCTGCGGGGTGAGCAGCCCGCCGTGCTTGTCGGTGGCCTTGAGCTCGCTCAGATACGTGCCGTCCGTGAACGCCAGGTCCACCGACACGTGCGTCGCGGCATAACTCAGATCCGGCGCGGGCTCCGGCATCGCGGGGAACACACGGTACGACAGCTCGGTGTCCCGGGCGATCTCCACGTCCACGTCGAAGACCTTGTTGTACGAGTACGCGCGCCCGTCCGCCTGATGCGTGCCCGCGTAGCGCAGCGCCCGCTTGCCCGTGAATCCGGCGCCCGCCTTCGCGGTCGGCGAGCCGCTCGGCCCGCGGTGCACGGCGGAGATCATGTCCTCGGGCGCGGGCCCGCCCGTGCTGCCGTCGGAGATCTGCAGATCGGACAGCTGAGTCGCGTCCGCCGCCCCGTTGTTGGCGGTGATCTCGAACCGGTAGTGCGCGTACGCCGTGTCGTTGGCGACGTCGTACGTCTTCGTCTCGAACCGCTTCGCGAACGTCTCGCCGGAGCGGGAGTCGAGGGTCTTCCACTCCTTGCCGTCGGCCGAGCCCTTGAGGACCCAGTCCTTCGGGTCGCGCTCGGCGTGGTCGTTGGCCGAAGTCAGGGCGTACTTGCGGACCTTGACCGGCTCCGACAGGTCGTACTCCACCCAGCCCTGCGCGGCGAACGTCAGCCACTTGGTGCTGGACTCGCCGTCGATGAGGTTCTCCTTCACCTCACCGGAGCCCGCGTTCTCCCCGCTGGCCCGCACCTCGCCCACCCGGTCGGTGACGTTGCCCGGAAGCCCGCTGCTGAACTCGCCGTTGACGCCGGCGGCCTTCTTCTTCCCGTCGGGGGTCGTCTCGACGGCACTGGTCCAGTCCGGCCGGGGCTGCCCTTCCTCGAACGACGAGCTGAACTCCTTTGCGCCGCTTGCCGGTCGGGGCGCGGCGGTGGCGGCGCCCTGGGCCGCGGTGACCAGGAGGAGAGCGGCGACGGGCACGACGGCGAGGGGCCTCAGCCCCGGACGTCTGCGCCCCATACGTCTGCGGCGCGCGGGCCGGTGCGGGGGACTCTGCATTCTGGGGCCTCCAGGCAAGGCGGACAACGTTGTCAGAGCGGAGTGCAGGGTCCAGTAGGGCGTCAAGTGGGGTTGGGTGTCAAGGGTGTTGGGGGTGGTCGGAGGGTGAAGGGGGAGCACGGGGGCGGCGGGGGAGCGCGGCGGCTGCCGGGACAGTCGGAAAGCGGCCAACTTCCGGCGGGCGGGCGGGAGTCGGGAGCGGGCGGCTCGGCGCGCGGGCGACGGCCGTCCCGACGCCCCCAAAAGTCCAGGTGATCCCCCACGAAAGTCCACGGGCGCGGGGTGCCTTCGCGGGAGAGGCTGCGGCGGGGCTTCCGGGAGGTCTCAACTCGGGAAAGACTGCCGACCAAAGCTGTATTCGATCTTGCTCAGCGGAAGGAGAGTGGACTATACCTGTCGGCGTCCGGACAGCCGTACGACGGCGTGTGCGGGCGCGGGGGCCGGGAATTGGGGAGATGCGGGCGGGCCGGGGAGAAGGCCGCGACCGCCGACCGAATTCAGCCGTTCCCGAAGAGCGAAGAGCCAACAGCGAAAAGCGCACAGCCAAGAGCGAACAGCCAAGAGCGAACAGTCGAAGAGAGATCGCACGACCCCAGCTTCACCACACCGCGGTGCCGGGGAGGGTCCGGTTCACCGCCTGAGTCCTGGAGAAGGCGAGGACTTGAGCATGGGATCCACTTCAGCGCGCAAGGGCAATGACGGTGTCGGACGCCGTGATCTGATCAAGCGGTCGGCCGCGCTCGGCCTGGTGTCCGTACCGGCGATGAGTTTCCTGTCCGCCTGCGCGAGCGGGGACGGCGGCGCCGAGGACAAGGTCGACAAGGGCAAGAAGACCAAGGACAACCCCCTCGCCGTCAACGAGAGCGCACCGCTCGACTTCGTCCTCTTCGACGGCGGCTTCGGCACGCAGTACGCGAAGGACGCCATCAAGGTCTACGAGGGCAAGTTCCCCAAGGCCAAGGTCAAGTTCCAGCCCACGCAGAAGATCCAGTCGACGCTGCAGCCGCGCTTCAACGGCGGCAACCCGCCGGACCTCATCGACAACTCCGGCGCCGAGCAGATGGACATGGGCGTCCTCGTCGGCAAGGACCAGCTCGCCGACCTGACGCCGCTCCTGGACGCGCCGTCCGTCGACGACCCGAGCAAGAAGGTCCGCGACACCCTCCGCCCCGGCATCGTCGAGATGGGCCAGTTCGACGGCGAGAAGGTCTGGATCATGTACTACGCGTACACGGTCTACGGCGTCTGGTACTCGCAGAAGGCCCTCGACTCCCTCGACGCGGAGTACCCGGAGACCTGGGACGACATGCTCAAGGTCTGCGCGAAGGCGAAGAAGAAGGGCATCGCGCCCTGGACGTACGCGGGCAAGCACCCGTACTACATCCCGTTCTCGCTGTACCCGATGATCGCCAAGGTCGGCGGCCGCGAGGTGCTCGACGCGATCGACAACCTGGAGCCCAACGCCTGGAAGCACCCGGCCGTCAAGGCCTGCTTCGAGGCGTACTACGAGCTCTACAAGAAGGGCTACATCCTCAAGGGCACGCCCGGCCTCGACCACATCCAGTCGCAGACCGCGTGGACCGAGGGCAAGGCCCTGTTCCTGCCCAACGGTTCGTGGGTGGAGAACGAGGCGGCGAAGACCATGCCGGACGACTTCGACCTGGCCGTCTCCGCGCCCTCCGGCCTGGACTCCTCCGACAAGCTGCCGTTCGGCACCATGTGGGCGTCCGGCGGCGAGCCGTTCATCGTGCCGTCGAAGGCGAAGAACCCGGACGGCGCGATGGAGCAGCTGCGCATCATGCTCAGCGAGGACTCCTCGAAGAACTTCACCAAGTCCGTGAAGTCCCTGACCGCGTTCGACGGCGGCACCGACGGCATCGAGCTGACCCCGGGCCTCAAGTCGGCCGTCGCCGCCCTGGAGAAGGCCGGCGAGAACATCGTCAACCCCCGCATCCAGGACTGGTACGTCGCGCTCCAGAAGGAGAAGATCGGCGTCGGCGGTCTCGGCGAGATGATGGCGGGCCGCCTCACCCCGGCCGAGGCCATCAAGAAGATCCAGGGGTACGCCGACGAGGCGGCCAAGGACGACTCGATCAAGCACTACAAGCACCAGTGAGCGACGCCGGGGGCCCCGGACGACCCGTGGCCCCCGGCTCTGTACGCACGCCGCCGGCCGGGCGCCCGGTGGCGGTGGCCGCACCCGCGGGGAAGCCGGGGAAGATCGGGGTCGGTAGGAATGCAACACGGTAAGTACCGTTTCATCGCGGGGTTCCTGGGGGCCCCGCTCGCGCTGTACGCGCTGTTCGTCATCTGGCCGTTCGTCCAGTCCATCTTCTATTCGTTCACGGACTGGAGCGGTCTGAGCCCCGAATTCAAGATGGTGGGCTTCGACAACTTCCTGAAGATGTTCGAGGACGACGTCTTCTGGAAGTCGCTCCAACACAGCCTGGTATTCGTCCTGTTGCTGCCGCTGGCCACGCTGTCGCTCGCGCTGTTCTTCGCCTTCATGCTGAACGTCGGCGGGCGGCGCCGGAAGAACGCGGCGGTCGCGGGTGTGCGGGGCTCGGCCTTCTACAAGGTCGTGTACTTCTTCCCGCAGGTCCTCTCCATCGCCATCGTCGCGCTGCTCTTCCAGTTCGCGTACAACCCCAACAGCGGGGCGCTCAACTCCGGGCTGAAGGCGATCGGTCTGGGCAGTGTGCAGCCGGACTGGCTCGGCGATCCCGATCTCGCCCTGTGGTGCGTCTTCGCGGTGCTGGTCTGGTGCACGGTCGGGTTCTTCGTGGTCCTGTTCTCCGCGGGCATGGCGTCCATTCCGAAGGACTACTACGAGGCCGCGCTGCTCGACGGCGCCAACCGCATCACCACGTTCTTCAGGATCACGCTGCCGCTGCTGTGGGACACCGTGCAGTCCGGCTGGGCGTACATGGGGATTCTCGCGCTCGGCGCCGAGTCCTTCGCGGTGGTGCAGATCATGACCGTCGGCCCGAACGGCGGCGGTCCCGACTATTCGACGACCGTCCTCCCGCTGTACGTCTACCAGAAGGCGTTCCGGGACGGTCAGGCTGCCTATGCAACGACGATCGGTGTGGCCCTGCTCGTCGTGACGCTGCTGTTCGTGGCGATCGTGATGCGGATGGGCCGGCGCGAGCGGCTGGAGTACTGATGAAGACGACCGACACCGACACCGGCATGCCGCCCTCCGGCGCCGGTGACCAGCGCACCGCCGTCACCAAGACGCAGGCCGCCCCCGCGAGGCCCGCGGAGAAGTCCGCCGAGGGCACGACCCTCAACGTCTTCTCCCACGGCATGCTCGTCCTCTGGGCGTTCATGGTGGTGCTGCCGCTGCTGTGGGCGGTCATGACGTCCTTCAAGGACGACAAGTCCATCTTCTCGTCGCCGTGGTCGCTGCCGGACACACTGCACTTCGAGAACTGGGCGCGCGCCTGGACCGAGGCGCACATGAGCGACTACTTCCTCAACACCCTGATCGTGGTGGGCTGTTCACTGGTCGGCACGATGCTGCTCGGCTCCATGGCGGCATACGTCCTGGCCCGCTTCGACTTCGTCGGGAACCGCTTCATCTACTTCCTCTTCGTCGGAGGAATGAGCTTCCCGATCATCCTGGCGCTCGTGCCGCTGTTCTACGTCATGCAGAACATGTCGCTCCTGAACACCCTGCCGGGACTGATCCTCAGCTACATCGCGTACTCCCTCCCCTTCACCGTCTTCTTCATGACGTCGTTCTTCCGTACGCTGCCGACCTCGGTGGCCGAGGCGGCGTTCGTCGACGGGGCCTCGCACACGCGGACGTTCTTCCAGATCATGCTGCCGATGGCCAAGCCCGGCCTGATCAGCATCACGATCTTCAACTTCCTCGGGCAGTGGAACCAGTACATGCTGCCGACGGTCCTCAACAACGAACCCCAGAACAAGGTCCTCACCCAGGGCCTCGTCCAACTCGCCGTCAGCCAGGGCTACAAGGGCGACTGGTCCGGCCTGTTCGCCGGCCTGGTCATGGCGATGCTGCCGGTCCTCGCGGCGTACATCGTCTTCCAGCGGCAGGTGGTGGCGGGCCTCACGGCGGGGGCGTTGAAGTAGCGGACCGGCAGGCCGGCGCGTCGGCGGGTCAGCGGGCGGCGGGGGCGGAGCCGGGGGCGGGTACCGGAGCCTCCGCCCCCGAACCCCCGCCTTCCGCGAAGGACTTCGGGATCGTACGCAGCGCGAACGCGCCGAGAGCCGCGTGCAGCACGCTCGCCACGAACGCCGCCGCGTGCAGGCCCAGGACGAACGCGGAGCGGGCCGTCGACGCCGACTCGGCGGACAGGGACGGGAGTTGCAGGGTCTCCGTCAGCGTGCCCGCGAGGCCTGGGCCGTCGAGGCGGAAGATCAGCGTCGCCAGGGAGCCGAGGAGCGCGATGCCGAGGGCGTTGCCGATCTCGTTGCTCGTCTCGGCGATCGCCGCCGCCGACCCGGCACGCTCCGGCGGCACCGCGGCCACGGCCGTGTCGGCGACCACGCTGAACGAGATCCCGTACCCGACCCCGGTGACCACGGTGGCCGCCACGTACCAGCCGACCCCGCCCGTCGCCCCCGTCGCGAGCAGCAGGAGCAGCCCGCCCGCGATCGTGAAGTGCACGGTGACCAGCGCGGTGCGCACGCTCGTACGGGCCACGAACGCCGGGGTCACGACGCACGTCACCGTCAGGACCGCCGCACCGGGCAGCGCCGTCAGGGCCGCGTCCAGGACGGAGAGCCCGAGCACCGACTGCAGATAGACCCCGCCGAGGTACGCGACCGCCGACCACGCCGCCAGCGGCAGCAGACCCGTCACCGCGGCGACCGTGAACACCCGGTCGCGGAACAGCCGGAAGTCGATCAGCGGGAACTCCAGGGCGAGTTGGCGCCGTACGAACCAGAACAGGGAGGCCGCGCCGAGCGCCCCGAGGGCCGACGGGACGGGGGCCAGGCCCTCGGCGGCCGTGTGCTTCACCGCGTACACCGCGAGCAGCAGACCCACCGCCGAAAGGAGCACGCTGAGCACGTCCACGCGGTCCGTGCGGCCGCTCGGCACCTCGCGCAGCAGGACCGGCGCGAGCAGCAGGAACAGCGCGACCACCGGCAGGTTGATCAGGAACACCGAGCCCCACCAGAAGCCGCTGAGCAGTTGCCCGCCGACGACCGGGCCGACCGCGAAGCCCGCCGCGAACGTCGCCGCGAACACGCCGATCGCGCGGGAGCGCTGCCTGGGGTCGGCGAACAGCCCGCTGAGCACGGCGAGCGCGGACGGCAGCAGCGTCGCACCGGCCACCCCCATCAACGCCCGCGCGGCGATGAGGAGTTCGGGGCTCGGGGCGAACGCCGCGCCCGCCGAGGCGAGGCCGAACACGGCGGCGCCGACGGTCAGGAGTTTCAGTCGCCCGTACCGGTCGCCGATCGCGCCGAACGCGACGAGCAGGGAGCCCACCGCGAAGCCGTACACGTCCAGGATCCACAGCGCCTGGTCCGCGCTCGGCGCGAGCGCGGCGGACACGGCGGGCATCGCCAGGAACAGCACCGAGCTGTCCATGGCGACAAGCAGCACCGGCCCGAGCACGACGAGCAGCCCGAGCCAGGCACGGGGGCCGGGGGAGGGGGAGACGGGAGAGGGGGAGACGGAAGAGGGGCGTTGTCCGTTCACGCTTGCGTTCATGCGTCGGACGATGCGGCCTCAGCGCCGCGGCAGCCATCTCCCTCCCGTGGGTACACCTCGCAGGGTCACCTTTGGAGTGCGGACAGGCCCTTCTGCAGGTCCTCAGCGTTCATCACCGGGTGCAGTTCGATCTTCGCGCCGAGCTCGCCGAACAGCGGCTCGGCGATGGTCGGCATCTGCGAGCTGTCCTGCATGTCGAAGACGAAGGTGCAGGAACGACAGCCGTCCTCGGGGCCGAAGTAGGCCGCCTCGGGCTTGAGGGTCTCCGTCAGCTGCTGCATGAGCTTCGGGAGGCTGCCGTTCTTGATCGCCTCGTTGGAGATCTGCGTGTCCAGTCGCGCTCTCAGCATCATCCTCATGACGCACGCTCCTCATCGGACGACGGACCGGAGCGGGGCGCTGACGGCGACCGCTGAAGCACCGGTCACGTCCCTTCAAACTCTACGCGCGCCCGCCCGCCGGAACATGCCGGAGGCCCTTGCCCGTTCCGTTGAACCGTCCACTGAACGCGTCCCGCCCAGAGCCGTACGCCGTGCCCTGCGGCACCCTGGAGGTATGAGTGCGCCGATAGTCGTCCACCAGCCGCAGGGGAGCGGGGGCCGCCGCGTCACCGTGCACGGCGAGATCCTCGGCCTGGCCCGCAACGACCGCGACCTGATCGAGTTCCTGCGGCGCGCGGGCCTCGACGACCCCGACGGCCTCGTCCTGGCCGACTCCCCGCTGATCGAATGGCGCGGAGGCCGGGCCCACGAGTACGACGCCGCCTGAGCCCCACCGGCAGGCGTGGGTGCACCTCGCAGGGGCAGGCACGCCGAGGAGCCTGCCGCCTACGCTCGGACGCATGGAGACGGAGAGCCTCGGGGCCTACCTCAAGAACCGCCGCGACCGCGTCACCCCCGCCGACGCCGGCCTGCGCACCTACGGCACCGCCCGCCGCGTACCGGGCCTCAGGCGCGAGGAGTTGGCCCAGCTGGCCGGGGTCAGCGCCGGGTACTACACGCGGCTCGAACAGGGCCAGGCCGGCACCGCCTCCCAGCAGGTCCTCGACGCGCTCGCGAAGGTGCTGCGGCTCGACCCGACCGAGACGGCCCACCTGCACAACCTCGCCCGGCAGAGCGGCACTCCACGGCTCGTACGGCCCCGGCCCGAGCGGCCGCACCGACGCGTCCTCACGCTGCTCGACGCGCTCGGCGAGGCGAGCCCGGCCGTCGTGCTCGGGCGGCGCGGCGACATCCTCGCCTGGAACCGCACCGGCCACGCCCTCGTCGCCGAACACCTCGACTTCGACGCCCCGCAGGACCCGGCCCGCCGGCCGTCCGTGCCGCGGATGTTCTTCCTCGACCCGCTCGCCCGCGAACTGCACCGGAACTGGGCGGAGTTGGCCCGTATCCACGTCGCGTACCTGCGGCTCACCGCGGGCCGGTACCCGACGGACGCGCGGCTCGCCGAGCTGATCGGCGAACTCACCATGCGCAGCGGCGAGTTCGCGTCCCTGTGGGCGAAGGGCGACGTCGCGGACTGCACGGTCGGGCGGATGAGCCTTCAGCACCCGACGGTCGGCGGCGTAGACGTCGACTACCAGGTGTGGCTCCAGCCCGAGAGCCCGGACCACCGCCTGGAGCTCTACACCCCGGCCGACCGGGCCTCGGCGGACGCCCTGCGGCTGCTCGCGGCGCAGGTCGCGGGCGCGGGGGCGGGCGGGCGCGAGGCCGCCGCGGCCACCGGGGCGGCTGCCGACGAGGAAGCTGTCTTGTGAACGTACTTCCGTCAAGGGCTTGACGGGCATTGTCCGCGGAGGCTGAGCTTAGGCTTTACAAGTTTTAGTAAGCCGGAGCCTCAGAGAAGCGGCCTCGGCAGAGGAGGTCGTCGTGGAGACTCCGGGGTCGCAGTCGTCGCTGCACCGGGCCAATCTCGAACGGGTCGTGCGGGCCGTGCGGATGGCGGGATCGCTCACTCAGGCGGAGATCGCCAGGACGACGGGCCTGTCGGCGGCCACGGTCTCCAACATCGTCCGGGAGCTCAAGGACAGCGGCACCGTCGAGGTCACCCCGACCTCCGCGGGCGGCCGCCGGGCCCGCAGCGTCTCGCTCAGCGGGGACGCCGGCCTGGTCGTCGGCGTCGACTTCGGCCACACCCACCTGCGCGTCGCCATCGGCAACCTGGCCCACCAGGTGCTCGCCGAGGAGGCCGAGCCGCTGGACGTCGACGCCTCCGCCGCGCAGGGCTTCGACCGGGCCGAGGAGCTGGTCGGCCGCCTGATCGAGACGACCGGCGTGGACCGCTCCAAGGTCGCGGGCGTCGGCCTCGGCGTGCCCGGCCCGATCGACGTGGAGACCGGCACGCTCGGCTCCACGGCCATCCTGCCGGGCTGGCAGGGCGCCAACCCGGGCCAGGAGCTCTCCGGCCGCCTCGGCGTCCCGGTGTACGTCGACAACGACGCCAACCTGGGCGCGCTCGGCGAGCTGGTCTGGGGCAGCGGCCGGGGCGTGAAGGACCTCGCGTACATCAAGGTGGCGAGCGGCGTCGGCGCCGGGCTCGTCATCAACGGGCAGATCTACCGCGGCCCGGGCGGCACCGCAGGCGAGATCGGGCACATCACGCTCGACGAGTCGGGCCCGGTCTGCCGCTGCGGCAACCGCGGCTGCCTGGAGACCTTCACGGCCGCGCGGTACGTCCTGCCGCTCCTGGAGTCCAGCCACGGCGCCGGTCTGACGATGGAGAAGGTCGTCGCCCTCGCCCGGGACGGCGACCCCGGCTGCCGGCGCGTGATCGCGGACGTGGGCCGGCACATCGGCAGCGGCGTCGCCAACCTGTGCAATCTCCTCAACCCCTCGCGCGTGGTGCTCGGCGGGGACCTCGCGGAGTCCGGGGAGCTGGTGCTCGGGCCGATCCGCGAGTCGGTGGGGCGGTACGCGATCCCCAGCGCCGCACGGAAGTTGTCGGTGCTGCCGGGCGCGCTCGGCGGGCGGGCCGAGGTGCTCGGGGCGCTCGCGCTCGCGCTGAGCGAGATGGGCGACTCGACCCTTCTGGACGGCTCGCTGCCCGCACCCACACCTGTCTTCACTTAGATAACGGATGGCACCGTTGTCATCTCGTTAAGGATTTACTCCTTGACGCTGCTCGCGCGGCCGAGTTGACTTCCAGCCACCTCGGCCGCAACGACGCGGCCTCGTCAGGGAGGCACCCCACATGAACGCAATGACGCGCCGCGTCGTCATAGGCACCGCGACGGTCTCCATGGCCCTCGCGCTGACCGCCTGCGGCAAGGCCGGAGAAGGCGAAGAGGGCAGCGGCGGCGACAGCAAGACCATCGGTCTGCTGCTCCCGGAGAACAAGACCACGCGCTACGAGACCTTCGACCGCCCGATCATCGAGGGCAAGATCAAGGAGCTGTGCTCCGACTGCGAGGTCAAGTACAACAACGCGGCCCAGGACACCGAGACCCAGAAGAAGCAGTTCGAGGCGCTGCTCACCGAGGGCGTCAAGGTGATCATCCTGGACTCCGTCGACTACAAGGCCACCAAGTCCTGGGTCAAGAAGGCCAAGGACCAGGGCGTGAAGGTCGTCGCGTACGACCGCCTCGCCGAGGGCCCGCTCGACGCGTATGTCTCGTACGACAACGAGAAGATCGGCCGCCTGCAGGGCGAGGGCCTGGTCAAGGCGCTCGGCGAGGACGCCGCCGAGGCGAACGTCGTGATGATCAACGGCTCGCCCACCGACCCGAACGCCCCGCTGTTCAAGAAGGGCGCCCACAGCGTCCTCGACAAGCAGGTCGGCAAGGTCGTCTACGAGCAGGACATCCCGGACTGGTCGCCGGACGAGGCCAACAAGAAGATGGCCGCCGCGATCGACTCCCTCGGCAAGGACGGCTTCGACGGCGTCTACTCCGCCAACGACGGCATGGCCGGCGGCATCATCACCGCCCTCGACAAGCGCGGCGTGAAGGTCCCCGTCGGCGGCCAGGACGCCGAACTCGCCGGTCTGCAGCGGATCCTGAGCGACAAGCAGTCGTTCACCATCTACAAGCAGATCAAGCCGGAGGCCGAGACCACCGCCGAGATCGCCGTCCGCCTGCTCCAGGGCAAGGACATCAAGGACCTCACGCCGACCAAGGTCGACTCGATCAGCGGCGAGTTCAAGGGCACCCCGGCGAAGCTGTACGACGCCCAGATCGTGACCAAGGCCGACATCGCCGGCACGATCCTCAAGGACAAGGTGTACAAGGCGAGCGAGATCTGCACGGCTGAGTTCAAGAAGGCGTGCGCTTCCGCGGGCATCAAGTAGTCGTCGTACGGCACCCGTTCACGGCTGAAGTCGGCTCGGGTGCCGTCGATCGCCCTGCGGGCTCGTCCTCAATCGCCGGACGGGCTCGATCTCGCACCCCCTGTGCGGGGCCCTCAGCGCGCCCCCTCGCGCGTACCCCCCTTGCACCATCCCCGCCGATCAGGCGGCGAAGGAGATGATTCACGTGTCCGCTACGCCCGTGCTGGCGTTGCGCGGAGTCTCCAAGCGGTTCGGTGCCGTCCAGGCACTCACGGACGTACACCTGGAGATCCACGCCGGTGAGGTGGTCGCCCTGGTCGGCGACAACGGCGCCGGCAAGTCGACCCTCGTCAAGACCATTTCGGGGGTCCACCCCATCGACGACGGCGCCATCGTCTGGGAGGGGCGGCCCGTCCGCGTCAACCGGCCGCAGGACGCCCAGAACCTCGGCGTCGCCACCGTCTACCAGGACCTGGCGCTCTGCGACAACCTCGACGTCGTCGCCAACCTGTTCCTCGGCAGCGAGCTGAAGCACGGCCCGGTCCTGGACGAGATCGCCATGGAGAAGCGGGCCAAGGAGCTCCTCGACACGCTCTCCATCCGCATCCCCAGCGTCCGCATCCCGGTCGCCGCGCTCTCCGGCGGCCAGCGGCAGGTCGTCGCGATCGCCCGCGCCCTCGTCGGCGACCCCAAGGTCGTCATCCTCGACGAGCCGACCGCGGCGCTCGGCGTCGAGCAGACCGCGCAGGTCCTCGACCTGGTCGAGCGGCTGCGCGAGCGCGGCCACGCCGTGATCCTGATCAGCCACAACATGGCCGACGTGCAGGCCGTCGCCGACCGCGTCGCGGTCCTTCGCCTGGGCCGCAACAACGGCGTCTTCGACGTCGCCGGCACCTCCCACGAGGAGATCATCGCCGCCATCACCGGCGCCACGGACAACGCCGTGACCCGCCGCAAGGCCCGTACGGCCGGCAACGGCGAGGACCGACAGGCCGCCGCGGACGGCACGTTCACGAAGGGGGACGCGAAGTGAGCGACCTCACCAAGAAGCCCGCCGGGACGGACGAGAAGCCCGCGGCGGCGGACGAGAAGCCTGTCTCGGTGAGCAAGGAGCCGGTGGCGACCGAGGCGAGCGCCGCACCCGTGCCCGCCGTGGACCCGCGCCTCCTCGTGCGCGAGCAGGGACTCAAGGGCTACTGGACGGAGTTCAGCCGGAAGATCCGCGGCGGCGAGCTGGGCTCCCTGCCCGTCGTCATCGGCCTGATCATCATCGCGATCGTCTTCCAGGCGCAGAACGACAAGTTCCTCTCCGCGAGCAGCCTCACCAACATCGCGGTCTTCACGTCCGGCCTCGGCATCATGGCCGTCGGCATCGTCTTCGTGCTGCTGCTCGGCGAGATCGACCTGTCCGTCGGCTCGGTCGCGGGCATGGGCGCCGCCGTGTGGGCGGTCCTGAACGTCTCCAACGGCTGGGGCGACTGGACGTCCGTCCTGGTGGCCGTCCTGTCCGGCCTGGTCATCGGCGCCCTGCACGGCTTCTTCTTCGCGAAGATCGGCGTGCCCGCGTTCGTCGTCACCCTCGCCGGCTTCCTCGGCTGGAGCGGTCTGCAGATCTGGCTGATGGGCAACGAGGGCAGCATCAACGCGCCCTCCGGCGGCGTCGTCGAGAACCTCACCGGCTACTTCTTCGAGGACAAGGCCGCCGCGTACGGCCTGGCCGCGATCGCCATCGCCGCGTACGCCGGTTCGCTGCTGCTCGACACCAAGCGCCGCAAGAGCGCCGGGCTGCCGTCCCGGCCGGTCAGCGAGATCGCGCTGCGCACGGCGGTCGTCGCGGTCCTGGTGCTCGTCGCCGCGTACGTCCTGAACGAGCTGCCCGGCTCCCGCGGGCTGCCGCTCGCGCTCGTGCTGTTCCTGGCCGTCCTCGTGATCGCGGACTTCGTGGCCCGGCGCACCACCTTCGGCCGGCAGGTCTTCGCGGTCGGCGGCAGCGCGGAGGCGGCCCGCCGCGCCGGCATCAACGTCGACCGGATCCGCATCACGGTCTTCGCGATCTCCGGCATGCTCGCCGCGTTCGGCGGCCTCTTCATCGCCTCGCTCTCCGGCGGCGCGACGAAGAACCTGGGCTCCGGCAACACCCTGATGCTGGTCATCGCCGCGGCCGTCATCGGCGGCACGAGCCTCTTCGGCGGGCGCGGCAAGGTGTGGTCCGCGCTCCTCGGCATGCTCGTGCTCCAGGCCATCCAGCAGGGCCTGAACCTGCTCGGCATGGCCAGCGAGATCCAGTTCATGATCACCGGCGCGGTGCTGCTCGCCGCGGTCGTGATCGACTCGGTCTCCCGGCGTACGCAGAAGACCGCGGGCCGCGCGTAACGCGCACCCCCCGGGGCTCCGGCCCCGGGACCCCGCCCCGTGCCCGGCACCCATCCCCCTGGTGCCGGGCACCCGCCTGTCCGCATACGGTCGGGTGCATGACGTACCGCCCCACGGGTGACCCCACCCGACGGCGGGCACCGCGGGCGGAACATTAGACTCGACAGACCCGGCACAAGCTCGAAACAGCTCGACCGAACCACAGAACCTAGGAGGCACGGGTGGGCCTGCTGACCCGTATCAAGGGGCCGCGCGATCTGGACAGGCTCAGCCACGAGCAGCTGGACGAGCTCGCGGCCGAGATCCGTGGCTTCCTCGTCGACGCGGTCTCCAAGACCGGCGGCCACCTGGGCCCGAACCTGGGCGTGGTCGAGCTCACCATCGCCATGCACCGCGTGTTCGACTCGCCGAAGGACAAGGTCCTCTTCGACACCGGCCACCAGAGCTATGTGCACAAGCTGCTCACCGGCCGTCAGGACTTCTCCAAGCTGAAGATGAAGGGCGGCCTCTCCGGCTACCCCTCGCAGGCCGAGTCCGAGCACGACGTCATCGAGAACTCGCACGCCTCGACCGTCCTCGGCTGGGCCGACGGCCTCGCCAAGGCCAACGAGCTGCGCAAGAAGAACGACCACGTGGTGGCCGTCATCGGTGACGGCGCGCTCACCGGCGGCATGGCCTGGGAGGCGCTCAACAACATCGCCGCCGCCAAGGACCGCCCGCTCGTCATCGTCGTCAACGACAACGAGCGCTCGTACGCCCCCACCATCGGCGGCCTCGCCAACCACCTGGCCACCCTGCGCACCACCGACGGGTACGAGCGGTTCCTCGCCCGCGGCAAGGACATCCTGGAGCGCACCCCGGTCGTCGGGAAGCCGCTCTACGAGACGCTGCACGGCGCCAAGAAGGGCCTGAAGGACTTCATCGCCCCGCAGGGCATGTTCGAGGACCTCGGCCTGAAGTACGTCGGCCCGATCGACGGCCACGACATCGAGGCCCTGGAGTCCGCCCTGCAGCGCGCCAAGCGCTTCGGCGGCCCCGTCATCGTGCACTGCCTCACCGAGAAGGGCCGCGGCTACAAGCCCGCCCTGGACGACGAGGCGGACCGCTTCCACGCCGTCGGCAAGATCCACCCCGACACGGGCCTGCCGATCTCGTCGTCCGGCCTCGACTGGACGTCCGTGTTCGGCGAGGAGATGGTCAAGCTCGGCCACGAGCGCGAGGACATCGTCGCGATCACGGCGGCCATGCTGCAGCCGGTCGGCCTGGACAAGTTCTCCAAGGCCTTCCCGGAGCGCGTGTACGACGTCGGCATCGCCGAGCAGCACGGCGCGGTCAGCGCGGCCGGCCTCGCCCACGGCGGCCTGCACCCGGTCTTCGCCGTGTACGCCACGTTCCTGAACCGCGCCTTCGACCAGCTCCTGATGGACGTGGCCCTGCACAAGTGCGGCGTCACCTTCGTCCTGGACCGCGCCGGCATCACCGGCACCGACGGCGCCTCGCACAACGGCATGTGGGACATGTCGATCCTGCAGTGCGTGCCCGACCTGCGCATCGCCGCCCCGCGCGACGCCGACCAGGTCCGGATGCAGCTGCGCGAGGCCGTCGCCGTCGAGGACGCCCCGACCGTGGTCCGCTTCTCCAAGGGCGCCGTCGGCCCGGCCGTCAAGGCGGTCGGCAAGGTCGGCGGCATGGACGTGCTGCGCACGCCCGGCGCCGACAAGCCGGACGTCCTGCTCGTCTCCGTGGGCGCCCTCGCGCCGATGTGCCTGGAGATCGCCGACCTCCTCGACAAGCAGGGCATCAGCACCACCGTCGTCGACCCGCGCTGGGTCAAGCCGGTCGACGAGGCGCTCGCCCCGCTCGCCGAGCAGCACCGCGTCGTCGTCACCGTCGAGGACAACTCCCGCGCGGGCGGCGTCGGTTCGGCCGTCGCGCAGGCCCTCAGGGACGCCGGTGTGGACGTGCCGCTGCGCGACTTCGGCATCCCGCCGCGGTTCCTCGACCACGCCTCGCGCAAGGAGGTCATGGCGGAGATCGGCCTCACGGCCCCCGACATCGCCCGCCAGGTCACCGGCCTCGTCGCGAAGCTCGACGGGCGGTTCGACAGCCCGGCGGCCAACGGCAGCAACGCCGTCGAGCCCGCCCGCGACTGACCCGCACGGGACGCCGACGGGGCCCGCACAGGCCCCGTCAGAGACAGCTCCCCAGCACGGAACGGCGCCGTCCGCAAGGCGTCATCAGGCCCGGTCCGGCCGCCCTCCTACGGGTGGCCGGGCCGGGTCTTTCGTGTGAAACTCCTTGCCATCCGGGCATACGGGCACAGACACGCCGCGCAGGTTTCGGTCATGGCGAGCATCGTCAGCAAGGGAGCAGGCCCGTGAGCAGCAGCACACCTCCACCCTCAGGCGGACTCTTCCGCACCAAGACGGTCGAGCAGTCGATCCAGGACACCGAGGAACCGGAGCACGCACTCAAGAAGTCGCTGTCCTGGTGGGACCTGACGGTCTTCGGCGTCGGCGTCATCATCGGCACCGGCATCTTCGTCCTCACCGGCAAGGTGGCGAAGGAGAACGCGGGCCCGGCGACCGCCCTGGCGTTCGTCGCCGCGGGCATCGTCTGCGCCCTGGCCGCGCTGTGCTACGCGGAGTTCGCGTCGACCGTGCCCGTCGCCGGTTCGGCGTACACCTTCGCGTACGCGTCCATCGGCGAGCTCCCCGCCTGGATCATCGGCTGGGACCTGGTCCTGGAGTTCGCGCTCGGCACGGCGGTGGTCGCGGTCGGCTGGTCCGGCTATGTGCGCTCGCTGATGGACAACGCCGGCTGGCACCTACCCGTGTCACTCGAAGGGCCGGACGTGCCAGGGGGCACCTTCGACATCCTGGCGTTCCTGCTCGTCCTCGTCCTGACCGTGATCCTGGTCCTCGGCATGAAGCTGTCCGCCCGGTTCACCGCCCTGGTCGTGGCGATCAAGGTCACCGTCGTCATGATCGTCATCGTGGCCGGCCTGTTCTTCATCGTCGGCGACAACTACAAGCCGTTCATCCCCGACCCGGTGACCCCGGAGGCCGGCGGCGGCTGGGAGACCGCCCCGCTGGTGCAGTTGATGTTCGGCTACGAGCCCACCAACTTCGGCGTGATGGGCATCTTCACCGCCGCGTCCATCGTCTTCTTCGCCTTCATCGGCTTCGACGTGGTCGCCACCGCCGCCGAGGAGACCAAGCTCCCGCAGCGCGACATGCCCCGCGGCATCCTCGGCTCGCTGTTCATCTGCACCGTGCTGTACGTGGCGGTGGCGCTGGTCGTCACCGGAATGCAGCACTACACGAAACTGTCCGTCAGCGCCCCGCTGGCCGACGCCTTCAAGGACGTCGGGCATCCGTTCTACGCGGGCGTCATCAGCTTCGGCGCCGCCGTCGGCCTCACGACGGTCTGTCTGATCCTGCTGCTCGGCCAGACCCGCGTGTTCTTCGCGATGAGCCGGGACGGTCTCCTTCCGCGGTTCTTCTCCGTCACGCACCCGAAGTTCGGCACCCCGTACCGGCCGACCATCCTGCTGGGCGTGGTCATCGCCGTCATCGCCGGCTTCACCAGCATCAACGAGCTGGCGACGCTGGTGAACATCGGCACCCTGTTCGCGTTCGTGGTCGTCGCGTTCGGCGTGATGGTGCTCCGCCGCACCCGCCCCGACCTGCACCGCTCCTTCCGCACCCCGTGGGTTCCGGTGCTGCCGGTCCTCTCCATCGCCGCGTCGCTGTGGCTGATGCTGAACCTGCCGGGCGAGACCTGGGTGCGGTTCGGCGCATGGATGCTCCTCGGCGTCGTCGTGTACTTCCTGTACGGCCGCAGGCACAGCCGTCTGGGCAAGGCGATCTCGGGCAGGGACGTGCAGCAGCCGCTCTGATCCCACCCGCGTTCCGGTTGAGGGGCGGGGAGTTCACGGGGCGTGCGGCGCCCGAGCGGCCACCGCACGCCCCGTGAACTCCCCGCCCCTCAACACCCCACCCCCCAGCGCCAGATACCTTGGCGCCCATGCCCGCCGAGCCGCGCTCCGACGACCCGCCCCGCAGCACACCCACGCTGCCCCAGCAGCGCGGCGAACCGGGGGCGGTGCGTCCGGCGCCCGCGCGGGCGGCCAGGACCGCGTACTGGCCGCGTCTCGTCGCCGCCCTCGCGCTGCTCGCGCTCCTCACCCGCCTCCCGTCGTTCCGGCTGAAGCTGTGGAACCCCGACGAGGGCTTCCTCGCCGTCCAGGCCCGCATGCTGGCCGACGGCGGCGAGTTGTACGAGACGGTCGTCGACCGCAAACCCCCGCTCCTGCCCTGGCTCTACCAGGGCGCGTTCGCGGTGTTCGGCGACGACTCGCTGCTGCCGCTGAAGATCCTCGCCGTCCTCGCGCACCTCGCGACCGCCGTGCTGCTCGCCTCCCTCGCCCGGCGCCGCTGGGGCGACAGCGCGGGCCGCACCGCGGGCGTCCTGTACCTGTTCCTCTCGGTCGGGCTGAACCCCGAGGACACGCAGGCCGCCACCTTCGAGGTCTTCATGCTCCCGGCGACCGCAGCCGCCGTATGGTGCGCCGACCGCCGCCGTTGGGCCTGCTGCGGCCTGGCCGTCGCCGCCGCGGTCCTCGCCAAGCAGACCGGCGGCGCCGTCCTCCTGCCCGTCCTGTGGATGCTCTGGCGCTCCCGCCCCCGCACCGGCCCCGGCTCCGGCCTCCGCACCGGCCCCGGCTCCGGCCCCCGCACCGGCCCCGGCTCCCGCTTCCGCCCCCGCCGGGCCGACGTGCTGCGGCTCGCGGCCGGCGCGGTGCTGCCGGTCCTCGCCGCCGCGCTCGCCACCGACCCGCGCGGCTTCCTGTTCTGGACGGTCACCGGCTCGGGCGCGTACGCCTCCTTCACCGGCTCCGAACTGCACGTACTGTCACGGGCGTTGACCAACGCCGCGCTGCTCGCCGTGGCCTGCGCCGGGCTGCTCCCGGCCGTCGTGCGAGTGCTGCGGATCGCCCGCACCGGGGCCGCCGAGCTGTGGCTGTGGCTCGGCGCGTCCGCCGCCGCCGTCTGCGTCGGCTTCCACTTCTTCGGCCACTACTACCTCCAACTGGTGCCCGCCCTGGCCCTGTTGGGCACCGCCGCCCTGCAGAGCCTGCCGCGCGACTGGACACCGGCGACGCTCACCACGTCCGCGCTCGCCTGCGCCCTCTTCCTCGCCTGGGGGTTTCTGGCGCCGCGCCCCGACCTCGCGCACGCACAGCGGGTCGCCCACGCGATCGGCAACGCCACGGGCCCCGAAGACCGCGTCCTCGTCTGGGGCATGCACCCCGAGACGTACTGGCTCGCCGACCGCACCCCCGCCACCCGGTACCTCACCGCCGGGTTCCTCACCAACTACAGCGGCGGCCGCAACGGCCCGCAGGTCGGCGAGAAGTACGCGGTCGACGGGGCCTGGGACGTGTTCCGCGCCGAGCTGGCCGCCGACCCGCCCGCCCTGATCGTCGACGACTCCCGCGGCAAGCCGTACGCCCCCGACGCCCTGCCCACGCTCAAGGCCCTGCTCGCCGCCGGGTACGAGCGGACCGCGGAGGTCGAGGACGCGGTGATCTACCGCCGGGTCGGGTAGACCGTCCGCGGCCCCACGCACACCGCGCCCAACTCGCCGACCCTGCGCCGCAGTTCACGGTCGGCGGTCACCACCACGGTGACGTCCGCCGCGGCCTCGGCGACCAGCTCCACGATCCGGTCGTCCCCGCTCGCCGGCGCCGCGTCCACCCGTACGCCCGGCACGGACTCCACACCGCGCGCCGCGCCCTCCACGACGAGCACCACGTCGAGCGGACCGGGATGTCCGTCGACGCCCGTCTCCGCGTACGCCACGAGCCCGTCCCGCAGCCGCTCGGCCGCACCCCGCCGGTCCCGCCACCACCCGTCCGGCACGGAACCCACGGTGTTGGCGGCGTCGACGACGAGCAGAGTGCGCATGGACCGACCCTCTCACGCACCACTGCCCCCGACGCCGACAAGGCACCGGGGGCAGCCGTACGAGAAAGAAGCAGAGTTACGCGGGCACGCTCGCCACGCCCTGCTCCAGGAACCGCTTGCCGTTGACGCGCTCGGAGACGCCCTCACGGTCCAGGTACGGCGTGATGCCGCCCAGGTGGAAGGGCCAGCCGGCGCCGGTGATCAGGCACAGGTCGATGTCCTGCGCCTCGGCGACGACGCCCTCGTCGAGCATCAGGCCGATCTCCTGCGCCACGGCGTCGAGCACGCGGTCGCGGACCTGCTCTTCCGTCAGGACGCTGTCGCCCTGCTTGAGGAGGGCCTGGACCTCGGGGTCGAGCTCCGGCTTGCCGCTGTCGTAGACGTAGAAGCCGCGCTTGCCGGCGTCCACGACGGCCTTCAGGTTCGGGGAGACCTTGAAGCGCTCCGGGAAGGCGCGGTTCAGCGTCTCGGAGACGTGCAGGCCGATCGCCGGGCCGACGAGCTCCAGGAGCACCAGCGGCGACATCGGCAGGCCGAGCGGCTCGACGGCCTTCTCGGCGACGTCGACCGGGGTGCCCTCGTCGATGACGTTCTGCACCTCGCCCATGAAGCGGGTCAGGATGCGGTTGACGACGAACGCCGGGGCGTCCTTCACCAGCACCGCGGTCTTCTTCAGCTTCTTGGCGACACCGAAGGCGGTGGCCAGGGAGGCGTCGTCGGTCTGCTCGCCGCGGACGATCTCCAGGAGCGGCAGCACGGCGACCGGGTTGAAGAAGTGGAAGCCGACGACCCGCTCGGGGTGCTTCAGCTTCGACGCCATCTCGGTGACCGACAGCGAGGAGGTGTTGGTCGCGAGGATCGCGTGCGCCGGGGCGACGGCCTCGACCTCGGCGAACACCTGCTGCTTGACGCCGATCTCCTCGAAGACGGCCTCGATGACGAAGTCGGCGTCGGAGAAGCCCTCGGCCTTGTCGAGCACACCGGTGACCAGGGCCTTGAGGCGGTTGGCCTTGTCCTGGTTGATGCGGCCCTTGCCGAGCAGCTTGTCGATCTCGGCGTGGACGTAGCCCACACCCTTGTCGACGCGCTCCTGGTCGATGTCGGTCAGCACGACCGGCACCTCCAGGCGGCGCAGGAACAGCAGCGCGAGCTGGCTGGCCATCAGACCGGCGCCGACGACGCCGACCTTGCTGACCGGACGCGCCAGGTTCTTGTCCGGGGCGCCCGCGGGCCGCTTGCCGCGCTTCTGCACCAGGTTGAACGCGTAGAGCCCGGCGCGCAGTTCACCGCCCATGATGAGGTCGGCGAGCGCCTGGTCCTCGGCGTCGAACCCAGCCTGCAGGTCGCCGTCCTTGGCCGCGGCGATGATGTCGAGCGCGCGGTACGCGGCCGGGGCGGCGCCGTGCACCTTGCCGTCCGCGATGAAGCGGCCCTTGGCGACGGCCTGGTCCCAGGCCTCGCCACGGTCCACCTCGGGGCGCTCCACCTTGACGTCGCCCTTGAGGACCTTCGCGGTCCAAAGCAGCGACTGCTCAAGGAAGTCGGCGCCCTCGAAGATCGCGTCGGCGATGCCGAGCTCGAAGACCTGCTTGCCCTTGAGCTGACGGTTCTGGTTCAGCGAGTTCTCGATGATGACCTGGACGGCGTTCTCGGCGCCGATCAGGTTCGGCAGCAGCGCGCAGCCGCCCCAGCCGGGCACCAGGCCGAGGAAGACCTCGGGCAGCGAGAACGCGGGCAGCGCCTTGGACACGGTGCGGTAGGTGCAGTGCAGACCGACCTCGACACCGCCGCCCATGGCCGCGCCGTTGTAGTACGCGAAGGTCGGCACGGCCAGCGCGGACAGGCGCTTGAAGACGTCGTGCCCGCCCTTGCCGATGGCCAGCGCGTCCGAGTGCTGCTTCAGCAGCTCGACGCCCTTGAGGTCGGCGCCGACGGCGAAGATGAACGGCTTGCCGGTGAGGCCGACGCCGACGATGTCCCCGGCCTTGGCCTCCGCCTCGACCTGGTCCACGGCCGCGTTCAGGTTCGCGAGCGACTGCGGGCCGAAGGTGGTCGGCTTGGTGTGGTCCAGGCCGTTGTCCAGCGTGATGAGGGCGAACCGGCCCGCGCCGTACGGCAGGTCGAGGTGGCGTACGTGCGCCTGCGTCACGACCTCGTCGGGGAACAGCTCGGCCGCGCCCTTGAGGAGCTCAGCGGTGGTGGTGCTCACTTGTCGCCTCCGGCGTCCTTGTGGTGCGGGTTCTCCCAGATGACCGTGGCGCCCATGCCGAAGCCGACGCACATGGTCGTGAGGCCGTAACGGACCTCCGGCTGCTCCTCGAACTGCCGCGCCAGCTGCGTCATCAGACGCACACCGGAGGAGGCGAGGGGGTGGCCGAACGCGATGGCGCCGCCGTACTGGTTGACGCGCGCGTCGTCGTCGGCGATGCCGTAGTGCTCCAGGAACGCGAGCACCTGCACGGCGAAGGCCTCGTTGATCTCGAACAGGCCGATGTCACCGATGCCGAGGCCCGCCTTGGCGAGCGCCTTCTCGGTCGCCGGGATCGGGCCGTAACCCATGACCTCCGGCTCGACGCCCGCGAAGGCGTACGACACGAGGCGCATCTTGACCGGCAGGTTGTTCTCGCGCGCGAAGTCCTCGGAGGCGATCAGCGAGGCGGTGGCGCCGTCGTTCAGACCCGCGGCGTTGCCGGCGGTGACGCGACCGTGCGTACGGAACGGCGTCTTCAGCCCGGCCAGGTTCTCCAGCGTGGTGCCCGGACGCATCGGCTCGTCGGCGGTCGCGAGCCCCCAACCGGTCTCACCCGCCTCCTCGTTGGTCCGCCGTACGGAGATCGGCACGAGGTCGGCCTGGATCTTGCCGTCGGCGTACGCCTTGGCGGCCTTCTCCTGCGAGCGCACGGCGTACTCGTCGGCGCGCTGCTTGGTGATGCTCGGGTAGCGGTCGTGCAGGTTCTCGGCGGTCATGCCCATGAACAGCGCCGACTCGTCGACCAGCTTCTCGCTGACGAACCGCGGGTTCGGGTCGACGCCCTCCCCCATGGGGTGGCGGCCCATGTGCTCGACACCACCGGCGACGGCGATGTCGTACGCGCCGAAGGCGACCGAACCGGCGACCGAGGTCACGGCGGTCAGGGCGCCCGCGCACATGCGGTCGATGGAGTAACCGGGCACGGACTGCGGAAGGCCGGCGAGGATGCCTGCGGTCCGCCCGATGGTCAGACCCTGGTCACCGATCTGGGTGGTCGCGGCGATGGCGACCTCGTCGATCTTGGCGGGGTCGAGGTTCGGGTTGCGGCGCAGCAGCTCCCGGATGGACTTCACGACGAGATCGTCGGCGCGGGTCTCGTGGTAGATGCCCTTCGGGCCCGCCTTGCCGAACGGGGTGCGGACGCCGTCGACGAAGACGACGTCCCTGACGGTACGAGGCACGATGGCTCTCCTCCAGGGGTGCGGGATCGCTGCCGCTGGGCGTGCTCCGGCGGCTACACGGCTCATGCTACTTGCCGGTAACCAAGCAGAACAGGCCCCCCGCCCGGAGCGGCGAAGGTCACACTCCGTACGGGTGCAAGCGGCTGCGCCGTGCCTTGTCGGGAGACGGCGCACGAAGTGCCCGTCTCAGGGGCGCGGGGAACTGCGCGAGCAACCACAACGGCGGGGAAGCCGAACAGCCGCACCGCCCGCCCGGACCCGGAAACGCCGAAGCGCCGGGGAGCCCGAGACACACGACTCGGGCTCCCCGGCGCTCAGGTCGGAGACAGACGCGCTCAGGCGCCGGGCCGGGCGGCCAGGGCCCGCACCAGAACCGGTGTCACCAGTTCGATCTGCCAGGGACGGGCCCCGTACCCCGCGAGGGCCGTCTCGACCGCGGTCGGGTCGAGCGTCGCGGGCGGCTCCCAGCAGACCCGGCGCACGGTGTCCGGCGTGATCAGGTTCTCCTGCGGCAGGTGCAGCTGCTCCGCCAGCGCCGTCACCGCGGCCCGCGCCGCCGAGAGGCGTGCGGCCGCCGCCGGGTCGCGGTCGGCCCACGAGCGGGGCGGCGGCGGGCCCGCCAACTGCTGCCCGGGCTGCGGGAGTTCGCTCTCCGGCAGGGCCTTCGCACGGTCCACCGCGGCCTGCCACTGCTCCAGCTGCCGCTGGCTCGTCCGGTTGCCGAAGCCGTGCAGCTGCCGCAGCGCGTGCACGTTGGGCGGCAGGTTGAGCGCGGCCTCCACGATCGCGGCGTCGCTCAGCACCTTGCCCGGCGACACGTCACGCCGCTGCGCCACCTTGTCGCGAGCCGTCCACAGCTCCCGTACGACCGCCATCTGCCGGCGCCGGCGGACCTTGTGCATGCCGGAGGTGCGGCGCCATGGGTCCTTGCGCGGGGGAGCGGGCGGGGCGCTCGCGATCGCGTCGAACTCCTGGTGCGCCCACTCCAGCTTGCCCTGGCGGTCGAGCTCCTTCTCCAGGCTGTCGCGCAGGTCCACGAGCAGCTCGACGTCGAGCGCCGCGTACCGCAGCCACGGCTCGGGCAGCGGGCGCGTCGACCAGTCGACGGCGGAGTGGCCCTTCTCCAGGCTGTACCCGAGCACCGACTCGACCATCGCGCCGAGGCCGACCCGCGGGAATCCCGCGAGCCGCCCGGCCAGCTCGGTGTCGAAGAGGCGGGTGGGGATCATGCCTATTTCGCGCAGGCACGGCAGGTCCTGAGTCGCGGCGTGCAGCACCCACTCGGCGTCCGTGATCGCGGCCCCGAACCCGGACAGGTCGGGGCAGGCGATCGGGTCGATCAGAGCGCTGCCGGCACCTTCGCGGCGCAGCTGTACGAGATAGGCGCGCTGGCCGTACCGGTAGCCGGAGGCCCGCTCGGCGTCGACGGCGACGGGGCCGCTGCCGGCGGCGAAGGCGGCGATGACATCGGCGAGCGCGGCCTCGTCCGCGACCACGTCGGGGATGCCCTCGCGCGGCTCGAGCAGCGGGATCGGCACTTCCTCGGGGGCTGCGACGCCTTCGTCCGGAGGAGCGCCTCCGGTGGTTCGCAGTGGTCTGTCTTCTGCGGTCTCTTGGGCGTCGGTCACCGGTCAAGGGTATCTGTGCGAGGAAGGCGCCCGCCGACGGAACGTTCCGTCGGCGGGCGCCGGACTGATGTGCTGGGTTTTCTGTGGTTATGTCCCCGTACGGGGTGATCGGGGGGTCAGTGGATGATGCCGGTGCGCAGGGCGACGGCGACCATGCCGGCCCGGTCACCCGTGCCGAGCTTGCGGGCGATGCGGGCGAGGTGGCTCTTGACGGTCAGGGCGGACAGGCCCATGGAGACGCCGATCGCCTTGTTGGACTGGCCCTCCGCGACCAGTCGCAGCACCTCGACCTCACGGCCGGACAGCTCGCGGTACCCGCCCGGGTGGCTCGGGGCGCCCGGCGGGCGGCGGTGCATACGGGCCGCGGCGGCGCCGATGGGTGCGGCGCCGGGGCGGGTCGGCATGCCGACGTTGGTGCGCGTGCCGGTGACGACGTACCCCTTCACGCCGCCCGCGAGGGCGTTGCGGACGGCGCCGATGTCGTCGGCGGCGGAGAGGGCGAGGCCGTTGGGCCAGCCCGCGGCGCGGGTCTCGGACAGCAGGGTCAGGCCCGAGCCGTCGGGCAGGTGGACATCGGCGACGCAGATGTCGCGCGGGTTGCCGATGCGGGGACGGGCCTCGGCGATCGAGGACGCCTCGATGACGTCGCGTACTCCGAGCGCCCAGAGGTGGCGGGTGACGGTGGAACGGACGCGCGGGTCCGCCACGACGACCATGGCGGTCGGCTTGTTCGGGCGGTAGGCGACCAGGCTTGCGGGCTGCTCGAGGAGAACGGACACCAGGCCTCCTGGGGGGATGGCGGGGACGGGGCCGGCTCGGGGAAGAAGCCGGTAAACCGTGCTTTCAAGGTCACAGAGGTCTTCGGCAGCAAGCCCGCCCGCCTTTAGCGAATGATCACGATTTGGTGACTCGCAATTCGGGCAATTCAGACGTGTGATCGATCATCCGAAGATCGAACCGAGTGCCGCGACGGTCAGGCCACGGTCAACGGCGGTCCCGTACCGCATCCGTTCGAAGCGTCGATGGGCCGTACGGATGACCCCTCGTACGCAAGAACCCGCACGCGGGCCCTCTCATGTGCGAGGGGCCGCGCGCAGGTAGCGGAGATGGGTGGTGCGCTCAGGGGGTCTGCGGGCCGCGGCGTTGGGGGAGCGAGACGACCGAGGCGTCCGACGGGCCGGTCGGCGGGAGGCCGGCGACCTGGCAGAGCAGATCGCACCAGGCGGCCAGGTGCGCGGCCGCGTCCGGCACTCCGCCGAGCCCCTCGCGCGGTGTCCACGACGCCCTGATCTCGATCTGCGAGTTGGGCTGCCGTGTGCCGAGCCCGCCGAAGTAGTGCGAACTGGCCCGCGTCACGGTGCCGCTGGGCTCGCCGTACGACAGGCCGCGGCCCTGCAGCGCGCCGGTCAGCCAGGACCAGCACACGTCGGGGAGCAGCGGGTCGGCGGCCATCTCCGGCTCCAGCTCCGCGCGGACCAGCGTCACCAGGCGAAACGTTCCGTGCCAGGCGTCGTGCCCGGCCGGGTCGTGCAGCAGGACGAGGCGGCCGTCCGCGAGGTCGTCGTCCCCGTCGACCACGGCGGCCTCCAGGGCGTACGCGTACGGGGCGAGCCGTTTCGGGGCGCGCGTCGGGTCGATCTCGATCTCCGGCCGCAGCCGGGCCGCCCGCAGCGCGTCCACGGCGGTGCGGAACGGGAGCGGAAGAGCATCGGCCGCCGCGGTCCCCTCCCTGTCTTCCATCCCGTCAGCATCCTCCGAGAGTCGTTCCTGCGCCGCAGCCATGCGGGGAAGGTTAAGGGGAACGGGGCGTTCGTGCAGGGAAGGACACCCGGTCCCGGCCGTGCAGTTCGCGGCACGTGCGAGACTTTCCGACGTGAGTGCCAACGACCTTCCCCGAGCGGGCCAGCAGCCGAACCCGAACACGACCGCCGCCGCCGCGGTCCAGGACTCCGCCTTCCTGCGGGCGTGCAGGCGCGAGCCCGTGCCGCACACCCCGGTCTGGTTCATGCGGCAGGCGGGGCGCTCGCTGCCCGAGTACCGCAAGGTGCGCGAGGGCACCACGATGCTCGAGTCGTGCATGCGCCCGGAGCTCGTCACCGAGATCACCCTGCAGCCGGTGCGCCGTCACAACGTGGACGCGGCGATCTACTTCAGCGACATCGTCGTCCCCTTGAAGGCCATCGGGATCGACCTCGACATCAAGCCGGGCGTCGGCCCCGTCGTGGAGCGGCCGATCCGGTCCCGCGCCGATCTGGAGCAGCTGCGCGACCTCACCCCGGAGGACGTCTCGTACGTCACCGAGGCCATCGGGATGCTCACCGGTGAGCTGGGCGGGACGCCGCTGATCGGCTTCGCGGGCGCGCCGTTCACCCTCGCCAGCTACCTGGTGGAGGGCGGTCCGAGCCGCAACCACGAGCACACCAAGGCTCTGATGTACGGCGACCCGCAGCTGTGGGCCGACCTGCTCGACCGGCTCGCCGACATCACCGCCGCGTTCCTCAAGGTGCAGATCGAGGCGGGCGCCTCGGCCGTGCAGCTCTTCGACTCCTGGGTGGGCGCGCTCTCCCCGGCGGACTACCGCCGCTCGGTGATGCCCGCCTCGTCGAAGGTCTTCGACGCCGTCTCCGGGTACGGGGTGCCGCGCATCCACTTCGGCGTCGGCACCGGTGAACTCCTCGGGCTGCTCGGCGAGGCCGGCGCGGACGTCGTCGGCGTCGACTGGCGCGTGCCGCTCGACGAGGCCGCCCGCCGCGTCGGCCCCGGCAAGGCGCTGCAGGGCAACCTCGACCCGGCCGTGCTGTTCTCCAGCCAGGACGCGGTCAAGGCCAAGACGGACGAGGTGCTGGCCGCCGCGCAGGGCCTGGAGGGCCACGTCTTCAACCTCGGCCACGGCGTGCTGCCGACCACGGACCCGGAGGCGCTGACCCGCCTCGTGGAGTACGTGCACACGCGTACGTCCGCCTGAAAGCAGTCCGAAAAAGGTCCATGCCCGGGTCGGGCATGGACCTTTTCGTATGGCGGGGTATGGAGGTGTGCCTGCAGTGGTGCTGGCAAGGGTGCTCCGTCGGCGCCTGCGGGCGGCCTGTCCGTGCAGGATTCCGCGGGCTTGCGTACGGGATCAGGCCTCGCAGGTGACGGGCGGGTTCCCGCCGGCCGTTCGGCAGTAGTCCAGGCCGAGGTCGCCGGCCACCGTGCCGCCGTTGAAACCGGTCCGCAGGACGTCGTTCTCCGGGCCGCCGCGAACCTCGGCCCCGGTCATGCCGGAGAGGTTGCCGGTGGTGCCGGCGTCGACCGAGAGGCAGGTGATGTAGTCGTTGCCGGGCGTGCCGGAGATCGTCGGGTTCATCGGGGACGTGGAGCGGTTCTGGCCGTTGACCTGGCACGAGGTCACCGTGTGTGGGGCGCCGCGGACGGGGCGAGGGGCGATGACGAGAGGGCCGGGCCGGGAGGGGCAGGGGACGTACTCCGCAGGGAACTCCGCCCGGCCGGTTCCGCGTCGTACGGGGCATGATCACCTTCCCTGACGACCGGACGGCCGGGCTGTACGAGGCCTGGAGCGGCGTCCGCGCCGGCAGCCCCGCCGCCGAGGCGGACCCCCTCGTCCTGGACTGCGCCCGCCGTCTCGCCGCCGATCCCGGCGGGGAGACGGCATACGTGTGGGTGGCGGGGCTCGTGGAGATGGCCGGGTATCTGGCCTGGCGGCCGGGTGCGGAGGCGCGTCGTGCGGCCGTGGACGCGCTGCTCGCCGCGGCGGACGCGCTGGGGGAGCGGCCCTGCGGGCACGAACTGCACCCGTACGAGGAGGAGTTCGAGCATTTCGACGAGTTCGACTTCTGCTGGGGGACGGGCGGCGGCTACCTCCTCGGGGAGCTCGACAACCGCCCGCGGCGGGAGGCCGACCTGTGCCCGGGGAACATCGCGGGGCACGCCCGGCTGGCCGCCGACGCCGTCGAGCCGTTCAGCGCGGACGGGATTCCGGCTCGTGTGACTGAGGAGCGGCGGGCGGACGTGGCGGCGCTCAAGGACTTCCTGCACGACTACCCGTCCGGCGATCCCGGCCCCACGATCTCGTACAACGCTGGTGGCCTGCCGGACCACCCCACGCGCGGCGCCCTCGCCGGGTTCGTCCTGACGCAGCACGTCAGCTGCTGGTACGTCATCCACCGGATCACCGACCGCACCGTCTTCGACGCCATGATCGAAGGCCTGGATGAGGCGCTCGCGCTGCTCGGCCCGGACTCGGAGTGCCGGCACGGGGAGGGCGAGCACCCGGACCCCGAGGAGCGCTACTACGAGACGGACGCCGAGCTCGGCATCCACCTGCGCAGCCCCGGCGGCCGTGCCGAGATGCGGGAACTGCTCGCGGACGACGGCCCGATGGACGCCTGGGTGTGCCCGGCGTTCCTGCGCGAGCAGGCCGAGGAGGCCCTCGGTGAACTCCGCGCCCGGCACCGGGAGTTGTTCGCGGTACGGGACACGAGCGGCCTCGACGCCGTGTACGTGACGCCCGAAGGGGCCCTGGACATCGGTGAGTTGACGCGGGCGCTCGACCACGACCCCTTCCGCTCGGAGGACAGCTCCGCCGCGGAGAACGCCGGCCTGTGGGCGGCCCGCCGCCACGCCACCGCCGCCGACCCGCGCGAACGTCTCGTCCTGCTGCATCTCGCGCTGCGGGCGGCGGCGACGCTGGACCTGCCGTACGGCCCGGGGCGGGAAGTGCGCGCGCTGCTGCGGGAGTTCGCGGACGCGGAGACGGACTGCCCGCACGCGGCCGACGAGCACCCGGACCAGCGACTCTTCGACGGCAGCCGCAAGGCCGACGTGTTCAGGCAGCACCTCGCCCATCTGTACGCCCCCGACGCCCACCCGGCACCCGAGGGCGCCTACCCGGCGGACGTCTGGGCCTGTCCCGGGCTGCTCGGGGAGTGGGCGGGGGCGTCGGTCGTCGAGCTGGACGAGGCGTATTTCGCGATGGACCTGGAGGATGGGGATGAGCTCTCAACGCTCTTGTAATTGGCTGGAAATGATCCCTCGGTCCCGCCTCCAGGGCGTCTCAGTCCCTCCTCCATGACGCTCTGTCCCGCCTCCAGGCCGCTCAGCCCGCTCTGCGCACCGCCCCCACCGCCTTCCGCGCCGCCACCAGGATGGGGTCCCAGACCGGGGAGAAGGGTGGGGCGTAGCCCAGGTCGAGGGTGGTGAGTTGGTCGGCTGTCAGGCCGGCGGTGAGGGCGACCGCTGCGATGTCGACGCGTTTCGCCGCGCCCTCGCGGCCGACGATCTGGACGCCGAGGAGGCGGCCTGTGCGCCGCTCGGCGAGCATCTTGACCGTCATCAGGGCCGAGCCGGGGAAGTAGCCGGCGCGGCTGGTCGACTCGATGGTGGCCGTCACGTACTGCAGGCCCGCCGCCCGGGCGTCCTTCTCGCGCAGGCCCGTGCGGGCGATCTCCAGGTCGCAGACCTTGCTGACCGCCGTGCCGACGACGCCCGGGAACGTCGCGTAGTCCCCGCCGACGCCCCAACCGATGGTCTGGCCCTGCTTGTTGGCGTGCGTGCCGAGGGCGACGTGGCGTTCGCGGCCGGAGACCAGGTCGAGGACCTCCACGCAGTCGCCGCCCGCCCAGATGTTCTCGTGGCCGCGGACCCGCATCGCCAAGTCCGTGAGCAGGCCGCCGTGTTCGCCGAGGGGAAGGCCCGCTTCGCGCGCCAGGTCCGTGTTCGGGCGGACTCCCATGCCGAGGATCACGACGTCCGCCGGATACTCCGCGTCGTCCGTGGCGACCGCGCGGACTCTGCCGTCCTCGCCGGTGAGGATCTTCGTGACCGCCGCGCCGTTGACCATCTCCATGCCCATGCCGGCCATGGCCTCGCCGACGAGCGCGCCCATGTCCGGGTCGAGCGTCGCCATGGGCTGGGCGCCGCGGTTGACGACCGTCACCCGATACCCCCGGTTGACCAGCGCCTCCGCCATCTCCACCCCGATGTACCCGGCGCCCACGACCACCGCCCGGTCACCGCGCGTGTGCCGCAGCGTGTCGAGCAGCGCCTGGCCGTCCTCCAGGGTCTGCACGCCGTGCACCCCCGGGGCGTCGATGCCCGGCAGGTCGGGGCGGACCGGTCGCGCGCCGGTCGCGATCACGAGCTTGTCGTACGCCGTCCAGGACTCCGCGTCCGAGTCCAGGTCACGGGCGCGCACCCGGCGGCCCCGCACGTCGATCTCCGTGACCTCCGTGCGCATCCGCAGGTCGATGGCGCGCTCCCGGTGCTCCTCGGGCGTACGCGCGATCAGCTCGTCCCGGCCGTCCACCTGCCCGCCCACCCAGTACGGGATGCCGCACGCCGAGTACGACGTGAAACGGCCGCGCTCGAACGCGACGATCTCCAGCTCGTCCGGGCCCTTCAGCCTGCGGGCCTGCGACGCAGCCGACATCCCCGCGGCGTCCGCCCCGATGACCACCAGTCGTTCGCTCATGCGCCCACGCTACGTCCACGCCCGCGGCGCATCCGCCGAGTTCCCGGTTTCCTCTGCTGACAGCAGAGTTCGCCCCCGCCCGTGGCGGAGTTCCCCGTTCCCTCTGCCGAGAGCAGATTCCGTCTGCTGACGGCAGAGCGCCCGACCCGCCGGAGACGCCCCCGGGTCTGAGAGGCTGGGGGCATGCGCGAAACGGATCTCCCCACGGGCGCCGAGCAGGCCCCCGAGCAGGCCCCAGAGCAGGCACGAGCGGTGCACGCCGTGGTCGTGGGCGGTGGCATCGCCGGGCTCGCCGCCGCCCACCGGCTGCTGGCCGGCGGTGCGCACGTCACCGTCCTTGAGGCCTCCGACCGCCTCGGCGGGAAGCTGCACGCCGGGGAGATCGAGGGCGTGCGGGTCGACCTCGGCGCCGAGTCGATGCTCGCCCGCCGCCCCGAAGCCGTCGCCCTCGCCCGCGAGGTGGGCCTCGACGCGGCGCTGCAGCCGCCCGCCGTCGCGAGCGCCGCCCTGTGGAACCGGGACCGGCTCACGCCCATGCCGAAGGGCCACGTGATGGGCGTCCCGGGCGACGCCGCCGTGCTCGCGGAGGTGCTGTCCGCCGAGGGCCTGCGCCGCGTCGAGGCCGAGCGGGACCTGCCGCCCACGGAACCCGGCGAGATCGGCGAGGACATCGCCGTGGGGGAGTACGTCGCGTCCCGCGTGGGCCGCGAGGTCGTCGACCGCCTCGTGGAGCCCCTCCTCGGCGGGGTGTACGCGGGCGATGCGTACCGCCTGTCGCTGCGCATGGCCGTGCCGCAGCTCTTCGACGTCGCCAGAGCGGGCGGCTCCCTGCTCGCCGGGGTCCGCGCCGTGCAGGAGCGGGCGGCTCGGCGGCAGCAGACCGGCCCGGTGTTCATGGGCATCGAGGGCGGCATCGGCCGCCTCCCCCTCGCCGTCGCCGAGGCCGTACGCGCCAAGGGCGGGGAGATCGCCCTGAGTTCACCCGTCGAAGCCGTCCGCCGCACCCCCGGCGGCTGGTCGGTGCGCACCGCGGGCCGTGAACTGCGCGCCGACGCCGTCGTGCTGGCCGTCCCCGCGGCGCAGGCCGCCCGGCTGCTCGACGCGGAAGTGCCCGCCGCGGCCGCCGAGCTCCGCGCGGTGGAGTACGCGTCGATGGCCCTGATGACCCTCGCGTACCGCCGTGGGGACGTGGAGCTGCCCGCCGGCAGCGGCTTCCTCGTGCCGCCGGTCGACGGGCACACGATCAAGGCGTCCACGTTCGCCTCCCAGAAGTGGGGCTGGATCGCCGAGGAGAACCCCGAACTGCTCGTGCTGCGCACCTCCGTCGGCCGGCACGGCGAGGAGGAGGTGCTGCAGCGCACCGACGACGAGCTGGTGGACGTCTCGCGGGCCGACCTGCGCGCCGCCGTCGGCCTCACCGCCGCGCCCGTCGCCACCCGCGTCACCCGCTGGGACGGCGGCCTGCCGCAGTACCCGGTCGGGCACCACGCGCGCGTCGCCCGTATCCGGGCACATGTCGCCGAGCACCCCGGACTCGCCGTGTGCGGCGCGGCGTACGACGGAGTGGGCATCCCGGCCTGCATCGCCGGCGCCCACGCGGCCGTCGACCAGCTCGCGGGGGACCGCCGCGCCCTCGATCTGCTCAGCGCGAACCCGGTGCAGAGTCTCCACGGCGGCGGAGGAGAATAGCCCCATGAGTGACGACGCCCCCGCCAAGATCCCCAACGCAGGCAAGAAGGCCAAGGACCTCAACGAGGTCATCCGCTACACGCTGTGGTCGGTCTTCAAGCTGAAGGACGTGCTCCCCGAGGACCGCTCCGGTTACGCCGACGAGGTCCAGGAGCTCTTCGACCAGCTCGCCGCCAAGGACATCACCGTCCGCGGCACGTACGACGTCTCCGGCCTCCGCGCCGACGCCGACGTCATGATCTGGTGGCACGCCGAGACCTCGGACGAGCTGCAGGAGGCGTACAACCTCTTCCGCCGCACCAAGCTCGGCCGCGCCCTGGAGCCCGTCTGGTCGAACATGGCGCTGCACCGCCCCGCCGAGTTCAACAAGTCGCACATCCCGGCGTTCCTCGCCGACGAGACGCCGCGCGAGTACGTCTCGGTGTACCCCTTCGTGCGCTCCTACGACTGGTACCTGCTGCCCGACGAGGACCGCCGCCGCATGCTCGCCGACCACGGCAAGATGGCCCGCGGCTACCCGGACGTGCGCGCCAACACCGTCGCGTCCTTCTCCCTCGGTGACTACGAGTGGATCCTCGCCTTCGAGGCCGACGAGCTGTACCGCATCGTCGACCTGATGCGTCACCTGCGGGCCTCCGAGGCGCGCCTGCACGTCCGCGAGGAGGTCCCGTTCTACACGGGCCGCCGCAAGTCGGTCGCGGAGCTGGTCACGGGCCTCGCCTGAGCCTCGCCCGCCTCCCGGCACCGCACGCGAAGGGGCCGCGACCGGACAACCGGCCGCGGCCCCTCCGCATGCGCGGTCCCCGCTACCCCGCCGCCTCCGGTTCCGCGTGCGGCTTGCAGTTCGCGCTGCCCGACTCCGGGACGCGCCCCGACAGCATGTACGTCGCCACATGGCCGTTGACGCACTTGTTGGGGCCGCCCGCGACGCCGTGCGTGCCCGCGTCCCGCTCCGTGACCAGCGCCGACCCGGCCAGCCTGCGGTGCAGTTCGACCGCACCCCGGTACGGCGTCGCCGCGTCCCGCTCCGCCGCGAGGATCAGCGTGGCGGGCAGCTCACCCGGCGCCGTCCGCACGTCGACCGGCTGCTGCCGCGGCGCCGGCCAGTACGCGCAGGGCAGGTTCATCCACGCGTTGTCCCACGTCTCGAACGGGGCGAGCCGGGCCAGGGCCGAGTTGTCGCGGTCCCAGTCGGCGAAGTCCCGCGGCCAGTTCGCCGAGTCGTTGCACTCCACCGCCGTGTAGACCGCGTTGCCGTTCTCGTCCTCCACCGCCGAGGCCGGCTTCGGCGCGGCCAGCTCGACGAGCGGCTTCGGGTCGCCCTTCAGATACTTCGACAGGGCGAGGGCACTGCGCGGCCAGAAGTCGTCGTAGTACCCGGCCTGCAGGAACGCCGACTGCAGCTGGCCCGGCCCGACCCGGCCGCCGGCGGGCTTGCGGGCGAGCCGGTCGCGCACCTTCTCGTAGCTGCTCTGCACGGCTTCGACGGAGGAGCCGAGGCGGTACGTCTTGTGGTGCTTGGCGACCCAGCCGCGGAAGTCGGACCAGCGGGTCTCGAAGGCCAGCGACTGCTGCAGATTGTTCCGGTACCAGATCTGCTCGGGGTCCGGGTTCACCGCCGAGTCGAAGACCATGCGCCGCACATGCGAGGGGAACAGCGTCGCGTACACGGAGCCGAAGTACGTGCCGTACGAGGCGCCCATGAAGTTGAGCTTCTTCTCGCCGAGGGCAGCGCGCAGCACGTCCAGGTCGCGGGCGTTGTTCAGCGTCGTGTAGTGGCGCAGCGCGTCGCCCGCGTTCTTCGCGCAGCCCTCCGCGTACGCCTTCGCCTCGGCGACCCGCTTCCGCTTGTGCGCGCTGTCCGGGTGCGTCGGCTCGTCGCTCGGGGCCTTCGCGAACTCCTTCGGGTCCTGGCACGACAACGGAGCGGAGCGGCCCACTCCGCGCGGGGCGTAGCCCACGAAGTCGTACGCCTTCGAGATCGGCCGCCACTCCGGGGTGTCCGCGGCGAGCGGCCAGTACATCCCCGAGCCGCCGGGGCCGCCCGGGTTGAACAGGAACGCGCCCTGCCGCTCGGACGCCTCGCCCCTGGCCTTGACCCGGCTCACGGTCAGCTTGATCTTGCGGCCGTCGGGGCGGGCGTAGTCGAGGGGCACGGTCACGGTCGCGCACCGCACGGAGTCCGGCAGGGCCTCCGCCTTGGGGCACGCGGCCCAGTCCAGCCCGGCGGCCGCGGCCCGCCGAGCCGCCTCCGCGGTGCCGCGCGCCTCCGCCGACTCCAGGAGTGCGGGGGCGTCTGCGGTGAGGGCGTTCGCCGCCGGGGAGCTTCCGGTCGGGGAGCTTCTCGCCGGCGTGCTTTCCGCCGGGGTGCTTCCCGCCTGGGGGCTCGCCGCCGGAGCGCTGCCCGCGGGGGCGGCGGCCAGGGCGGTGAGGACCAGTGAACCGGCGAATCCGTACAGCAGCAGTGGTGCACGCATCGTGCTTCGCATCCCTTCGGACGGCGGCGGACGGCAGCAGAACACCAGGGATCCTTCGGCGGGCGATCGGCGAAGTAAAGCAACGCCGCGCCTGGTCAGGGCTATTGACCCTGACGAGTGCGCCCGTGTCCGAACGCGGCGCGCAGGCGGGGGTCGGGCAGCGCGTCCACGCCGAGCACCGCGACCGCCGCGAGCGGGTCCCGCTCGTGCAGCACGGGCCCGAGCGTCCCGAGCAGCCGCCGGCCGGCGGGCGAGGCCCAGCGCGTGTACGAGTGGATCTCGGCCCGGGCGATCACCAGTGAGCCCAGCGTGAGCGCGAGCGGCAGCGCGAACCAGGCGAGGAGCGGCATCGGACTGCCCGCGTCCGCCGGGTGCAGGGCGAGCGCCACCGTGCCGAGCCCGAGGACCGCGAGCGCCGCCGCCCGCACCTGCCGGATCGCGCCCGTGACATGCAGCCGCGCCGCGGTCGGCACGGCGAGACCGGCCGCGGTGAGCCGCTCGGCGAGGGCCCGCACCGGGACCGTCGCCGCGGCCGACGCCCGCACCGGGGCGATCCGCTGCTGTCCCTCGGGGCCGATCGCGCCGATCACCGAACGCTCCATCTCGTCCCGGCCCTCCGGGTCGACGACGGTCGCCCAGCCGGTGTGCGCGAGCAGCAGCCGGCCCGCTCCGGCCATCGACACCAGCGTCAGATCGGCGACCCGGCGCGGACCGCCGGCCAGGAACGCGGCCTCGTACAGGGTCAGTTCATGGCGTACGGCCGCGCGCTGCTCGGCCGCGGGGCTGTCCGCGGCGCGGGCCGCCGCGACGCACAGCCGGGCGCAGGCCACCCCGGCGAAGGCCCAGGCCGGCACGAGGAACAGAACCCAGAACATGGCGGACATGGCGGATTTTGTATGCGACACGAGGGGCGGCGCGCCATGGGGCGTTCACGATGCGGACGCCGGATGACGGTCGGTGACGACTTAGCGATACGGGCCGGTAGGTCACCGTGTGCGGTGTACGTGCGGTTCGTCCCGTACGGTCGTCGCGCACCCGACTCGTCAGGAGCCGCCGCGACCGCCCCGTCAGGAGCCGCCGCCGCAGCCTCCGCCACCGCCCCCGCCGCCACCTCCGCCGCACGACGAGCCGCCGCCTCCGCCTCCACCGCAGCTGGACCCGCCCGAGGAGCCGCCGCACGACGACCCTCCGCAGGACGAGCCGCCGCACGAGGAGCCGCCTCCGCCGCCCCCGCACCACGTCACCGAGGTGTCGCCGACGAACACCAGCGGGGTCGAACCCGCCCCGGCCGCCGTGCTGTTGGCGCGCATCCGGCTGGCCGTCGTCAGCTGGTCGCGCATCACCGCGTCGGGAACGGACCGCGGCCCGTCGCAGGCCACCAGGTGCACCGGGTCGGCGTGGTCGCGCATCGCGCGGAAGTGCGCGAGGGCCCGCTTGCCCGCCCCGGTCATCCGTGAGCCGGTCATCGCCATGCACACCACGCCGATCACGAACCCGGCGCCCGTCACCGGCAGTGCGCCGAGGATGAACGGCACGGCGAACCCGGCGCCGTCGAGCGCCGAGTACTGGACCACCGTCAGGACGATCGCCAGCGGGAACGACAGGAAGGAAAGCCCGGTCTGCAGCCCTGCCCAGCGGCGCAGCGGCCGGTGCGCGTCCGGCCGGTGCAGGAACCCGCGCTGCGCGAGCCCGTCGCCGACCGCCTGCACGGCCGGGCTGCGCATCACGCCGATCCGCAGCCAGTGCAGGGCGCCGCTGGGCGCGGCGGCGTGCGTGTCGAGGACGGCGCGCTCCACCGGGTGGTGCGCCACGGCCTGCCGTACGCCGACCACCCCCGGCCCGGCCACGGCGAGCCGCCCGTCGGCGTGCATCGCCGCGAGGACCGTGTCCGCGACTCGGCCGGGGCCGCCCGCGAGGAACGCCGCGTCCAGCGGGTCGGTCACGTACGCGTGCAGGGGCGCGTTGGCCGAGCGGGCCTTGACGACGGAGACGAGCAGCCAGACGGCGGAGCCGCCGAGGCCGAGCCAGTACAGGAGCATCAACAGGAGGTACATGGTTCTCACCGTCCGGTCAGGGCGTAGCGGGCCCGGCGGACGAGGCGGGCCACCGGGTGGGCGGAGACCGGGGCCGGGCCGGAGCGCGCCAGCCACCAGTCGCTCAACTCCCGCCGGGCGTCGGCCCCTTCGGGCCCGCCTTCGAGCAGCAGATGCTCGGCGAAGTCGAGGGCGTCGCGCCGGTAGCCGCCGGTCATGGGGCGCGTCGCGGCGTACGCGAAGAAGCTGCGGCGGTACGAGTCGCCGAGGATCCGGGGGAGTTCGGGCGCGACCTTCGCGACCACGTCGGCCCGCTTGCCGGTGAGCGCGCGGCTCTGCACGGCGAGCCGCTGCCGGTCGAACCCCTCGGGCGCGGGCGTCCCGGCGACGAGCGCGGACAGCAGCGCGGCCTGAGCGAGCGCGAGCCGCTGGCGGGCGGGGGCGGAGGGGTTCGCTTCGGCTTCGGGGGCGGCGGCTCGGGGCTCCGCCCCCTCGTACGGCCCCTGCTCCGCGTCCGCAGTCCCCTCGCGAGTGCCGCAGGTCAGCGGCGCGCCGGACGGGCGGGCGACCGTGACGCGCTCGGCGGGAGTGGCAGTGGCAGTGGCAGTGGCTGTGGCAGTGGCTGTGGCTGTGGCAGGGGCAGGGGCGGCAGTGGCGGCCGGTTCCGGGGCGGAGGCACCGGTGCAAGGCTCGGTCACCTCGGCCGTACGCTCCGCCGCGGTGCCCGGAACGTCCAGGCGGGCCGTGCCCGGAACGTCCAGGCGGGCCGTGCCCGGAACGTCCAGGCGGGCGGCGGCGGACGCGACGGTGCGGCGGATCGCCTGCAGCTCCTCCTCCAGCTCCTCGGGCGCCGGGAAGTTCTCGTCCCGCTCCAGGAGCACACCGGGCGGGCTGACGCGCGAGGCGAGTTCGGCGAGGACGTCGAGGACGGGCTGCGTGACCGGGTGGGCGTGGCTGTCGTGCCACACCCCGTCCCGCTCGAAGCCGCCCGCCACATGCACGTACGCGATCGCCTCCACCGGCAGCTCGTCGAGGGCCGCGCACGGGTCCTCGCCGCGGTTGACATGGTTGGTGTGCAGGTTGGCGACGTCGATGAGCAGGCGTACGCCGGTCCGGTCCACCAGGTCGTACAGGAACTGCCCCTCCGTCATCTCCTCGCCCGGCCAGGAGATGAGGGCGGCGATGTTCTCAAGCGCGAGCGGCACCGGCAGCGCGTCCTGGGCGATGCGGACGTGCTCGCACAGCACGTCCAGGGAGTCCTTGGTGCGCGGCACGGGCAGCAGGTGCCCGGCCTCCAGGCGCGGCGACGCGGTCAGGGCGCCGCCCGCGCGGACGAACGCGATGTGCTCGGTGACCAGCGGCGAACCCAGTGCCTCGGCCCGCTCGGCGAGCGCGGTGAGCCGCTCCGGGTCGGGCCGTTCGGCGCCGCCGATGCCGAGGGCGACGCCGTGCGGTACGACGGTGACGCCGCGCTCGCGCAGCCGGAGCAGGGAGTCGGGGATGTGGCCGGGGCACACGTTCTCGGCGACGACCTCGACCCAGTCGAGCCCCGGCATCCGCTCCACGGCCTCGGCGATCTCCGGGCGCCAGCCCATGCCGGTGCCCAGGTGCGGCACCTGTCCCAGGCGCGGAGCCTGCCCCCGGTGCGGAGCCTGTCCCCGGTGCTCCCGGTGTGCTGTCTGCTGCATGTCCCCCTCCTTCGCCGCACGGCTGTGTCTCGGCACCACACTGTGCGTGCAGGTGTCATGGCCCCGGCGTTCGCCGCCGAACCCACTGGCAGGGACGTTCAGAGGTTGATTTGAGGTTTCAGGTGCCTGTGCGCGGCTTCGGCCGGGACGTGAACGACTGGTCGCCGCTCGGCGTCGCCGGCACCGGATCGGCGGGCAGCGGGCCCGAGGGCGGCGGCGGTCCGGTCGGGCTCGCGGTGGCCTGGGCGGCGGCTTCGGCGGCGAGGGCGTCGAAGTCCACGAGCCCGGTGGCCTCCAGCATCGTGATGTGGTCGAGCACGGTCTGGTTGGCGTCGCTCGCGAGCTGCCGGACCAGGCTGTTGCGGGTGGTGTGCCGCACCTGCGCGATCAGCGAGAACACCTTGCCGTGCGCGGCGCGCAGCAGGTTCGCGAACTTCCGCTGGTACGTCTCGCCGCTGGCCGCCGTCAACTCGTCCAGCCAGCCCTGCTGTTGCTCGTTGGGCTGGTTCGGCAGTTCGAGGCCGAGCTGGGCGGCGACGTCGCGCACGCGCCGGTCGAGGTCGGTGTGCCCGACGACGAGATGGTCGCCGGCCGCCTTGACCGCCTCGCTCGGCGCGCGGTCGACGGCCTGCTGACCGGCCGGGAGTTCCCAGAGCCCGGCGAGCCTGACCTTCACGACGAAGTCCCGGTCGGTCGCCGACAGCGGCCCCCACCGGGTGGCGACGCTGGACGCGTCCAGGTTCGCCTGCCCGGTCCCGGAGCGGTCGCCGTACGACCAGACGGGGAAGGCCAGCGCGCCGAGGGTCGCGACGAGGGCGGTGATGATCAGGACCGTGCCGTTGATGCGTCGGAACAAGTGCCTCGCCTCCCGGGGCGGCCGGACGCGTACGGGTCTGCGAAGGCATACGTAGCGCATCGTGGGCGCGTTCAACATCCGTGCGGAAGAAGGAAGTTGAGGAGGGCGGGGCTGCTCGCGGGGGAGTGACGCGACTCACCGTGCGGCCCGGGTTGACGCACCGTGCGTACGGGCGGAGGTTGGGGCGGCCTTGATCGGCTCTTCCGGAGAGGAACCCCGATGACACAGGTCCAGACCGTCCGCGGCCCGGTCGAGAGCAGTGCTCTCGGAGTGACGCTGATGCATGAGCACCTCTTCGTGCTCACCGCCGACGTCCAGGCCAACCACCCCGAGGAGTGGGGCTCCGAGGACGCCCGGGTCGCCGACGCCGTCGAGCGGCTGCAGCGCGCGTACGACGCCGGGGTGCGCACGATCGTCGACCCCACCGTGATCGGGCTCGGCCGCTACATCCCCCGCGTGCAGCGGATCGCCGAGTCGACCCCGCTGAACATCGTCGTGGCCACGGGCGTCTACACGTACGACGACGTCCCGTTCTACTTCCACCACCGCGGGCCCGCGCTCGACGAGGCGCTGGGCACGGCGGTGCCGGATCCGATGGTCGACATGTTCGTCGGCGACATCCGGGACGGGATCGCGGGCACGGGAGTGCGGGCCGGGATGCTGAAGTGCGCGATCGACGAGAAGGGGCTGACGCCGGGCGTCGAGCGGGTGATGCGCGCGGTGGCGCGGGCGCACCTGGAGACGGGCGTGCCGATCACGGTGCACACCCACCCGGGCTCGCACACCGGTCGGGACGTACGGCGGGTGATGTGCGCGGAGGAGGGCGTCGACCCGGGGCGGATCGTCCTCGGCCACAGCGGCGACACAACGGACTGCGACCACCTGGAGGAGCTCGCCGACGCCGGTTTCGTCCTCGGCATGGACCGCTTCGGCATCAACCTCGACGTCACGTTCGCGGAGCGCGCGGACACGCTGATCGAACTGGTCCGCCGCGGCTGCACCGACCGCATGGTCCTCTCCCAGGACGCGTCCTGCTACATCGACTGGCTCGACCCCGCGGTCCTCGCCCTCCTCCCGCAGTGGCACTACACCCACCTCTTCGAGGACGTCATCCCGTACGCGGAGGGGCGGGGCGTGGGGCGGGACGTCTTCGACGTGATGCTGCGGGAGGTGCCGCGACGGTTCTTCGAGGGCGCCGTCGAACTCCGGAGCGGCAGCTAGCGGGCCAGCCCCGGGTGGTCGGCCACCACCGTGCAGGAGCCCGGGGCGATCTCCGTGAAGCCCGCGTCCCGTACGACCGGCAGTCCGCTCGCGACCAGTTCGCGCCAGCGGTCCGGGGCGGCCGTGCGGACCGCGAGCGGGAAACCGGCCGCACGCCACTGCTCGCGCTGCTCGTCCGACAGTTCCCACCAGGCGAGTTGGGCGCCGTGCCCCGCCTGGGCCATCGCCTTGCCCGCCGACATGTCGAGGTCCGGGCTGAGCCACAGCACCGGCAGGCCCGGCTCGGGCGCGGGCGGCGGCTGCGGGTCGTCGAGGTCCGTGCCGGACACCTGGAGGCGGGCCAGGTCCTTGGGCCAGCCGTCGAGCGGCACCGGCGGGTAGACCCGGACCTCCGCGCCCGTGCCCGTCCCCGCGCCCGTGTCCGTCTCCGCGCCCGTGTCCGCCGTCGCGCCGGTCACCGTGATCCCCGGCAGCGCTTCCGCCCGCCGCCACTCGGCGCCGCGCGCCCGCCGTACGACCTTGCGGATGCGGGCGTCCTGCCAGTCGCGCACGGCCTCGGCCCACTCGCCCTCGCCGAGGGCGCGCTCGTCGGCGAGGAGGGTCAGGACGGCACGGGCCGCGGTCTCCAGGGCGTCGGTGCGCGCGGGCGGCGCGCTCTTCTCGACGTGCACGACGAGGGGAAGGACGAACTGCGGCGCCTCGTCACGGGAGTCACGGGCGTCGCCGGAGTCGCGGGACTCGGGCGCGGGCTCGGCGGAGGGGTTCGGCGTCTTCAGGCTGCTCACCCCGTCCAGTGTGCCAGCGCGCGCCGACAGCCCTCCCGCCGGGAGCCGCGCCCCCGATAGAGTCGTCGCAGCCCTCCGGACCAGGGAGGGCGCGCCCGGCCGGGGAGGCCGGGACGACGGCGGCAGCACAGCAGCACCGGGGGTACGAATGAAGAGCGAACTGTTCGCGTCGCAGAACATGGCACAGCCCGCCACGGCGCCGGGCATGAGCCTGCAGAACTCGAAGTCCGTCAAGTACGTGGTGAACGGCGAGATGTACGCCCGCCAGGGCTCCATGATCGCCTTCCGCGGCAACCTGCAGTTCGAGCGCAAGGGTCAGGGCGTCGGCGGCATGCTCAAGCGGGCCGTCACCGGTGAGGGCCTCGCGCTGATGGCGGTGCGCGGCCAGGGCGAGGCGTGGTTCGCGCAGGAGGCGGCGAACTGCTTCATCGTCGACATCGACCCGGGCGACTCCCTCACCATCAACGGCCGCAACGTCCTCTGCTTCGACCCGACCCTGTCGTACGACATCCAGACCGTGAAGGGCGCGGGCATGGCCGGCGGCGGCCTGTTCAACAGCGTCTTCACCGGTCAGGGCAAGCTCGCCGTGATCTGCGAGGGCGACCCGATCGTCATCCCCGTCGGCCAGCAGGCCCCGGTGTACGTGGACACGGACGCCGTCGTCGGCTGGAGTTCCCAGCTGCACACCTCGCTGCACCGCTCGCAGAGCTTCGGCTCGATGATCCGCGGCGGCTCCGGCGAGGCCGTCCAACTCATGCTGCAGGGCGACGGATTCGTGATCGTGCGCCCCAGCGAGGCCCTCCCGCACAAGCCCGGCCAGAACTGACCGCCGACGTGCACCGGGCCCGTACCGCGCGTACGCGTACGGCCGCGATGCGCCTCACCGGGGTCGGCCGGCGCTACGGACCGGCCGGCCCCTGGGTGCTGCGCGGCGTCGACCTGGACGTGCCGCCAGGGGCGCTGCTGCGGATCTCCGGGGCCAACGGCAGCGGCAAGTCGACGCTGCTGCGGCTCCTCGCCGGGATCGACGCGCCCAGCGAGGGCCGCGTCGAGGGCCGACCGCGCACCGCGTACGTACCGGAACGCTTCCCGTCCGCCCTGCCGTTCACGGCGCTCGGCTACCTCACGCACCTGGGGCGCGTGCACGGCCTGCGCGCGCCCGTCGCCACCGCCCGCGCGCGGGCGTGGCTGGAGCGCTTCGGCGCGAACGGGCACGCGGGCACGCCGCTGCGCGAGCTGTCCAAGGGCACCAGCCAGAAGGTCGCCGTCGCCCAGGCCCTGCTCGCCGAGCCGGAGTTGCTCGTCCTGGACGAGGCCTGGACCGGCCTCGACACCGCGGCCCGCGCCGAACTCGACCTCGCGGTGGGCGAGTTGACGTCCGGCGGTACGGCGGTCGTGTACGTCGACCACGATCCGCGGCGCCTCGCGGGCGCGGTCGACGCGGCCCACCGGGTCGACGGCACGGCCCTCGTCCCCGACACGGCCCGGCCCGCGGAGCCGACGGCGCGGGTCACGGTCGTCGCCCACGCCCGCGCGGGCACGCCCCTGCCCGCAGGCCTCCCCGACGGCACGCGCGCCGAGGCCGACGCGACGGGCACGGCCCGCATCACGACCACGCCCGCACACTCGGACACCGTCCTGCGGGCGCTGCTGCACGCGGACCCGCCCTGGCACATCCGCTCGGTACGCCGGCCGGAACGGCACCCCGAACCGGAGCCCGAACGGGGGCACGAACGGGGGCCCGGGGCGTCGCCCGAACCAAGCCCCGCTTCGCCCCACCCCGATCCGCGCACCGAGGACCCGTACCCCCGCCCGCGCACCGAGGACCCGTACCCCCGATGACCGCCCTGCTGCGCTACCACTCGGCGCTCCTGCTCCGCTCCCAGCGCTGGCTGCCGCCCGTGCTCGTCTACGCGGCGCTGGTCGCCGTCGGCGCGCAGGCCGGCGACCCGGTGCTCGACTCGCTGGGGTACGCCGACGCCGCGCTGCTGCCCGTCGCCGCCTGGCTGGCCCGCATCTGCGCCACACAGGAACCGCCCGCGGCCCGCCATGTCACGGCCGCCGCGACGAGTCCGGCCCGCACGCATCTCGCCGCGCTGCTCACGGCGTCGACCGGTGCGGTGGCGCTCGGGGCGGCGGGGAGCGCGGTGGTGGTGGCGATCAGCGGCTGGTGGAACACGAGCCACCAGGTACGGGTCGAGCCGCTGCCGATGATCGGGGCGGCGGCGCTCGCGGTGGGCGTGTGCGCACTGGTCGGCACGGCCGTCGGCACGCTCTGCACCTGGCCGCTGCTGCGCAGCCCCGGCTGGTCGGTGGGGCTGACGGCGCTGCTCGCGCTCCTCGCGGTGGTGACGGCGGGCTCGCCCGCGCGGGAGGTGGTGTGGTCCCTGATCACGGCTTCCCGCACGGGCACGGTCCCGGTCCTGCTCGTCCCCTTCGCCCTTGCGGTGCTGGCGGCGGCGGGAGCTGCGGCAACGGCCTGCGCGCTGACGTCACGACGCACGTGAGGGGCCCGGCAGGGGCGCGGGGCTGTGACATCAGCGGTGACATCAGCGGCTTCGCCGCGGACACGACCACAGGGCCTAGCTCCCCGTCCCCCCGATCAACTCCGACACCCGCACGAACCGGTACCCCCTCTTCCGCAACTCCGGCACGACCTTCCGGACCGCGCGTTCCGTCGTCGGCGCCGCGCTCCGCGTGCAGTGCATGACGACCACCGAACCGGGCCGCACTCTCCGCAGCACCTCGTCCGCCACCGCGTCCGCGTCCGTGGCGAACGCGTCGCCGCTGACGACGTCCCACTGCACCGCCGTCACGCCCGCCCGCGCGACGTTCCGCAGGGCCGTACGGTCGTAACACCCGCCGGGGAAGCGGAAGTACGGCATCGCGTTCTTGATCCCGACCTTCCGGAACGCCGCGTACGCCCGCTCCACATCCGCCCGCATCTTCCGCGGCGCGACCGTCGGCAGCCCGTAGCAGCGCGAGGTGAACGCGTAGTGGCTGTACGAGTGGTTGGCCACCTCGAACAGCGGGTCCGAGCCGATCGACCTGGCCTGGTCCGGGTACTCCTCGGCCCAACGCCCGGTCATGAACACCGTCGACGGCACCTTCAGGCGGCGCAGCGTCGCGAGCAGCGCCGGGTTGTCGAACCGTTCGCCGGAGGCGGCGCGCGGGCCCTGGTCGGCGGTCATGTCGGCGTCGAAGGTCAGCGCGACGGTCTTGCCGTGGGCCGAACCGGCGTTCCGCTTCCCGTTCTTGAACACCGGCGCGAGCCCCGCGGGCCCGGGCGCGAGCGTGGGCGGACGTGCGGCGGCGGAACGGCCGGGAGAGGCGGAAGCGGAGGCCCGGGCCGGGTCGGGGGCGGACGTGCGGCCGGTGCCGCCGGAGGATCCGGCACCGCAGCCGGTGACGACGGCGCCGAGGACGCAGAGGGCGGCGAGTCTTCGTACGGGAGCGATCACCCGGCGACGATAACGCTGCAAATCGGATAAATCGCCCAGCCGGGCCGAGCCGTCCGGGCGGTCCGTACGGGCGGTACCCACAGCCCGTGTGACGGCCCCTCACCCCCACCGACTGCCACCATGGTTCCCACCGCCATCGACTGACCCCGGAAGGCCCACCGCCCATGGACGAACGCGCGCTGCTCGACCGGTCCGGCGGGCCCGTCACCCGTAGCCGTCTGCGCCGCGACCTGACCGCACTCGGGCTCACCCCCGGCGACACCGTCATGTTCCACACCCGGATGTCCGCCATCGGCTATGTCGCGGGCGGCGCCGCCACCCTCGTCGACGCCCTCCGCGACACCGTCGGCCCCACCGGCACCCTCATGGTCACCTGCGGCTGGAACGACGCCCCGCCGTACGACTTCGACACCTGGCCGCGCCCCTGGCAGGACGCCGTACGCGCCGAACACCCCGCCTACGACCCGGAGTTCAGCGACTGCGACCACGCCAACGGCCGCCTCCCGGAAGCGCTGCGCCGCACCCCCGGAGCCCTCCGCAGCCGCCACCCGGACGCGAGCTTCGCCGCCCTCGGCCCGGCCGCCGCCGAGCTCACCGCCGACCACCCGTGGGACCACCCGCACGGACCGGACAGCCCCCTCGCCCGCCTCACCGCCCGCGACGGCCGCGTCCTCCTCCTCGGCGCACCCCTCGACACCCTCACCCTCCTCCACCACGCCGAGGCCCTCGCCCAGGCCCCGGGCAAGCGGTACGTCACGTACGAACAGCCGGTCCTGGAGGACGGGCGGCGGGTGTGGAGGCGGTTCACCGACATCGACTCGGAGAACGGAGCCTTCGACTACACGCCCGTGGTGCCCGACGGCGAGGACGCCTTCGAGACCATCACCCGCGCCCTGCTCGCCGCCGGCCACGGCAGGACCGGCAGGGTCGGCGCGGCCGAGAGCCACCTCTTCGAGGCCCGCCGGGTCGTGGAGTTCGGGGTGGAGTGGATCGAGCGGGAACTCGGCGGGGGCGGCGGCTGACGGCCGGCTCACGTTCCGTCGAGCAGCCGCTCCCGGCACGCCGCCACGTCGAACTCCGCCTCCGGGTACTGCGGATCGAGCGCTTCCAGATGCTCCTTGAGCAGCGTGCTGACCGCCCAGTTCCGGTACCACTTGCGGTCGGCGGGCACCACGTACCAGGGCGCCCAGGCCGTCGAGCAGCGTTCCAGGACCAGTTCGTACGCCTCCTGGTACGCGGGCCAGCGCGTGCGCTCGGCGATGTCGGACGGGTCGAACTTCCACTGCTTGTCCGGGCGGTCCAGGCGCCGCAGGAGCCGGCGGCGCTGCTCCTCGTACCCGATGTGCAGAAAGCACTTCACCACCGTCACACCGTCCTCGACGAGGTTCTTCTCGAAGCGGTTGATCTGGCCGTAGCGGCGGCCGAGCTGAGGGCGGGGGGCGAGTTCGCGGACGCGGGCGATCAGCACGTCCTCGTAGTGCGAGCGGTCGAAGATGCCGATCTCGCCGGGCTGCGGCAGGGCCTGCGCGATGCGCCACAGGAACGGATGGCCCCGCTCCTCCGCCGTCGGCGCCTTGAAGGCCTTGATACGGCAGCCGGACGGGTTGAACAGACCGATGACGTGCTTGACCGTGCCGCCCTTGCCGGAGGTGTCCATGCCCTGCAGGACGAGGAGCAGCCGCCGCCGGTCGCCGCCGGTGCTGGCCGCGAACAGCCGTTCCTGCAGGTCGGACAGGACCGCGGCCATCCGGGCCGTCGCCTCGGTGCCCGCCTTCTTGCCGTCGGGAGCGCCGGGCTTCGCGCGGCTGTCGTACGCGGAGAGGTCCACCCGCTCGCCCTCGGGGACGCGCAACAGGTCACCGAGGCTCGGCTCGCCCTTCGCCTTCTTCTTCGGCATCGCGCACCCCTTCCGCCTCCCCTGATCCTGCTCCGCGCGGGCGGGCACCGCGACCGCGGACGGCCCCGCGCCCGCCCCCGGGAAGGGGGCGGAGGCGGGGCCGTCGTGGCCGCGGGCCGTGCGGGCAGGCGGTCAGCTGTGCCAGGGGCCGGTCACGGCGAACGTCGTGCCCGGCGTGTAGCAGTTCACGTACATCGTGTCCTGGTCGGGGGAGAACGTGACGCCCGCGAACTCGCCCCACTCGGGCTCCTCGGGCGTGCCGATGTTCTGCCGGCCGCGCGCCATCGCGTAGACCTCGCCGCCGCGGGTGAGGCCGAAGACGTGCTGGGCGCCCTCGCCGTCCTCGCAGATCATCAGGCCGCCGCTGGGTGCGAGGCAGATGTTGTCCGGCTCCTCGCCGGGCAGCTGCAGGTCGGTGTCGGGGCCGAAGACGATGACGAGGGTGAGGCTGCGCGCCGACGGGTCGTACCGCCAGATCTGGCCGTAGTGGTCGGCGGCCGAGCCCTCCGCGCTCTTCGCGTAGCTGGACACGAAGTACACGCACTTGCCGCCCCAGTAGCAGCCCTCCAGCTTCTGGGCGTGCGTGATGCCCTTCGGCCCGAAGTCCTGGTGCCGGATGGGCGTCTGCACGGCCAGCGGGTCGGGTACGTCGACCCACTCGATGTTGTCGAAGCGGGCGCCGGTCTCCTGGATCCGGGACAGGTCCGGGACCCCCGGCACCCGCATGGCCTGCAGCTTGCCGCCGCCGAGCAGGGAACCGCGGCCGCCGTCGGGCTTGTTGGGCAGGAAGCGGTAGAAGAGGCCGAAGGGCTTCTCGAAGGCGTCCTCGGTCTCGTAGACGACGCCGCGGCCCGGGTCGACGGCGATCGCCTCGTGCTGGAAGCGCCCCATCGCGGTCAGCGGGATGGCCCCGGTGCGGCGCGGGTCGACCGGGTCGACCTCGAAGATGAAGCCGTGGTCCTTGGTGTAGCCGTTGGTGCCGGCCTTGTCTTCGGTCTCCTCGCAGGTGAGCCAGGTGCCCCAAGGGGTGGGCCCGCCCGCGCAGTTGACCGCCGTACCGGCGATGGCGACGCGCTCGTCCGTCACGTTGTTCCGCGCGTCGAGCGCGATCCGGGTGCAGCCGCCCTTCGCGGCCGGGTCGTACGTCAGGCCCGGGACCGTGGGCACGCCGATCTTCGCGGTGACCCGGTTCTCGTGGTTGCGGACCAGGTTGGTGCCGCCGGCGCGGCCCCGGAAGGCGGCCATGCCGTCGTGGTTGCTGGGCACCTTGCCCTCGCCCGAGCGGAGCGCGTCGCCCTCGCGGGAGAGAACCTTGTAGCGGAACCCTTTCGGCAGATCCAGAAGGCCGTCCGGGTCGGGCACGAGCGGCCCGTAGCCGGCCCGGCCGTGCGCGGCGGCCGTACCGGCGAAGAGTTCCGACACGGCCCCGGTGAATGCGATCCCGACTCCCAACGCACCGGTCCCGGCGAGGACTTGGCGTCTGGTCGCGGTGGGGCGTTCGGACTGTCGTGTTTCTGACATACGGGCAACTCCCTGCTGGCGGACAGGAAATACGACCCGCTGTGTGTACCACGCAGCTGCCGCTCCGGGAACCACGCGCGTAGAGGCGGATTTTCGTGTCCGTCCCCGCCCGCGGACCTCCGCGGCCCCTGCTCCGGGCCCGTGATCCGGGGCCGGCTTCCCCGCCCGCCCCGGATCTTGCGGGCCTCAGCCTTCCTGTGCGCCCGGGATCTTGCGGGAGTCGCGGGCGAGGGCCGTGAGGCGGGAGATCGCGCGGAAGTACTTCTTGCGGTACCCGCCCTTCAGCATCTCCTCGCTGAACAGCCGGTCGAAGGGCAGCCCGGACGCGACGACCGGCACCTCGCGGTCGTAGAGCCGGTCGGCCAGGACCACGAGCCGCAGCGCCGTCGACTGGTCGGGCACCGGCGTCACCCCGGTCAGGCACACCGCGCGCAGGCCGTCGGTCAGCGCCCCGTACCGGCTCGGGTGGACCTTCGCGAGGTGGTCGAGCAGGTGCGGGAAGTCGTCGAGCGAGGCGCCCTCGGTGGCGTACGCGACCTTCGTGACGCGCTCGTCGCTGTACGGCGGAGGGGCCTCGGGCAGGCCGCGGTGACGGTAGTCCTCGCCGTCGATGCGCAGGGCGCGGAAGTGCGCCGACAGGCCCTGGATCTCGCGCATGAAGTCGGCCGCCGCGAACCGGCCCTCGCCGAGCTTGCCGGGCAGCGTGTTGGACGTGGCGGCCAGGGCCACGCCCGCGTCCACGAGCTTGCCGAGCAGGGTGGAGACGAGCACCGTGTCGCCCGGGTCGTCCAGCTCGAACTCGTCGATGCAGAGCAGCCGGTGACCGGAGAGGGTCTGCACGGTCTGCTGGAAGCCGAGGGCGCCGACCAGGTTGGTCAGCTCCACGAACGTGCCGAACGCCTTGAGCGCGGGCTCGGCCGGGGTGGCGTGCCAGAGCGAGGCGAGCAGGTGCGTCTTGCCCACGCCGTACCCGCCGTCCAGGTACACGCCGCGCGGACCGGCCGGCTTGGCCTCGGCCTTGCGGGAGAACCAGCGGCGCTTGCCGGAGCCGCTGGCGTGCGCCCCGCCGAGCGTCCCCGCGAAGCCGCTCAGCACGTTCACGGCCTCGGCCTGGCTGGGCTGGCCGGGGTCGGGGACGTACGTCTCGAAGCGGGCCGACTGGAAGCGCGGCGGCGGCACCATCTCGGCGACCAGACGGTCGGCGGGGACGTGCGGCTCGCGGGCACAGAGCGACAGCGGGGACGGGTCCGCTATCGGGCTCGTACCGGCGGGGGAGGCGGAGGAGGCAGGGGAGGACGACACAACTCCTCACTTTAAGCGCCGTGCGAGACTGCGGGACATGCGCAGCCTGTTCCCTGTGACCGACCAGACACCGGCAGGGGGCCCCGAGGCCGCCCCCGCCGCCGACGCCCACGCGGCGCCCCGCCCCGGCGCGGACCTCGGCGTCGACCGTGAGTGGAGCCTCGACGAGCTGGCCGACTGGTACGCCTACCCCGAGTCCGACCGGCCCGTGCTGCGGGCCAACATGGTCTCCACGCTCGACGGCGCCGCCATGCACGACGGCCGCTCGCAGCCCATCTCCAGCCCCTCCGACATGCGGATCTTCGGCACCCTGCGGGGCCTCGCCGACGTGATCGTGGCGGGCGCGGAGACCGTACGCCAGGAGGGGTACCGGCCGGCCCGCGCGCGGGAGGCCTTCGCCGCCCGGCGTGCGGCGGCCGGGCAGGAGCCCGCTCCGGCCGTCGCCGTGATCAGCGCGAGCCTCGACCTGGACTTCTCGCTTCCGCTGTTCACCGAGCCGCTCGTGCCGACCCTCGTGCTGACCGGTGCGGCCGCCCCCGCCGAGCGCAAGGCCGCCGCGGAGAAGGCCGGCGCCCGGGTCCTCACCGCCGGAGAAGGGCGCGGCGTGGAGCCCGGACGGGTCGTCGACGTGCTCGCCGAGCAGGGGTTCCGGCGGCTGCTCACCGAGGGCGGTCCGACGCTGCTCGGGCAGTTCGTGGCGGCCGGTGTGCTCGACGAGCTGTGCCTGACCGTGTCGCCGATGCTGGCGGCCGGCGACGCCCGGCGGATCGCCGGGGGACCGCGGATGACCTTGCCTGAACGGTTCTCGCTCGCCTCTGTGCTGGAACAGGACGGGTTCTTGTTCACCCGCTATCGCAGGTCCTGACATTCGGCGGAATTAGCCGTTCCGTTTCGCTTCCGCTGGGCACACTGGACTTGCAGCCGTCGTGCCCGCGGGGAGCGCACTCCTCGCGGGTACCCGGTCAGGATCGATTCCGCAGATTCCGCAGGGGCGCGAGCCCCCGTATGGAGAAGGGCGCCCGCCGTGTCGTTCACGAGCGTTTTGATGATCGAGAAGTCCCTGTCGCCGGTGGACGTGGAGTTCGTCACCACGTTGCACGGCGACGAGACGGTCTCCTTCGTCGTCCTCATGCAGCCCCGCGGCGACCAGGACCGCCTCCTTCGGGCCCTCGACGACGTCGCCCTCGGCGAGCTCGAGGACGCAGTCCACGAGGGCGACGAACCCGAGGGCGAGGACGCCACGGGCCCGGCCCGCCTCGGCCTCGAGCACTCCCTGAAGTCGCTGCGCGAGGCGGGCTGCGAGGCCGTCGGCCGGCTCGTCGAGGACCATCCGATCGACGTCCTGAAGACGGTTTCCGAGGAGACCGGCGCGGACGAGGTCATCGTGCTGACCGCCCCGCACTACGTGGAGGAGTTCTTCCACCGCGACTGGGCGTCCAGGGCCCGGCACAAGGTGGGGGTCCCGGTGCTGAAGCTCTACGCGCACAGCGAGTAGGGCCCGGCCTCGGGGGCTTCGCGAGTGCGCCCGAAGAGGAGGGTGGACGCGTACGCGGCGCCGGTTCGCGTACGCGGCGAAATAGGGCTCCGCGCGGACACCGAATAGGCTGGGCCTGCCCCCGACCCGGCGCGGGGGCGCGGCCCCCGGGAGACCGGTGGCCGACCCCGGACAGCCAGCCCGCCCAGGAGACGTACATGACCCCCGGCCTGCCCCCCGCCATGGACCGACCGCACTTCATCGGCATCGGCGGCGCCGGAATGTCGGGCATCGCCAAGATCCTCGCGCAGCGCGGCGCCAAGGTCGCGGGCAGCGACGCGCGTGAGTCGGCGACCGCCGAGGCGCTGCGCGAGCGCGGCGCGACCGTGCACATCGGCCACGACGCCGCCCACCTCGCCGCCGACGCCACCGCCGTCGTCGTGTCCTCCGCGATCCGCGAGGACAACCCGGAGCTGGCGGCGGCCGCCGAGCGCGGCATCCCGGTGGTGCACCGCTCCGACGCGCTCGCCTCCCTGATGACCGGCCTGCGCCCGATCGCGGTCGCCGGCACGCACGGCAAGACCACCACCACGTCGATGCTCGCGGTCTCGCTGTCCGCCCTCGGCCTCGACCCCTCGTACGCCATCGGCGGCGACCTGGACGCGCCCGGCTCCAACGCCCACCACGGCGAGGGCGAGATCTTCGTCGCCGAGGCCGACGAATCGGACCGCAGCTTCCACAAGTACGCGCCCGAGGTCGCCATCGTCCTCAACGTGGAGCTCGACCACCACGCCAACTACGCGTCCATGGACGAGATCTACGAGTCCTTCGAGACGTTCGCCGGGAAGATCGTCCCCGGTGGCACCCTCGTCGTCGCCGCCGACCAGTCCGGCGCCGCCGAGCTCACCCGCCGCGTCCGCGACCTGAACCTGAACGTCGTCACGTACGGCGAGTCCGAAGGCGCCGACGTCCGCATCCAGAAGATCACCCCGCGCGGTCTGACCAGCGAGGTCACCGTCCTCCTCGGCGGCAAGCTGCTCACCTTCACCGTCTCGGTCCCCGGCCGGCACTACGCGCACAACGCCGTCGCCGCGCTCGCCGCCGGCGTCGCCCTCGGCATCCCGGCGCACAACCTGGCCTCGGCGCTCGGCAAGTACACCGGCGTCAAGCGCCGCCTGCAGCTCAAGGGTGAGGCCGCCGGCGTCCAGGTCATCGACTCGTACGCGCACCACCCGACCGAGATGAACGCCGACCTGGAGGCGATCCGCGGCGCCGCCGGGGACTCCCGGATCCTCGTCGTCTTCCAGCCGCACCTGTTCTCCCGCACCCAGGAGCTGGGCGTCGAGATGGGCCAGGCCCTGGCGCTCGCCGACGCGTCCGTGGTCCTCGACATCTACCCGGCCCGCGAGGACCCGATCCCCGGCATCACCAGCGAGCTCATCATCGACGCCGCCCGCTCGGCCGGCGCCGACGTCACGCCCGAGCACGCCAAGGACGCCGTCCCGGACCTGGTCGCGGGAATGGCACGGCCCGGCGATCTCGTTCTCACCATGGGAGCGGGCGACGTCACGGACCTCGGCCCGAAGATCCTCGACCGCCTGTCGAAGGGGTCGGACGCCGCGAACGAGTCGAACTGAATCGGACTGAGTCGAACTGAGGGGACGCGCATCATGTCGTACGACGTCGAGAAGCCGGACGAGCAGTGGCGTGCGGAGCTGAGCCCCGCGGAGTACGCCGTGCTGCGCCAGGCCGGCACCGAGCCCGCGTTCACCGGTGAGTACACGGACACCAAGACCAAGGGCGTCTACTCCTGTCGTGCTTGTGGGGCCGAACTCTTCACGTCGGAGACCAAGTTCGAGTCGCACTGCGGCTGGCCGTCCTTCTACGACCCGAAGGAGTCGGACGCCGTCGAGCTGATCGAGGACCGCTCCCACGGCATGGTCCGCACCGAGGTCCGCTGCTCCCGCTGCGGTTCCCACCTGGGCCATGTCTTCGCGGGCGAGGGGTATCCGACGCCGACCGATCAGCGGTACTGCATCAACTCGATCTCGCTGCGGCTGGCTCCGGACGAGGGCTGACCGCGCGGACGGATCCACGGTTTCACCGACCGGGCACGGCCAGGGGGCCGTGCCCGGAGGTGTTTGTCCATAGGCGTGTCCGGAGGCCTTTCAGCGCTTCACGGCCACTCCGCCGAACATCGCCACCTCCTCCAGCGACTCGTCCGCGATGTCCGGGTTCCAGCGGTTGCAGGAGACCACTCCGGGGCCGATGAGCTCCAACCCCTCGAAGAATTCGCCGACTTGGGCCGGTGTGCGCTGGGTCAGCTTCGGGGTGCCGTGCTCGTTCCAGAACGCGACCGCCGCGTCCACGTCCGGCATCGACGGGCTGGTGATGGTGTGCGAGAGCACCAGGTGGCTGCCGCTGGGCAGGGCGTCCATGAGGCGTCGTACGACCGCGTGGGCCTCCTGTTCGTCCTCGATGAAGATGACGACGCCGAGCAGCACGAGGGCCACCGGCTTGCTGAGGTCCAGGGTCTTGGCGGCGTGCTCCAGGATCGTGTCTACGTCGCGCAGGTCGGCGTCGAGATAGTCGGTTCTGCCCTCCGGGGTGCTGGTGAGCAGCGCCCGCGCGTGGGCGAGGACCAGCGGGTCGTTGTCCACGTACACCACGCGGCTCTCGGGCGCGAGGCTCTGGGCGACCTCGTGGGTGTTGTCGGCGGTGGGCAGGCCCGTGCCGACGTCCAGGAACTGGCGGATGCCGACGTCGTTCACCAGGTGCCGCACGGCCGCGCCGAGGAAGCGGCGGTCCGCCCGCGCGTACTCCCCGATGCCTGGGTGGAGTTGGCGGATCTGGTCGCCGGCGGCTCGGTCGACCTCGTAGTTGTCCTTGCCGCCGAGCCAGTAGTTCCAGATGCGGGCCGTGTGCGGCTGGGTGGTGTTGATCCGGGCGCGCAGCTCTTCCGGAGTCGTGTCGGGGGTGGGCTGGTCGGGCACGGGCTCCTCCTGGTGGCGCTGCTCGCAGATCTTCAACACGCAATGTAGAGCGTCGAGTTAAGGGCTGTGTGAGCGGGCCGGATGCGTGGCGAGCGGGCCGGGAGGGCACTGTCTCGCCCTCGCGGGCCGCCGACCTGCGGCTTTGCCTGCGCCCGGCGGGTGGAGCGTACGACTCCGGTGTCCATCTGCTGTGGGCAGATCTGCTCAGGGCAGAGATCTCTGTCCTCGCGACGGTCCTGGGCCGACATTGGGAGTCGAGACGCCGACGACTCGGCAACAGCTCGGACACAGGAGGACCGATGGCCATGACTTCGCTGATCACCGGCGGCGGGTACGGGGGTGGGGGCGCCCGCGTGCGTACGCCGGACCCGCGCGCCGAGGAGGGGGACACCGTCCCCACGCGCTTCGACGACCATCTCGCCGCCCAGCTCCTCGGCCAGCGCATCATCGTGCTCGGCACGCAGGTCGACGAGGTGTCCGCGAACCGGGTGTGCGCGCAGATGCTGCTCCTGTCGGCCGAGGACCCGCGCACGGACATCAGCCTGTACATCAACAGCCCCGGCGGCTCGGTCCACGCGGGTCTCGCCATCTACGACACCATGCAGCTGATCCCGAACGACGTCTCCACGCTCGCCATGGGATTCGCCGCCAGCATGGGCCAGTTCCTGCTGTCGGTCGGCGCTCCCGGCAAGCGGTACGCCCTGCCCAATGCGCGGATCATGATGCACCAGCCGTCCGCGGGCATCGGCGGGGCCGTCGCCGACATCGAGATCCAGGCGGAGAACCTGGAGTATCTGAAGCGGTCCATCGAACGCATCACCGCCGAGCACACCGGCCAGTCGGAGGAGACCATCGCGCGCGACGGCGACCGCGACCGCTGGTTCACCGCCGAACAGGCCAAGGACTACGGCATGGTCGACCATGTGGTCACCTCGCTCGTCGACGTACGGCCCGCGGCGGCCAGGCAGCGCAGGGGGTTCTGAGATGGGTACGTACACGATCCCGAACGTCGTCGAGCGCACCCCGCAGGGCGAGCGGTCCTACGACGTCTTCAGCAGGCTTCTCTCCGAGCGCATCATCTTCCTCGGCACGGAGATCGACGACGGCGTCGCCAACGTCGTGATCGCCCAGCTTCTGCACCTGGAGGCGTCCAACCCGGCCCAGGAGATCGCCGTCTACATCAACTCGCCCGGCGGATCGTTCACTTCACTGATGGCGATCTACGACACGATGACGTTCGTCAGCGCGCCGATCTCCACGTTCTGCGTGGGCCAGGCCGCGTCCACGGCGGCTGTGCTGCTCGCCGGCGGGGACAAGGGCAGACGCTTCGTCCTCGATCACTCACGGGTTCTGCTCGGCCAGCCCGCAAGTGGCGGCCAGCGCGGCACGGTCGCGGACCTGCGGGTGCAGGCCAAGGAAATGATGCGGATCCGCGCGCAGATCGAGGAGGTCCTCTCGCAGCACACCGGGCACGACGTGGCGACTCTGCGGCAGGACATGGACCGCGACAAGGTCTTCACGGCCCAGGAGGCAGTGACGTACGGCCTCGCGGACGAGGTGCTGACGCGGCGTGATGTGGGGGTGCGGGGCGTGAGTTGAGGAAGGGGTGGGGTGGAGGGGTTGGCTTCCCCTCCACTCCCCTCCACCTTGCTTCTCGGGTTGGTGGTCCGGGCCGGCCGAGGAGGGGGGGCAGGCTCCCGGGCGCTCGGAAGCCTGCGGACCGGCCGACCTGTCGACCCGCCGACCGGTCGACCCGTCGACCCGCCGACCTGTCGATCCTCAGGCCGCCAGGCGCATAAGGCTGCGGTGGATGCTGGCCGTCGGGCCCGAGATGCGCGCACCGGATCTGCCGCCCGCCCCGCTCAGCGCGCCGGCGCCGGTGAGCCGGATGATCTCGGCGTGGCCGCGGGACAGCAGGTCGGTGAGGCTCAGTCCCAGAGCTCGTGCCGCAGCGGCGAGCACCTCGGACGAGGCCTCCTTGCGGCCGCGCTCCAGCTCGGACAGATACGGGATCGAGATCTGCGCCGCCTCCGCGACGTCCTTCAACGTCCGCTCCTGCACGAGCCGTTCACGGCGCAGCACATCGCCCACGACATCCCGCCACAGCGGCTCCTTGGCGGGCGTCCCGCCGACAGGCCGCAGCGGTATCACCTGGGCGCCGGACTCGCCGGACTCGCCGGACTCGCCGGACTCGCGGGGCTCGCGGGGCTCGTCGCCCTTGCCGGGGCCGGCGAGATCGGGGAACTCCTGGGTGACGCGGCCGTCTCGCGCCACGAGTGCTTCGGTCGGCTCTTCGCTGCTCACCACTTCAGATTAGGAGCGAAGCAGGGCCTGAGGGGCGGGTTCCGTTCTGCCAACAGCGAAGCAGTGGCCCGAGCCCGGCTACGCCGACTTCTCGCTGGGGCCGGACGCGTCGCGCGGCACGAGCGTCGGGTTCACGTTGTCGAGGACGGTGTCGCGGGTGACGACCACGCGGGCCACGTCGTCCCGGCTCGGCACCTCGTACATCACGTTCAGCAGCACCTCCTCGAGGATGGTGCGGGCAGCGCGGGCGCCCGTGCGGCGCAGCAGCGCCTGCTCCGCGATCGCCTCGACGGCCTCGTCCGTGAACTCCAGCTCCACACCGTCCATTTCGAAGAGCCGCTGGTACTGCTTCAGGAGTGCGTTGCGCGGCTCCGTGAGGATGCGCACCAGCGCCGGCCCGTCCAGCGGATCGACCGCCGCCATCATCGGCAGCCGCCCCACGATCTCCGGAATCAGGCCGAACTTCAGCAGGTCCTGCGGCAACGCGCCCGCGAACGGACGCTCCTCCGCGGCATCCTGCGCCGGCCCCAGCGAACCCGTGAAGCCGATGCCCCGACTGCCCGCCCGCTGCTCGATGATCCGTTCCAGACCGGCGAACGCGCCGCCCACGATGAACAGCACCTGCGACGTGTCGAACTGGATGAACTCCTGCTGCGGATGCTTCCGGCCGCCCTGCGGCGGCACCGAGGCCACCGTGCCCTCGAGGATCTTCAACAGCGCCTGCTGCACGCCCTCGCCCGACACGTCCCGCATGATCGAAGGGTTCTCGCTCTTGCGCGCCACCTTGTCGATCTCGTCGATGTAGATGATGCCGTGCTGCGCCCGCTCCACATCGTGGTCCGCGGCCTGCAGCAGCTTCAGCAGAATGTTCTCGACGTCCTCACCGACATAGCCCGCCTCGGTCAGCGCGGTCGCGTCACCGATCGCGAACGGCACGTCCAGCATCCGCGCCAGCGTCTGCACCAGATACGTCTTGCCGCAGCCCGTCGGCCCCATCAACAGGATGTTGGACTTGCCGAGTTCCACCGGCTCCGGCAACGCCGACGAGCCCTGCGCCCCCTGGGAACCCTCCTGCGACCCGGCCGGCGTACTGCCCTGACGTACGCGCTTGTAGTGGTTGTAAACCGCCACCGACAGCGTCTTCTTGGCCTCTTCCTGCCCGATCACGTACTGCTCGAGGAACGTGAAGATCTCACGTGGCGTGGGCAGTTCACGCGGTGCGCCCTTGGCCGCTTCCTCGGCCTCCTCGGCGATCAGCTCATTGCACAGCCCCACGCACTCGTCACAGATGCAGATGCCGCTCGGGCCCGCGATGAGCTTCCTGACCTGCTTCTGACTCTTGCCGCAGAACGTGCACTTCAGCAGGTTTTCGCTGTCGCCGATGCGTGCCACTCGTACCTCAAATGCCGGGATCAGATGACGTCACCATGTGAAACGAAGGTATCCTGCGCCGTGACGGACGGCAATCCATACAGGGCATGAACGAGTGAGGGCAATGGTTCGGCTCAGCAGGGCGCAGCTGCAGCAGCTCAATCGCGCCAAAGTCCTTGCGGCAGCCCGGGACGAGTTCGCCGCCCGTGGATATCCCGGCGCGAAGGTCGACCGCATCGCCGAACGCGCAGGCCTCACCCGCGGCGCCGTCTACTCCAACTTCCCCGGAAAGAGGGCGCTCTACTTCGCCGTCCTCGCCGAACTGGCCGAGTCCGATGCGGAGTCTGTTGCCGAACAGGGCGTCACGGGGCGGGAGTTCGGGTCAGAGGTCATCGCCGAAACCGGCGCCGACGCGGGCAGTCCCGGGGCTGCGGATCGGGCTGCGCGCCGTGCCGCGCTCGGTGCGTTCGCCCGCGCCTGGACGGCACGGCTGCCGCTCGCCGGTGACGCTGTCCGACCGGCCGGCGAGGGGGCGCGGCTCGACACACACCTCATGTCGGAGGTGCTCGCCGACGAGCGGACCCGACAGCCGTACGGCCAACTCCTCAAGCTGGACGCCCTGCTCCTCGGCCTCGCCCTCGAAACGCTGCAGCCCGCCGACCGTGACCGCCCGGCCGAACGCTCCCGGCTCGTACGCGTCGCCGAATCCGTGCTCACCTCCCTCCACGGCGCACGCCAACTGGCCGACGCCGCCCCTGGGTTCGTCGAACCCTTCACCGTCATCCACGCCTGCGAACGCCTCGCCGACTCCGCCCCGCACGACACCTGGAACCCGCCCCACCTGCCGTACGTGCCCCATGCCCGCCCCGTCGACGAACCCTGGCCGCCGGTACCGACGTCGGGCGGGGCCCTGCACGGAGCCGCGGGCGACGCACCGCTCGACGCCGTGCGCGGCACACCCGCCCGCCTGGACGGCGACGGCGACGGCGTGCTGGTCGTGCTCGGACTGCACCGGCTGGAGGCGGTGGAGGAAGCGGTACGCGCGGCGCCCGCCGGGGCCACCGTGACCGCGGTGCTCGTCTCCGGCTGCCCTAATGAGCTCATCCCGCTTGCCCGCCTCGCCGTCGCCGACGTCGTCACCTGCCTGCGCCGCTCCTTCCCGGCCGCCTCCTGGCCGCGCCTCCAGTTGGTGTACGACGCCACGGGCTCCGTCGCGGCCGCCGCGGGCGTGCCGGCCGTGAGCGACGGAACGGAGGCCGCCGTTCGGATCGTTGACGGCCGCATCGTGGCCCGCGCCGACGGCCGCGGCGCCTGCCACGCCGCAGCGACAGCCGACCTGAGGCAGCCTGCACCCGCGCCGGGGTGAGGAGCGGCTGCGTGGGCTGAGGGCGGCCGGGCGCCGCACGGGCCGGCTGCGCAGCGGGCTGACGACGGCAGGCAGCCGCAAGGACCGGCTGCGCACGGACTGCGGGCGGGCGGGTCTCGCAACGGCCGAGCTTGGCCCCCGTGGCGGCGGATGTCGCCAGGGCGAACGCGGCGTCTGCGGGGGGCGGATGTCGCAACGTCGAACGTGGCGTCTGCGGGCGGTGGGTCTCGCAAGGGCTGGGCTTGGCCTCCTCCGGGGCGGGCGGGTGTCGCGCATGGGCGCAAGTGGCGTCCGCGGGCGGAGGGTGTCGCCAAGGCCGATCGCGGGGCCGCCGAGCCGGGCGCCGGGTGTCGGGTGTCGGGTGTCGCAGAGACGGTTTCCGGGCCCTGGCCTGGGTGCCGTGAAGCGCGCGGAGAAGTCGGTGCCCGGGGCCCGCCGCGCTTTTCGCCTCCCGTGATCAGCCCGATACGGTGGCGGCGATCGCCGAGCCCTCGCCCGGAACTCGGCTGCCGTACGAGCAAGTTGGAGGTCGCCGCAGTGTCCCGCGACGAGCAGTCCGTGCCCCGCGACCACCAGTCCGGACCCGCCGCGCCCAAGCCTGAGCGGGTCGAGCGGGCGTTCCCCGCGCCGAACAGCGTCACCGGAGTCGGCGTGATCGTCGTCGATTCGCAGGAGCGGGTCCTTCTCGGCCTCGGGCACGACGACCGCTGGGAACTGCCCGGCGGCAAGGTCGACCCGGGGGAGAGCTTCGAGCAGACCGCCGCCCGCGAACTCGCCGAGGAGACCGCCCTCATGGTGTCTCCCGACGCCGTGCGGATCGTCGCCGTACTCGTCGACGGAAAGCAGGGCGTCACCCGGCTCACCGCCGCCGCGGTCGTCCCCGCACCCGCCGCAGCAGACGCAGGTCACGCTGAACACGGCCTCGGTCCCGAGCACGGCACCGGTCGCACTGAACATGGCACCGGTCGCGCTGAACACGGTGCCGGCACCCCGGTGGTGACCGAACCGGACAAGATCGTTCGTTGGGAGTGGACCCGCCTCGACGCGCTCCCCGCCGCCCTCTTCGAGCCGTCCGCCGCCGTGCTCGCGGCCTGGCGGCAGGACCTCGACGTACCGGCGCACGGCGCGCACCACTACCGCCTGGCCTGAACCATCGTGTCGCGGCCCGCGCCCGCCGTCGCATGCGTAGCTTGAGGGGTCATGGACCGCGAGAAGATCACCCTGACCGGCGCCCAGGAGACGATGCTCGCCACCCTTTACGGGCGGGCCCTCGACAGCCGCTCGCCGCGCTCCGTCCTGCACGACGACGAAGCCGCGCGCGCCGTCCGCCGCATCGACTACGACTTCCGCAAAACCGGCGTGAGGGGCACCAGCGCCGTCGGCGTCGCGCTCAGGGCCCGGCAACTCGACGACTGGACCCGCGAGTTCATCGCCGACGAGCCCTCCGCCACCGTCCTCCACCTGGCATGCGGCCTCGACACGCGCGTGCACCGGGTCGCGCCCCCGCCCGCGGTGCGGTGGATCGACGTGGACTTCCCCGAAGTCATCGGCCTGCGCAGCCGATTGCTGAGCGCGCCGGAGGACGTGGACTACCGCATGATCGGCTCCTCCGTCACCGACGACGCCTGGCTCGACGACATCCCCGCCGACCGGCCCACCCTGGCGGTCTTCGAAGGGCTGTCCATGTACCTGCGCGAGGCCGAGGCCCGCCACCTCATCCAGGGCATCGTCGGCCGCTTCCCGCGCGGCAGGCTGCTCTTCGACGTGTACGGCACCGCAGGCATCCGGCTCCAGAACTGGGTGCCGGCCGTACGCAACGCCGGGGCCACCCTGCACTGGGGCCTCGACGACCCCGAGGCCGTCGAGTCGTGGGCGCCCGGCCTCACCCTCGTCGAATCGGTGCGCAGCGTCGACGTGCCCGGCCTCGATCACCTCCCCGCGTCCGGCCGCCTCGGCATGCGCCTGCTCGCCCGCATCCCTGTACTCCGCGACATCGGCCGCATCCTTCGGTACGACTTCGCGGCGCCGGAAGAGCCTGCCCAGTAGCCGCAGAGGCCACAGCAACATCCGGAACAGGGTCCCGCGTTCGCCGTTCCGTGGCGGGTCGGCCGGGGCGCCGCTTACCGTGTCCGGATGATCGAGACCTGGGATCCGGAAGCCCCTGGAGTGCTGCGACTGCCGTCGGGGCGTCTCGTGCGCGGACGCGGCCTGCGCAAGCCGCTGCCGGACGGGCCGCCGCCCACGTTCGCCGTGCTGCTCCTCGGCAAGCAGCCGCCCGAGGTCGAGTGGGAGTCCCGCTGGCTGCGCTGGCCCGACTTCCGGCTGCCGAGCGACCGGCTCGAGGCCGCCGCCGTGTTCCGCGCCGTCTGGGAGCGTGCCGCGAGCGAGCGCGTCGAGGTCGCCTGCGCGGGCGGGCGCGGGCGCACCGGCTCCGCGCTCGCCTGCATCGCCGTCATCGACGGCGTACCGCCCGAGGAGGCGGTCGCGTACGTACGCCGCCACTACGACCCGCACGCCGTGGAAACCCCCTTCCAGCGCAGGTACGTACGCCGCTTCACCGTGTGACGTCGCCGTTCCGAGCAGGGGTGTTCTCGCCCCTGTCCGCGTGCTCAGGCAGCCGCGATCGGGCGAGGCCACCCCGCCGGGCCGGCCGCCCAGCCCGTCGTGGCCGTAAACCATGGGCCGTCCCGCCTGGCCGGGTACACGGGAGCGGAGGCGTGTGACGGCGGGCCGTCCGTCCGGAAGGGCTGGCCGTGGTCGGGTCGGGTACGGCTCGTGCGGTGAAGCGGAACAGGTGTCGCCTCCTGTGCAGGCGTTCCGGTCGTGGAGATTCCGCACCCGATTGCTGCCGTGTGCATGCTGTTTCAGCCGGAATGGGTGATTCACGCAACTGCTGTGTGATGCACGGAGTCTTGTGAGGTGAGGGCGGGTCGTGAGCCGCCCTACGGGGGTCGCCGCGGAGGCGCCGGCCGAGCGGGACGTCGCGCTGCGGCGTGCGCGGGCGGTGCCGGGGGAGCGGCGACGCACAGCACTCACCATGGGGGAACAGTCTTGACCGACATCATCGAGCGCTTGGCCGACCGTCTGACCGACGGCTTCGGCCAGGCCCAGGAGAAGGTGACCGACGGCCAACTCGTGCCGTACGTCAGCCCGTTGACCGTGCCGCCCGTGCTCAGGCCGCAGCCGGTCGACGTGCTCCAGGAGACCGCCGTCACCCTGCAGCCCACATGGGTGCGGCTGCATCCGCAACTGCCGCCCACTCTGATGTGGGGCTACAACGGCACCGTGCCCGGCCCCACCATCGAGGTGCGGCGCGGTCGGCGCATCCGCGTGGCCTGGACGAACGGCATCCCGGTGGGCTCGGAATACCCGGTCACCGCCGTCGAGGTGCAGGCCCGGCCGCAGGGGGAACCGCCCGCCAGTACCGAGCCGGGGCGTGGTGGCGTCGAACCGAACAAGGACGTCGCCGCGCTGCCCGCCTGGACGGTGACGCATCTGCACGGCGCGCAGACCGGCGGCGGCAACGACGGCTGGGCCGACAACGCGGTCGGGTACGGGGACGCGCAGCTCTCCGAGTACCCGAACGACCACCAGGCCGTGCAGTGGTGGTACCACGACCACGCCATGAACATCACCCGCTGGAACGTGCAGGCCGGGCTGTACGGCACCTACCTCGTGCGGGACGACGAGGAGGACGCGCTCCGACTGCCGCGCGGCGAGCGGGAGATACCGCTGCTGATCGCCGACCGGAACCTCGACACCGACGAGGACGGCACCCTCAACGGCCGCATCCTGCACAAGACCGTCGTCGTCCAGGAGGAGAACCCCGAGACCGGCAAGCCCGTCTCGCTGCCCTTCACCGGCCCGTACACCACCGTCAACGGGCAGATCTGGCCGTACGCCGACGTGGACGACGCGTGGTACCGCTTCCGGCTCGTGAACGCCTCCAACGCCCGGACCTACAACCTCGTCCTGATCGACGAGGACGGCAGTCCCGTGCCCGGCGTGGTCAAGCAGATCGGCAGCGACGGCGGGCTGCTGCCGCGCCCTGTGCCCGTCGAATTCGACGCGGCCATGCCCGTGCTGACCGTCGCTCCCGCCGAACGCTTCGATCTGCTCGTCGACTTCCGGGCCCTCGCCGGGCGGCGGCTCCGGCTGGTCGACAAGGGCCCCGGCCAGGCGCCTGGCGTGCCGGACCCGGTGAACGACGTCCGCTACCCGCAGGTCATGGAGTTCCGGGTGCGGGCGTGCGGCGCGGCCGACGCCTTCGAGCTGCCCGAGGTGCTCTCCGGTTCCTTCCGTCGCATCGGCCACGACGTCGAGCACGGGCACCGACTGGTCGTGCTCACCCCGCCCAACACCAAGGGCGGCGGAGGGCATCCGGAGATCTGGGAGATGGCGCAGCTCTCCGAACACGAGGCCGCGGACGTGCAGGTGCCCACGGAGGGCGTCATACAGGTGCGCGACGCGGACGGTGCGGTGAAGACGTACCGCCGGATCGCGCGGACCTTCAACGACGGGCTCGGCTTCACCCTCGCGGAGGGCGCGTACGAGCAGTGGAGCTTCCTCAACCTGTCGCGGATCGTGCACCCCATGCACATCCACCTCGCCGACTTCCAGGCACTGGGCCGGGACGCCTACGACGTGTCCGGGTTCGACCCGGAGCTCGGCGGCACCCGCGCACCCGTCGCGTACGACGCCGGGACGCGGCTGCCGCTGGCGCCCAACGAGCGCGGCTGGAAAGACGTGTTCCGGGTGCCCGGCGAGCAGATGCTGCGGATCATGGGGCGCTTCGACGGCGCCTACGGGCGGTTCATGTACCACTGTCACCTCCTGGAGCATGAGGACATGGGGATGATGCGGCCGTTCGTGGTCATGCCGAAGGAGGCCCTGAAGTTCGATCACGGGGCCGGCCACGGCGGACCGCACGAAGGGCATGCGGCGTGAGATCGGTGTGCGGAGAAGTGTGAGATCGGCGTGCGGACGGGGGCGCGTGGCGTCAAGCGCGCGGTGAACGACGCGTGGCGAGATGCTGCGAGGGGAAGCGCGGGGGAGGGGAGAAGCGGCGGGGTCGGGCGGCTCTCGTGCCGCCCGTGCTCCCGCTCCGGCTCTCCCGTCGTCCGGCTTCTGTGGTCCGGAGGGGCTCTCTGCCGTCATGCTGGCGACGGAGTCGGGGGGCCTGCGCCCTCGGTCCGCCATGTCGAAGAAGCTAACAGCCGCCACTGACAACGGACTTGGCGTGGTGTCGGACCAGGCAATTCGCCGATTCGAGGTCGGGCGGTCGCGAGGGTTCGCCACTGTCGGCCGGCCGGCGGGAGTGATGAGTATTCGCCTGGATCGCTCCTGAACGCCCGTCTCCGTACTGAATATGTCACTCTTTCGTGACTCGTTCCGTGGTCGACCGTGGGGTAGAGCCTCACACGGAGGCGAGCCATGGAAGAGAGAATGTTGCGTCCCAAGCCGATGCCCGGCCACGCCGGCGAGTACGGAGCGGGCCGACGGCCGCATCCTGCCCGGCCGCGCGGCAGACGGCTGTGGACCGCTCTGCTCGGCGTGCTCGTCGCGGTGATGCTGGTGCTGGCCGGGGTCGGGCTCGGCACCGTCGGCGCCACCGTCATCGGCATGAGCAGGCTGAGCGAACTGAAGCAGGCGGACCTGCAACTCCCGGGGAGTGCAGGCCCGTTGGGTGGCAAGGGCGGCGACGGGGCATCGAGCTCGGGTCGGCCCTCGGGCCAGGAGCAGCAGGGCGGACAGGGGACGCAGGTGGGCGGCGCCGGGGCCTCCGGGCGTTCCGGCACGGCCACGGGCTCGCCGCGGGCGACGCTCGGGGTGGAGGCGGTCGACCTGCCAACTCGCGCCGGTGCGCTGCTCGTTGGCGTACACGTTCCGGGCCCGGGCTACACCGCAGGCCTCGTGCGCGGCGACGTGATTCTCGCTGTGGGCGGGGAACGGACCTCGTCGGCTGCCGAGCTGGCGTCCGCCGTGGCGAAGGCCCGGCCCGGCGCGGCGCTCACTCTCACGGTGAGGCACCGCGCGGGCGAGAGGGAGTCGATCGCCGTCACGCCCGGGGTGGTGACGTGACCGGGCGCCGGCCCCGCCGCCTCAGGCGCTCGGCACGAGGTATCGGCTGCTTCGCCTCACGCGCTCTGCACGGTTCGGAAGTGCGTGACGAGGCGCCCTTCGTCGTCCAGCACATGAAAGGCCAGTCCCCGGATCGGCCGCGCGATCCGCCACTTCGGGGCTCTCCCAAGGTAGCTGCAGGGTCCACGTCACTCCTGGTCCGATGACCAGTGGACGCCCGGCGAAAACCGTCGCAGCAGGCGAGTGCGCGTGGCCTGTGATGAGGGCCTTCACCTGCGGTCGGTGCTCCAACAGGTCGGCGAGAGCGTCCGGTTGACGCAGCGGGTAGGCGTCCGGAAGCGGGTGGTGCAGGGCCACCGGTGGGTGGTGGAAGGCGAGCAGAGCGGGCACATCGCCGCCCAGGTCGTCGAGGGTGGCCTCGATCCAGGCGTACGTCTCCGCGTCGAGCTGTCCGTCGTCGCGGCCGGGGATGCTCGAGTCGCACATCAGGACTGCGGCGCCGCCGACGCGGTGGACGGAGTTCACGGGCCCGTCGGGGCGTTCCGCGTCGGTTACGCCGAGCAGTGCCTTGCGGTACGGCGCGCGCGCATCGTGATTGCCGGGGCAGGTCAGCACGGGGAACGGTGCGGCGAGGATGCGGGCGGCCTCTTCGTACTCGTCCTCCGTCCCGTGGTCGGCGATGTCCCCCGTGACGAGAAGCGCGTCCACGCGCGCGTGCAGACCCCGCAAACGTGCCATGACCCGCTCCGCGCGTTCCGTCGCACGCGGAGTGCCGTCGAGATGCAGATCGCTGATCTGTGCCAGTACGAGCACGGCGGTTGAGCCCTCCCCCTGACCCGGTCGGCGACCCCACCGCGCCGAACGCCAGTCGCTAATGGTTGTGAATCATCTAAGCATTAGACGGGCTGGTGGAAAACCCTTGGTGCAGCGGCGTCCGAGCCCCGAGCATGGGGGCATGCTCAGCACGCTCATCGCCTTCCTCGGCGCCTGCACCCTGATCGCCGCCTCTCCGGGGCCGTCCACGATCCTGATCATCAAGCAGTCGCTGCAGAGCAGGCGGGCCGGCTTCCTCACCGTCCTCGGCAACGAGACCGGCGTGTTCATCTGGGGTGTCGTCGCCGCTTGCGGACTCTCCGCGCTCCTGGCCGCGTCTCAGCTCGCGTACGACGTGATGCGCATCGTCGGGGCGGTCGTGCTGGTCGTCTTCGGCATCCAGACGCTGTGGCAGGCCAGGCGTGGAAAGAGCTCCCGCGGGGAGCTCGGTGTTGAGGCCGACGCTGAATGGCGGACGACCGTGCGCTCGGGCTGGGCCTCGTACAGCGGCGGTCTGTTGCTGAACCTCGCCAACCCGAAGGCGGCGGTTTTCGCCATGTCGTTCCTGCCGCAGTTCGTGCCGAAGGGGATGCCGGAACTGCCCACCATGATTGTGCTCGCCGCGATCTGGGCGCTCTACGAAGTCGCCTACTACGGCGTCTACGTGTGGTGCGTCGGCCGGATGAAGACGGTCCTCTCGCGTGCCGGTGTGCGGCGCAGGCTGGAGCAGGTCTCCGGCGGTGTGCTGCTGCTTCTCGGTGTGCGGCTCGCCCTGGAAGGGTGAGCCGGTTCGAAATCCGGCACTGGGCGCGCGTGGTGCAGCGCCCGCCACGCGCGCGTGGTGCCGGATTTCGGCTGCGGTGCTCAGGCCCGCTCGCGCCGCCACCCGGAGGCGGGCGATGATGCTGCGGGGAGAGATCCGGAAGGCTCAGGAGGCAGCCATGACGCCCGCGCCGTTCACCGCCGACGACTACAAGGCCCGGATGGAGCGAGCCGCCGAGGCGGCGGCAGACGCCGGCCTTGCGGGCCTGCTCGTCGCGCCGGGCCCCGACCTCGTGTGGCTCACCGGCTACCAGCCCACCGCCGCCACGGAACGGCTCACGCTGCTCGTGCTCGCCGCCGGCCAGGACCCGATCCTCGTCGTGCCCACCCTGGAGGCGCCGGACGCCGAGCACGTCCCTGGAGCGCCCGCTCTGACGCTGCGGGACTGGACGGACGGCAAGGACCCGTACGCCGTCACCGCGCCGCTCCTGGACGTCGACGGCCGGTTCGGCATCAGCGACAACGCGTGGGCGATGCATCTGCTCGGCCTGCAGCAGGCCCTGCCCGGCACGTCGTACGCCTCCCTGACGGAAGCGCTGCCCATGCTGCGCGCCGTGAAGGACGCGCACGAACTGGAGCGGCTGGCGGCGGCTGGCGCTGCGGCGGACGCCACCTATGAGGAGATCCTCAAGGTGCGGTTCTCGGGCCGCAGAGAGCTCGACGTGGCGTCTGATCTCGCCGATCTGCTGCGGCAGTTCGGGCACTCGCAGGTGGACTTCACGGTGGTCGGTTCGGGCCCCAACGGTGCCAATCCGCACCATGAGGCGGGCGAACGGACCATCGAGCACGGCGACATGGTGGTGCTCGATTTCGGCGGCCTCAAGCACGGCTACGGTTCGGACACCTCCCGCACGGTGCATGTCGGTGAGCCGAGCGCCGAGGAGCAGAAGGTGCACGATCTGGTGCGCGAGGCGCAGAACGCGGGCTGCGCGGCCGTCCAGCCGGGTGTCGCCTGCCAGGAGATCGACCGGGTCGCACGCGCGGTGATCGACGATGCCGGTTACGGCGAGTACTTCATCCACCGCACCGGCCACGGCATCGGTGTCACCACTCACGAACCGCCCTACATGATCGAGGGCGAGGAGCAGCCGTTGGTGCCCGGCATGTGCTTCTCCGTGGAGCCCGGCATCTATCTGCCCGGGCGGTTCGGTGTCCGCATCGAGGACATCGTCACCGTGACCGACGAAGGCGGGCATCGCCTCAACGACACGGCACGCGAGCTGGCGATCGTCGAATAGCAGCCTTCCGCGGGGCCCCGCCCCCCCCCCATGCCTGCCGTCACTGGCGGCCGCCTCGGGCCGCTGAGGCGCTCAGCAGAGCGTCAGCGGCCCGAGGCGTCGGTGTTCACTGCAGCGGGCCGAGCACCACGCAGGACTCCGCGGGAAGGTGCAGGATGCCGTCCCCGGCGGGTGCTTCGACCGGGTCCCAGGAGGCCAGCACCTGCGCCTTGCCGCCCAACAACGGGATCTCGGCGGGCGCCTTGGAGAGGTTGACGGCGATCCGCAGGTCTCCGCGCCGGAACGCTAGCCACCGCGCGGTCTCGTCGTACGCCACCCGCACCGACGCCAAGTCCGGGTCGCACAGGTCGGATTGGTCGCGGCGGAGCGCGATGAGCGTGCGGTACCAGGCCAGCACGCGCGCGTGGTGCTCGTTCTTCTCGGGCTCGTCCCAGTTCAGACAGGAACGGTTTCTGGCCTCCGCGTCCTCGCCGAAGGGCTGCCACGGAGTTCCGGCCGCCCACTCCTCGCCCATGAACAGCAAGGGTGTGCCGGGCGCGGTGAGAGTGAGTGCCGCGGCGCAGGCGAGCAGGCCCGGGGAGAGGGAGGCCGAGAGTCGCTCTCCTTGTGCGCGGTTTCCCACTTGGTCGTGGTTCTGGGCGTAGCCCACGAAACGGTGTGCTGGGGTGCGTTCCCGGTCGACGGGCCGGCCGTGGCTCCGGCGTCGCGCGGTCGAGTAGCCGCCGTCGTGGAAGACCCCGAACGTCAGCGTTTTGCCGAGCGCCTTCAGGGGCGTCTGCGCGAAGTCGGCGTAGAGGCCGGTCCTGTCGCCGGTCAGTGCAGCGTGCAGCGCGTCATGGAAGTCGTCGTTCCACTGGGCGTGCGCCCCGAGCCCGCCCTCGTGGCGGGGCGTGGTCAGGCGCGGGTCGCACGCGTCGGAGTCCGCGACCAGGAACAGCGGGCGGCCCAACTCCACCGCAAGGGCGTCCACTTCGGCGGAAATCTCTTCCAGGAACGGGAACGCGCGCGTGTCGCGCAGTCGGTGCACGGCGTCGAGGCGGAGCCCGTCGATCCGGTAGTCCCGCAGCCAGGAGAGCGCGCTGCCGATGAGGTACGAGCGCACCTCGTCCGACCCGTCGCCGTCCAGGTTGACGGCCTCGCCGTGTTCACCGGTCTGCGTGAAGTACGGCCCGAACGCCGTGAGTTGCGCAGTCGACGGCCCCAACCGGTGGTGCACCACGTCGAGCACCACACCGAGGTCGAGGCCATGGGCTGTGTCGACAAAACGCTTCAGCGCGTCGGGCCCGCCGTACGGCTCGTGCACCGCCCACGGGAGGCCGCCCTCGTACCCCCGACCGTGCCGCCCCGGAAGCGGGCTCAGCGGCATCAGCTCGACATGCGTGACACCCAACTCGGCCAGGCCGCCAAGACGTTGGGCTGCGGCGTCGAGGGTGCCCTCGTGGGTGAACGTGCCGACATGCAGCTCGTAGAGCACTGACGCGCCCGTGAGCGGCTTTCCCGGCCACGGTGCGCTCCAGGCGTGGGCCGCGTGGTCCACGACCGCGCTGAGGCCGCTCGGGCCGTCCGGCTGGTGGAGCGAACGCGGGTCGGGAAGCACGGCACCGCCTGCAACGCCTTCCGCAGAGCCGGATCCGTCACCGGGGCCCGTCCCCGAATCGGATCCGGCACCTTCCCCGGCGGCGCCGTCGATGACGAACCCGTAGCGCGCGCCGTGCTGCGCTTCCGCCTCACCCACCCACCAGTCGCGCCGGTCCGGATCACGCTCCAACGCCTGTGTGTCGCCTTCCAGTTGGAGCGTGACCCGGTCCTTCGCCTGTGGTGCCCACACCTCGAACTGCACGGACGGCCCCCCGTCTGTGATGCCGGCCGACGTGTCCGGCCGGACGCTGTCAGTGACCTCGCCCGTCCATGGTGCTGCACCAGAGATCGTTTCGCCGGTGAATCACGCACAATCCCGCACCTCAAGGGTGCCGAGAACCGGCACCCTTGAGGCGACTGTTTCCTCACTGGCGACAACGCGACCGGCCATCCGGATCCGGTCGGGGCGCGCTGGGGCTCACACCAGGTCGATGCGCATCTGCGTCACCGGATACCCGGCCTTCTCGAAGTTCGCCGCCATGGGGAAGTTGCCCACATCAGTGGCGGCGGCGACGTCGTCGGCACCGCGCGTGTGCAGGAAGTGCGTCGACTCGGCAAGCAGGTCGTACGCGTACCCGTGGCCGCGCTGTTCCGGCACCACGCCGATGAACCCGGCCGCGAAGCCCGCCGGGATCCGGCACGGCAGATGCAGACCCACCAGCTCGCCCTGCTGCGTGAACGCCAACTGCGGCCACGCCTCGGGGCACCAGTGGATGTACTCCAGTTCCTCCCGCGCCGCCTGGTCCACGCCGCCCAGCTCTTTCGCGCGCTGCGCGTGCGCGTCGAGGGTGTCGGAATGGATCCTGCGCAGCACGTCGAGGAGCACGGCGTCGTCGTGCTCCTCCCGGAACACCAGCCGCCCCGGACGGGCGGGGAGGCCGCGATCCGTGGTCCACAGGTACCGCAGCCGCTCCACGAGGGGCCGCTTGCCCGCCGCTTCGGCCGCCGAGATGCGCGCCTGAGCCGCCGCGGCGGCCTCGGGGCGCTCCCGCCAGTCCGGCGGCAGGATCAGCTCGTAGTCGACGTCGAACGGGGCCTCACGGAGCAGGGCGACGGCGGCGTCGTGCTCGCCGTCCGCGAAGTCGAGCCAGTTGAGGAGCAGTGGTGTCGTGTCCTGCGGTGAACCCCACCAGGCGGCGCGTGCCACGACCTTGCCTTCGCGCAGGGCCACATAGGTCCACTCGGGCCGGTAGTCGCCGCCCGCCGCGCGTGTGCGGTATTCGACGCCTGTGACGGCGCGGCCCACAAGACCGGGGTCGGCAAGGGAGTTGAACAGGTGCGCGTCCTTTTCGGTGAGCGCGCGGATGACCAGGTCGGTCATGAAGAGTCCTCCGGAAACGAAACGGAACGCTCCCGATCAGACCTGGGACGCCGCATGGACAGGGCGGGAGCGCAGTGGCAGGATCGTGCACTTCATGGCTCTCGCCTCCTTTCCGTGAGCAGTGGCGTCTTCGGCGACCCTATGTGCGCGATGTGACGCCGTCCAGCGGTTTTCGCAGGCACGGGTGTCCCGCACGCGCGGTGCTCGATCCGGGTGGCGCCGAGCACACGCGCGGTGCTCGATCCGCCTGCGCCGGGTCCCTCGTTCCGGTGTACCGAATCGGGTTCGTGCTGGTCAGAGACCGGCCATCTTCCGGGTTTTCTGGACACCCCGGCGACGCTGCCCGACAATCGCGAACGTGACGTCCTCCTTCGAGTTCCCCACGTATCCCGCGCGGCTCTCGGACGCCGAACGCGACAAGGCGCTGCGCGCGCTCCAGGAGGGCGTGGTCCAGGGACGGCTTTCGCACGACACGTACGTACGCCGCATGGAGCTCGCGCTCGTCGCGCGGCGGGCGGACCAGCTGGCCGCGCTCACCGCCGACCTGCCCGCCCCGCAAGGGCGTTGGAGCGCGTTCGTGACGGGCGCGGTCGGTGCGGCCTCGGCGTTCACCGTGCGCGTGCGCAGGGCCTGGCAGGCGGAGCGGCTGCCGAAGCTGCTGCTGCCCGAGCCCGGCCCCTATCCGCTGCGGATCGGCCGTGACCCGTCCAACGGGCTGCGCCTCAGCCACGACACCGTGTCCCGCCTGCACGCGGAGCTGCGCATGCAGGGCGGCCAGTGGGTGCTGCGCGACCTGGGTTCGACCAACGGCACGAGCGTGAACGGGCGCCGCGTGGTCGCCGCCGCGGTCGTACGGGACGGCGACCACGTGAGCTTCGGCTCGATGAACTTCCGCCTCGCCATGCAGTAAGTGGCCGGGACAGGCCCCGAGTTGGCGCCCAAAACATGCTCCACGCGCGCGTGCCGAGCAGGCCCCGCCCTCGAGCAGGCCCGCCTCCGAAGGCGCCTGACTCCTGGCGTGTTCGATTCATGTGCTCAATGCGTCACCACGCGCGCGTGCCGGGCGGCCGCGACGACCGTGCGGGACTGGTGCTCCACCTGGTGCTCCACCGGCACCCAGCGCGCCCTGAAGTGGTCCTCGAAAGACGCGCACCACTCCGCCACCATCCGCTCCAGCCGGGCCGCCAGCGGGTCCTGTGTCGCGTCGAGCACCCGCAGCAGCATCGCCGCCGCCCGCAGCGGGAGCCGTCGACCGAAGGCGTCGATGCTGGACACGTACGTCATCGTCGCGTCGTCCGGAGGCGGGCGCAGCCAGTCCTCCGCGAGACCCGGGACGAGTCCCAGCGCCCAGCGGGCGGCCCGGAGCAAGGGCGCGCAATCGGCGGGCAGGGACTGCTCCTTGGCCTCTCTGAGGCCCGTCTCCTGCAGCACCGCCTCCACCCTCAGGGCCTCGGCCCGCAGGCGTCTGGAGACCTGTTGAAGGGCCTCGCGCGGCGCCGGATGGCGCGCAGGGTCGTCGACGAGATCGCTCGCCCACATGGGCACCTCGACGATCGCCGTGCGGCCCCCGTACCGGTGCACGTGGTGCCACGTGGACCGCGTCACGTCCTCGGGAAGGCTGGGGAACAGCGCGTCCGTGCCCGGGTCCGGCATCACGTGCACCCCGGGGCCGGATATCGGCCAGCCGGCGGCGTCCGACGTACTGGTCTCGATCGGGATGTGCAGCTGCGCGGCCGACTTGGCGAAGGGCTCGGCGAGCCCGGGTATGTCCTGCGTCAACTGGACCCAGCTGCCGCCCAGATCGGTGCCGTGGAGGGACACCTGAAGGTACGGCTGCAGTTCGTCGATCACTCCCAACAGGGCGCGGGTTTCCGGCGGCCACTCGTCGGCGGGCAGCACCGACGGCGCCCACTCCGGCTGCTCGGGCCCCGCAGGGCGGAAGAACTGCCGGTGGTAGTCGAACAGGGTGCGCGGCGCGGACGCGCGGTGCAGGGAAGCCCCGTCCGGGTCGGCGCACAGCAGGAAGTGCCAGCTCACCCCGGACCGCAACTGTTCGTCGTGCACCGCGCGGTGCGCCAGATGCAGCGCCGTGGGGCCGCCCACGGGCTCGTTGGAGTGGGCGCCCGCGACGACCAGGACGCGTTGCTCCGCCCGCCCCACGGAGAGCAGGTGCAGCGGCCGTCCCGCGCGCGAGGTGCCGATCCGGCGCAACGCGCAGAGGTCGGGACGCTCGGCCGTCAAAGTCCGTGCGGACAGGGCGAGTTCCGTCACGCTGGGATAGTGCTGCTCCGTCAGGTGACTCACCCCCGTATGGTCCGCCCGCCGTGCGCATCCGCAGTACCCCACGCTCTGGAGCCGCTGTCAAGCGCCTGACACCACCGTGCGTATGCGGATGGCAGCGCTCCGCTATCCGAACGTCCGGGGGTTGGGGTGGGTTCGCACTCAAGAGCCGGATTTCGCACCGCAGCCGAGTGACGGTCAGCGACCGTACGGGGGGTCGCGAGCGTGGGTTCGTCGCTGCGCTACTGCTGGTGCAGCCCGCGCCCTGCCAGCGTCAGAAAGGCCTCACCGACCGCCTCGGACAGCGTCGGGTGCGCGTGCACGTGCCGGGCCACGTCCGAGGGCTCCGCGTCCCAGCCGACGATCAGCTGGCTCTCCGCGATCATCTCGGAGACGTGCGGGCCCACCAGGTGGACGCCCCACACCTGACCGCCGCCCGCCTCCGCGACGACCTTCACCATGCCGCCCTGCCCGTGCACCATGCCCTTGGCGACAGCCGTCAACGGCATCGTGTTCACTTCGACTCCGTGCCCACGCGCGCGTGCCTCCGCCTCGCCCAGCCCGACGGACGCGGTCTGCGGCGACGAGTACGTGACCCGCGGCACGGCCGCGTAGTCCACCGGCGGCGACTCCAGCCCTGCCAGGGTCTCGGCCACCAACAGGCCCTCCGCGAACGACGCATGGGCCAGGCCGAGCGACGGCGGCGGCAGCAGATCGCCGACCACGTGAATGCCGGGAACGGCGGTCTCCAGGCGCTTCCAGTCCGCCGGGGGCACGAAGCCCCGCTCGTCCGCCGCCAGTCCGGCAGCGGCCAGCTCGAGGCCGTCCGTGACGGGAACGCGGCCCACGGCGACCAGGAGCCGGTCGGCCGTGACCGTGCGGGCCTCGCCCCGCGCGGTGCGCACGGTGACGCGCACGCCGTCGTCGAGGACCTCGGCATCGGTCATGCGGGCGCCGGTCTGCACGTCGATGCCGCGCTTCTTCAGGCCGCGCGTCAAGTGCCGTGACACATCGGCGTCTTCGACCGGAACAATCCGGTCAGCCGCCTCGACCAGCGTCACCGCTGCGCCCATCGAGCGATGGAACGACGCGTACTCGACGCCGATCGCGCCACCGCCGAGCACCACCACGGAACCCGGCAGTCCGGGCGCGAACAGTGCGTCGTCGCTGGTGACCACGCGCCGCCCGTCCGGCTCAAGGCCGGGCAGTGTGCGCGGCCGCGAACCGGTCGCCAGGACGATCCCGCGCCGCGCGGTGAACTCCCCGTGCCCCTCGACGTGCACGGAACGCCGACCCGTCAACCGGCCACTGCCACGGGCCACTTGCACGCGCGCGTGCGCAAGGTGGGCCTCGACGCCCTTGTGGTTCCGGTGCACGATGTCGTCGCGCGTCGCCACGAGCGCCGGCCAGTCCACGGAGTCCAGCGTGGCCTTCACACCCCACCGTTCCCTGGCCTCGGCGATCCCGTCGACCAGCTCCGCTGCGTGCAGCATCGCCTTGCTCGGGATGCAGCCCCGGTGCAGACAGGTGCCGCCGACCTTGTCCCGCTCGGCCAGCACCACAGTGAGGCCGAGGTGCGCGGCGCGCAGGGCGGTCGAGTAGCCGCCCGTGCCCCCGCCGATCACGATCACATCAACCGTGGTCGGATCATCCGGACCGGTGGCAGTGCGCGCGGCGCCGATCGCGAAATCCGTGGCCGCAGAGGCGTGTTCGGGTCGAAGTCCCTCTCCTGTGTTCATGATCCTCAGACTCCCTCCGGGCCTTGCGCACCGTCCAAGGCAATGTTCTTGTGGGTTCGATGCACGGCCTTTATAGGAGCGCGTCTTTGCAGAGGAGAGCGGTGGGTTCGCGCAGGAGAGCGGTGGGGGAGCTGCGGTGAGTCTGCGACAGATGGAGTACTTCCTGACTGTCGTCGAGGAGTCGTCCTTCACACGCGCGGCAGAGGCCCTCCACGTCACTCAGCCCGCCCTGTCCCACCAGATCAAGGCGCTGGAGAAGAGCGTCGGGGGACCGCTCCTGGAACGCATGCCGCGCGGCGTGCGCCTCACCCCCATGGGACGCGCCTACCTGCCGCACGCCGAACTCGCCGTCCGCAGCGCGGAACAGGCCCAGCGCGCCGCGCGTGCCGCTTCCGGGGCCGAAGGCGGCGAACTCCACGTGGCGGCCGTCCATGCGGTCGCCGTGGGCGTGCTGCCGGACGTCTTCGCGCACTGGCGCCGCACCCACCCCGGAGTCCAGCTCCTGCTGCACGAGTACGGCACGCCCGAGGCCCTGGAGGAGCAGGTCGAGCGGGGCGTGGCCGACCTCGCGGTGGGGCCGCCGCCGCAGTACTGGACGGGCTCGGTCATACCTGTAGGGGAGGAGGAGATCGTCCTCGCGGTGCCCTTCGACGACGACCTGGCTGGCCGTACCAGCGTCCGCCTCGAGGAACTCGCCGGGCGGCCCTGGGTGCGCTGTGCGATGGAACCCGTCGTACAGGGACAGCGGTTTCTCGACTGGGCCTGCGGGCAGGCGGGTTTCGCCCCTCGTACGGCGGTGTGGACCGAGCACACGTCGACGGCGGTGCGCATGGCGGCGTCGGGCGTCGGGATCGCCACGGCGCCCGCACACGTGGTGCGTGGCGCGGTCGGCGAGGACTGTGTGGTGCTGTCCGTCGAACCCTCCTGGAAGCGCACGTTGACGGTCTTCACGCGCGTGGAGCCGACCGGGGCGGCCGCCGCCTTCGTCGAGGCCGTGCAGGAGGTTCTGCCGCCCTACGAGCCGCCCGCGGGATGGCGTCCCGGGAAGCCGCTCAAGGCGTACCAGGACTGCTGAGGAGCAGGCGAGGTCGGCCACAGTCGTCATGCGAACCTACGGGCCTGCCTGCCGTGCTTTCGTCTCATCCCCGCATGGGGCCGCAACCGATCAGGAAGCTAGGTTCGAGCGATGGCGCAGGAGACACCGGAGCGGAGCACAGGCGGAGAGGCACCTGCCGGGACGTTGCAGACGTACCGGGAAGTGATCGGCCTCTCCGGCGCACTGCTTCCGGTGCTGTCGTTCCTGGGGCGGCTGCCCACGGCGATCATCCAGATGGGCAGCGTCCTCATGGTCACGAGGACCAGCGGCTCGCTCGCGACGGGCGGCATGGTCGCCTGCGCTCTGGCGCTCGGGCAGGTGGCGATGGGGCCGTTCGTCGGCCGCCTCGCCGACCGTCGTGGACAGCGACGCGTAGTGCTGGTTTTCGCGCTGCTGAACGCGATCGCGATCAGCGCCTTCACGGCGAGCGCGCTACTCGGCGCGGCCACACCGCTGTTGGTGGTTCTGGGCGCGCTGGCAGGCGCCACCGTGCCGGGCATCGGGCCGCTGGCACGCGCGCGTGTGGTGGCGCTCGCCCGACGCGCGCGGGCCGACCATCGGCTGCCCGACGCGGTGATGTCCCTGGAGAGCACGATGGACGAGGTGTCCTTCGTGCTGGGGCCGGCCGCCGTGGGGCTCGCCGCGGTCGCCGGGCACCCGGCGTACGCGATGCTCCTCGCCGCCCTCCTCGTGGCCGTCTGCGGAACCGGATTCGCCCTCCACCCGACCGCCCTGACCCTCCAACCGACGCCGACGAGCAAGGCGTACGAACCCGGCCTGTCCCCAGGGGACCGACAGCAGCCACGCGCGCGTGCGGCGGGGGAACGCGCACGCGCGCGTGGTGCGGGACGGCGCATGCCGCGGCAGGTGTACGTGGTGCGCGTCGGCCTCGTACTCCTCGGTGTGCTGCTCGGCGGCTGCGGGGCCGGAATCACCGCCCTCACACAGGAGTTGGGCCGACCCGACCAGGCGGGGCTCGTGTACGCCGCGATGGGCGTCATGAGCGCCGTCGTAGGCCTCTCCATGGCGGCGGTCCCCGAACGCGTCGGGCTGTTGCTGCGCTGGCGCGTGGCGACGGCCGCAGCAGCGTTGCTCTCCCTGCCGCTGGTGTGGACGGACTCGTTGGCGGGCCTCTACTTCGTAGTGACGGTCTTCGGTGCGATCTTCGCGCCCAACCTGATCACCGGATTCGGCCTCACAGAGAGAGCGGTTCCGCGCGCACGGCTGGCCGAGGGCATGACGTTCGCGTCGAGCGCCTTCGTGGGCGGCCAGGCCGTCACCCTCGCCGTCGCCGGGCGCCTCGCGGAGTCGTACGGCCCCGCGGCCGCGTTCACCGTCGGCACCACTGCTGCGGCGCTGGCGTTCGTCGTGGCCCTCGCGACCCGACAGGCAGCAGCCGGACACGCGGGTCAACTTCACGTTCCGGCGCGTCCCCGGGACGAGAACGGGAAGCGGAGCGGGGACGTCGGAGAGGACGAGCACCCGTCCCACGTCATGTGACCGCTATGAATCCGCTCACTCCGACAGCGCTCCGGAACCAGAACAGGCCTGTGGAGCAAGGAGGTTGAGAAAGGAGCCTGTGCATCCGGCTGCATGGCCCACCGCTCCCGGAGTACCCTTCCTTGATCGTTGACCCGGCTCTCGACCAGGACGCCGGACCATGATCCCGAAGGGATCCCAAGGGGGGAGCGGAAGGCGGTGCGTGGGTGAGCTCGGGCGGTCTTGAGCTGCCCCCTGGCGACGAGGGTCGCGAGGGAGGCTCCGGCGACGCCCCGCCCTCTGCGGTCTCCTTGGCGCGCCCGATCGACACGGCCGCACAGATAGGCCCGGAACTGGACTGGGGCGCCGACGCCTGGCACGAGGTGCGCACCCGCGCACAGCGTGCCGGCCGGGCCTACATCTGGCTGAACCTCGTCGAGCAGCGGCTGCGCGCCGTCGTCTCCGCGGTGGTCAGGCCCGTGTACGAACCCGTCCACGGCGACGACTGGGTGGTGGCCGCGGCGGGGCCGGCGGGCCAGGAATGGGTGCAGCGCGCCGTCGCCGTACGCGAAGTCAGCCGCCGCAAGGGCTACTTGCTGGACCCGGCCGACGACAACGTGCTGAGCTTCCTGACCCTGCCGCAGCTGCGCGAGCTGATGGTGCAGCACTGGCCCTGCTTCGAGCCGTACTTCGACGACCGCCGCGACGTCGAACTCGCCCTGGACGAGCTGGAAGTGGCGCGGAATGTCGTCTCCCGCAACCGCGCCCTGTCGGAGACGGTTCTCGCGCAGGCGGAGCGGGCCTCGGCGCGGCTCCTGGAGATGCTCGGCGCCGACTCGGACGTGCCCTCCGCGCGGCGCCTGCCCGTCGACGCGGTCGAGGACATAGTCGGCGACCGGTACGCGGACGTGGTGGGCGTGCACTCCGACCGGGTGCGGCTGCTGCGCCAGTTCCCCGCGGAGGACCTCTTCGGCGGAGCCCGGCGCCTCGACGCGATCGGCATAGGCCTGAACCTCCTGGCCCAGAACTTCTCCGGCCGCCGCCTGGTGCGGCTCGCGGAGACCGGCAGCCGGATAAGGCTGCTCTTCCTCAACCCGGCGAGCAGCGCGGTCAAGCGCCGGGAACGGGAACTCGGCCTCAAACGGGGCGAGTTGAGCCGCTCGGTCGAGATGAACATCCTGCACATGCGGCGCGTGCGCTCCCGCCTCCGCGACCCGGGCGCCTTCCAGATCCACGTCTTCGACGAAACTCCCCGCTTCACCGCATACCTGGTCGATGGTGACGGATCGGACGGCGTGGCCGTCATCCAGTCCTACCTGCGACGCACCCGCGGCATGGAAGCGCCCGTGCTCGTGCTGCGCGGCGGTGGACGCGTGGTCAAGGCCGGCGGGGGCGGCGAGCACGGACTCTTCGAGATCTACCGCGAGGAGTTCGAGTCCGTGTGGGCGGATTCGCGTCCTGTGTCCTGAGGTGCCCCGTGCGTCCTGAGACCTCGGACGTCCTGAGTGTCCCGGGTGCCGCGGGCGTGACAGCCGCCGGTTCACAACCGTGACGGACGACCCGCAGGTCAGGGCAGGAAGCGGAGCGCGCCGGTCGGATTGTCAGTGGCGCATGGGATCGTGAAACGCACATGGGGGAGAGCATCACGAAGGAGGGCCACGGATGGGCTGGCACCAGGAGCTGCTGATCGGCTTCGACCTGGAGACCACGGGCACGGACCCGCGCGAGGCGCGGATCGTCACGGGCGCGCTGATCGAGGTCAAGGACGGGGAGCCGATCGGACGCCGCGAATGGCTGGCCGACCCGGGCGTTCCGATACCGCAGGAAGCCGTGGACGTGCACGGCATCAGCAACGAACGCGCCCGGGCGGAAGGTCGCCCGGCCGACCAGGTGGCCGACGAACTCGCCCGCAACCTCGTCGGGTACTGGCAGTCGGGCGTCCCCGTCGTGGCGTACAACGCGGCGTTCGACCTGACCCTGCTCTCCGCCGAGCTGCACCGGTACGGACTGCCGTCCCTGCGGGAACGGCTCGGCGGGATCGAGCCGGCGCCGGTGATCGACCCGTACACGATCGACCGCTCCGTCGATCGTTACCGAAAGGGCAAGCGGAACCTGGAGGCGGTCTGCTCCGTGTACGGAGTCCGGCTCGAGTCCGCGCACGACGCCATGGCGGACGCCCTGGCCGCCGCCCGCCTGGCCTCCGCGATAGCGGTCCGGCACCCGAAGGTCGGCGGCCTCGGCCCGGCCGAACTCCACCGCCGCCAGGTCGAGTGGTACGCGGAGTGGGCCGCGGACTTCCAGAAGTTCCTGCGAGGCAAGGGCGACGAGACCGCGGTCATAGACGGGAACTGGCCGTTGCGGAACATATCCGACTGAACGGGCGGGCGGGCGGCCCGAGTTCGGCCCACCGGGTCCGGTCGACCCGACTCCGGCCCACCCGGGCCCGGCCGACCCCGAGTCCGGCCCACCCGGGCCCGGCAGACCCCGAGTTCGCCTGACGCCCCAGGAGCCCGCGCCTCAGAACGGGTACCAGCGCACCTCGGGGTCCCCGTCCCGCAACGACGCCACCCGCCTGCGGAACTCGGCGAGCGCCTTCGGGTTGCTCGGCGCGTGCTGCGACACCCACGCGCAGCTCGCCGTCTCCCGCGCACCGCGCAACACCGCGCACCCGTCCCACTCGCGTACGTCCCAGCCGTAGGTGGTGACGAACGCGTCGTACGCCTCGGCGGGAAGGCCGTACCGGTCGCGGGAGAGGGCCATGACGACCAGGTCGTGCTCGCGCAGGTCGGACGAGAACGTCTCCAGGTCCACCAGGGCCGGGCCGTCGGGACCGACATGGACGTTGCGGGGGAGGGCGTCGCCGTGGATCGGGCCGGGCGGCAGATGCGGAGTGAGCGCCGCGGCCGCCGCGGCGAAGCCGTCCCTGCGCTCACGCAGGTAGTCGGCGTCGGCCTGCGAGACGGAGTCGCCCGCGAGACGCAGCCAGCGCTCCACACCGCCGAGCAGTTCACGGCGGGGAAGTTCGACAGGAGGGGAGGGAAGCGCATGCACCAGACGCAACAGCCCGGCCAGATCGGCCGGTTCGGCCGGTCGCACGGCAGGGCCGAGCCGGTGCCACAACGTCACCGGATGACCGTCCACGAGCCGAGGCTCGGGCTCGGCAGCCCGCACCGCCGGGACGTCGCACTCCTCGAGCCAGCGCGCGACGCCCAGTTCGCGCCGGGCGCGGTCGAGCAGCTCGGGGGCGGCCCGGCCGACCTTCACGACCAGGTCGCCGGTGCCGAACACCGCGTTCTCGCCCAGGGCGAGGAGTTCCGCGTCCCTCGCCAGCCCGGCTTCGGCCAGCACGTCCCGTGCCCGTGCCTCGTCCATGTCCTGCCTCCCGCCGCGCGCCGTGCACGGGCGGGCCTGCGGGGCACGCGAAGCGGAGCCGCGCGTACCGCCACCGGTGCCGTCGAGCACGTCGCCGATCACTGTGTACGCGGCCCAGTCTCGCAGCTGCCGAGGCCGCGTTCGCACTGGCCACAAGGCATGCGCGGACGCTTGACGTACTCACGAGCCGTCAGCACGATGACGGGGACTGCCTGGGACAGGTCACGGCGCGCAGCGCATCCATGGAAGGGCGGTGGCGGGAGACGGGAAGTCCACCCCCAGAGCAACCGCCACCACAACCGTCCGAAGGAGCCGATTCCGTGGCATTGGCGACCGCGACGAAGCGGTCAGTGAAGCAGCAGCGCCCGAGCAGAGCGGGGGACCACGCCGCCTGGTTCCTGGTGCTGCCCGCGCTGATCCCGATTCTGGTGCTGAGCGTCGGCCCGTTGCTGTACGGCATCGCGCTGTCGTTCACCGACGCGCAGTCCGGCCGCACCGCGGCGACCCAGTGGGTGGGCGGCCTCAACTTCCAGGACCTGCTGCACGACACGCTGTTCTGGGACTCGTTCCGGATCGGCCTCCTGTGGGCGGTCGGCGTCACCGTGCCGCAGTTCTTCCTGGCACTCGGCCTCGCCCTGCTGCTCAACCAGAACCTTCGCTTCCGCTGGCTGGCGCGGGCGCTCGCGATCATCCCGTGGGCGATGCCGGAGGTCGTCGTCGGCATCATGTGGCGGCTCGTCTACCACCCCGACGCGGGCGTGCTCAACGAGACGCTCTCCGACCTCGGCCTGGGCGAGGGCAGGGACTGGCTGACGGGCACGGCCACGGCACTGCTCGCCGTGATCGTCGTCGGCGTGTGGGCCGGCATGCCGCAGACCACGGTCGCGCTGCTCGCCGGACTGCAGAACACACCCCGGGAGTTGCACGAGGCGGCGGCCATGGACGGCGCGGGCGCCTGGCGCCGCTTCCGCACGGTCACCTGGCCGGCGATCAAGCCGGTGGCCCTGTCGATCACGGCGCTGAACTTCATCTGGAACTTCAACTCCTTCGCCCTCGTGTACGTGCTCACGCAGGGCGGCCCCGGCGGCCGTACCCGACTGCCGATGCTGTTCGCCTACGAAGAGGCCTTCCGCTACGGCCAGTTCGGCTATGCGGCGGCGATGGGCTGCGTGATGGTCGCGGTGATCTCGGTGATCCTCGCCTTCTATCTCGTCGGCCGCCTGAAGGGAGGCGACGAGGCATGATGCGTACGACGAAACCGGCGCGCGCGGCGCAGTACGTGGCGCTCGCCGCGTATCTCGTCTTCCTCGCCTTCCCGTTCGCGTGGCTGATCTCCACGGCGTTCAAACCGGCGAAGGAACTCGGCAGCCTCGACCCGACGTGGATCCCGCGCGACCCGACGCTGCAGAACTTCACGCAGGCCTTCGACGAACAGCCGCTGCTGCAGGCGATGACGAACTCGCTGCTCGTGGCGTTGAGCGCGGCCCTCGTCGCCGTCGTCATCGCGACCCCGATGGCGTATGTGATGGCGCGGCACCGCAACCGGCTCGCGAAGGCGGCCACCGGCTGGGTGGTGATCAGCCAGGCGTTCCCGTTCGTCCTGATCATCATTCCGCTGTTCCTGATCCTGAAGAACCTCCACCTGATCAACTCCCTGGCCGGCCTGATCATGGTCTATGTGGTGTGGGCGCTGCCGTTCGCGCTGTGGATGCTCGTCGGCTATGTCCGCGCCGTGCCACCGGAGTTGGAGGAGGCCGCGGCGGTGGACGGGGCGGGCAGACTGCGCACGCTGGTCTCGGTGACCGCGCCGCTGCTCGCGCCCGGCATCGTGGCGACCGCGATGTTCGCCTTCATCACCGCATGGAACGAGTTCTTCTTCGCGCTCGTTCTGCTCAAGACCCCGGAGAAGCAGACGTTGCCGGTCATCCTGAACCGCTTCATCGGCACCGAGGGCGTGGCCGACCTGGGACCGCTCGCCGCTGCCGCGTTCCTCGCGACCATTCCCTCGCTGGTGATCTTCGCGCTCATCCAGAAGCGCATCACGGGCGGCATGCTGGCCGGGGCGGTGAAGCACTGATGCGAACGCCCCAGCGTCTCCGACTCCGCCTCCGTCCACGCCTCCGCCTCCGTTCACTCCCGCGCCCACGACTGCGTCTGTTCGCGGCGGCCGCCGCTGCCCTCGCTCTCGTCCTCACCGGCTGCTCCGGCGCGCCCGATGACGACAACGGCGGCCGGATCACGCTGCAGTTCCAGTCCCTGGCGTGGCAGAAGGAGTCGGTCGACGCCAACAAGGAACTGGTGAAGGAGTGGAACGCCGCCCACCCGGACGTGCGGGTCGAGTACGTGCAGGGCAGCTGGGACAGCGTGCACGACCAGCTGCTGACGTCCTTCGAGGGCGGCGAGGCGCCCGACATCATCCATGACGCGTCGGACGACCTCGCGGACTTCGCGTACGGCGGCTACCTCGCGGATCTGACGGACCTGCTGCCGGAGCGACTGAAGTCCGATGTGCCGCAACGCAGTTGGGAGACGGCGACGTTCGGGGACGGGATCTACGGGGTGCCGTTCCTGCAGGAGCCGCGCGTCCTCATCGCCAACGCGAAGTGGCTGAAGAAGTCCGGCGTGCGCATCCCGACGCCGGACGAGCCGTGGAGCTGGCAGGAGTTCCGGAAGATCACCGAGGAGCTGGGCGGCGACGCGGGCGACGGCAAGTACGGGGTCGCCTGGCCGCTCAAGGAACCGGTCTCGGCCACCCTGAACCTCTCGCTGTCGACCGGCGGGAAGGTCTTCCACCGCGGCGCCGACGGGAAGGTCGAAGTCCGCTTCGACGCGGCCGACCAGGTCATGCCGGAGACCGTGCACCACCAGGTGAACTCGGACAAGAGCGCGTCGAGTTCGACCCTCGGCATGGGCGGTTCGGACACGCTCCCGGGATTCTTCGGCGGCAAGTACGCGATGGTGCCGCTCGGGTTCTCGTACCGGCAGCAGATCGTGCAGCAGGCGCCCGACGGATTCGACTGGCAGGTGCTGCCCGCGCCCGCAGGCGAGGACGGGCTGACGCAGGGGGTGAGTCCGCAGACGCTGTCGATCGCGGAGGACAGCCCGCACAAGAAGGAGGCGATGGAGTTCATCGACTTCCTGCTGCAGCCGGAGAACATGGTGCGCCTCGCCCAGGGCGACTGGATGCTGCCGACCGGCACCGAGGCGCTGAAGGACCCTGCCCTGCACACGAAGAAGAACGACTGGGCGACGGGCACGGCGCTCGCCGAGCATCTGCGCTCGGCGCCGGCCCAGTCCGTGCGCGGCTACCCCGAGTGGAAGGACAAGGTGGCCACGCCCGCGCTGCAGGAGTACTACAGCGGGGCCATCGACCTGGACGAACTGCGAAGACGGCTGGTGGAGGACGGGAACCTGGTGCTGGCTCGGTATCAGAGGTAAGGGGTCGGTATCAGAGGTAAGGGGGTGGTGCCGGGCTGAGGGCGACTGACCCTCGCCCCGACCTCGCGAGACGCTGCGTCTCAAAATAGGTTGCACGAGACGTATCGTCTCGCGTACGGTGCTCGTCATGACCACTCCCCAGCGTGCCCATATCGCCATGTTCTCCATCGCCGCCCACGGGCACGTGAACCCGAGCCTCGAAGTGATCCGGGAACTCGTCGCCCGAGGGCACCGCGTCACGTACGCGATTCCGCACATCTTCGAGGAGAAGGTGGCCGAGACCGGCGCGGAACCCGTCCTGTACACCACGACCCTGCCCTCCCCGGACGACGATCCGGAGGCCTGGGGCACCACGCTGATCGACAACATCGAGCCGTTCTTCAAGGATGCGGTCCAGGCGCTGCCGCAACTCGCGAAGGCCTACGAGGGCGACGAGCCGGACCTGGTCCTGCACGACATCACGTCCTACCCGGCGCGGGTGCTCGCCCGCCGGTGGGGCGTCCCGGAGATCTCCCTCTCGCCGAACCTGGTGGCGTGGGAGGGGTACGAGGAGGAGGTGGGCGAACCGCTCTACCGGGACCTGAAGGCGAGCGAGCGAGGCAAGGCGTACTTCGCGAGCTTCGAGTCCTGGCTGCAGGAGAACGGCATCACGCAGGGGCACGACGCGTTCGTCGGGCGTCCGCCGCGTTCGCTCGTACTGATTCCGAAGGCGCTGCAGCCGAACGCCGACCGGGTCGACGAGAGCGTCCACACCTTCGTCGGCGCGTGCCAGGGCGACCGGTCCGCGCAGGGCGACTGGCAGCGGCCGGCCGAGGCGGAGAAGGTCGTCCTCGTGTCGCTGGGCTCGTCGTTCACGAAGCAGCCGGCGTTCTACCGGGAGTGCATCGGCGCGTTCGGCGGCCTGCCGGGCTGGCACCTGGTGCTGCAGGTGGGCCGGCACGTCGACGAGAGCGAGCTAGGCGAGATCCCGGCCAATGTGGAAGTGCACCAGTGGGTGCCGCAGTTGGCGATCCTGAAGAAGGCCGACGCGTTCATCACCCATGCCGGCGCGGGCGGCAGTCAGGAGGGGCTGGCCACGGCGACCCCGATGGTGGCCGTGCCGCAGGCCGTCGACCAGCCCGGCAACGCCGACATGCTGCAGGGACTCGGCGTGGCCCGGCACATCCTGACCGAGGAGGCCACCGCGGACGTACTGCGCCGGGCCGTGCTCGAACTCGTCGAGGACCCCGAAGTGGCGCGGCGACTGCGGGACATCCAGGCGCAGATGGCCGCTGAGGGCGGTACGCAGCGGGCGGCCGACCTGATCGAAGGGGCGCTGCCCCGGGCGTAGTTCCGTCGCACGCAGGCCGCCGACGCCCTCGGCGCAGCGGCCGGTGGTACGAGGCGGGCCCCGGTTCGGTGACGGCCGGGGCCTGTCGTTGTAACACTCAGATAACGGACGTCTGGTCCACGGAGGGCATTGACTCGACTGAGAACTACGACCCTTACCCCCCGGTAAAGGTTGTACGCATGGCTTCTTGTTCCTTTGTCAACGACCTTCTTAGCGTGAGGTGAATTCCACTCGAACGCCAGGAAGTTGACATGCGCCGAGACATACCGCCTCTCGCCGAGGTACGCCGCATCACCGAGAAGAAGCGCGACGCCTGGTGGACAGTGCTGCTCGTCGACCCCGTCGCCACGCCCCTGGTGCGGCAGACCGCGATGCGCACCGGGATCACCCCGAACCAGATCACGTGGGGTGCGTTCCTGCTCGGCCTCGTGTCCGCCGCCTGCTTCGCCATGGCGGACTGGCGCTGGCTGATCGCGGGCGCCGTCGTCTACCACCTGAGCTTCATCCTCGACTGCATGGACGGCAAGGTCGCCCGACTGACCGGCACCGGCTCGGTCTTCGGCGCCTGGCTCGACTTCGTCTTCGACCGGATCAGAGTCATGGTCTGCGCGGTCGCCCTGATGGCGGGCCAGTACCAGCGGACCGGTGAGACGGTCTACATCTGGCTGTCGCTCGCGGTGGTCGGCCTCGACACCCTGCGGTACATCAACTCGCTCGAGATCTTCAAGATCCGGCACACCATGCGCAAGCAGATCAAGACCCGCATGCGGGAGGCCCGCAGGGCCGAGAACCAGGCGGAACTGGCGTTCATGGAGGACCTGCTGCGGGACAACCCCGAGGCGGACATCGAGCAGGACCTGCAGGCGGCGCGCAACGGTCTCGTGCGGGGCGCGGACGCCTCGGCGCTCGACGTTTCACCGGTCGGGGCATCCCTGGCCGACGGGCCTGCGGAAACTCTGGCTGACGGGACTGCGAACACCCCGGCCGACGGGCCTGCGGGAACCCCGGCGGACTCCGCGACGGAGGTCGCCCCCGCCGCACGCAAGGCGCAAGTCATCGACCTGCACCAGGAGTTCCGCCGCCGCTTCCCGTGGTATCTGCGCTGCCGCTCGTACCTGCTGCGCAAGCGGATTCGCGCCCACCTCGTGAGCGGCATCGAGTTCCAGATGGGCGTCTTCATGATCGGCCCGCTCTTCGACGTGGTGATTCCGGCCACGATCGTCTCCGGCGCCCTCCTCCTCGTCTTCGAACTCGCCATCATCTACAAGTTGTTGCTGTCCACCCGCGACTTCACGCGCACGCTCGACAGCTTCGAGCAGCGCAAACTCGCCGCCGCAGCCTGAGGCGATTCGGGGGCCGGGGAGGGGACTCCGGGAAGACCCTGAGGGCGCTCTGCGATTTGCGCAGAGCGCCCTATTTGTTATTGCGGAACCTTGTTGAACAAGTCACAGCTGTATGTAGGTATTGATCTGCGCGCGTCAATCCGACAGGGTTTCGTCCCAACCCCCGGAGATCTTCCGGATCTACGGGCGTTGAGGCAGTAACGCTTACCCCCCACAACCCCCACACCACGAGGAGACCCCTCTTCATGGCAACTCACAAGCGTGCTCGTTCCCTCAAGCTCACCGCGGCGATAGCCACCGCTGCGACCGCCGTGGGCGTCACCGTCTTCGCGACCTCGTTCGCGGGCGCCGCGCCGGCGGCCGAGGGCAAGATCTACGGTGCGAACGCCAAGGGCGCCGTGGCCGGCAGCTACATCGTCATGCTGGACGACAAGGCGAAGAAGAGCAGCAAGAAGGACCTCGCCAAGGAGTACGGCGGCACCCTCAAGCGGAACTACGACTCCGCCGTCAACGGCTTCTCCGCCTCCGGCCTTTCGGAGACCGAGGCCAAGCGCCTCGCCGCCGACCCGGCCGTGTCGAAGGTCGTCCAGAACAAGAAGTTCACGATCAACGCCACGCAGGACAACCCGCCGTCGTGGGGTCTGGACCGGATCGACCAGGCCGACACCGAGGGCGACAAGAAGTACACGTACCCCGACGCCGCGGGTGAGGGCGTCACCGCGTACGTCATCGACACCGGTGTCCGCATCAGCCACAAGGACTTCGAGGGTCGCGCCGAGCACGGCTTCGACGCCGTCGACAACGACGACAGCGCCGACGACGGCAACGGTCACGGCACGCACGTCGCCGGCACCATCGCGGGCGCCTCCCACGGTGTCGCCAAGAAGGCGAAGATCGTCGCCGTCCGTGTCCTCGACGACAACGGCTCGGGCACCACCGAGGGTGTCGTCGCCGGCATCGACTGGGTCACCGAGAACCACCAGGGCCCGTCCGTCGCCAACATGAGCCTCGGCGGCGGCGCCGACGAGGCCCTCGACGAGGCCGTCCGCAAGTCCATCGCGGCCGGCGTGACCTACGGTGTCGCCGCGGGCAACGAGTCCTCGGACGCCGGCCAGGGCTCCCCGGCGCGCGTGAAGGAGGCCATCACGGTCGCCTCCTCCACCAACACCGACGAGCAGTCGGACTTCTCCAACTTCGGCGAGGTCGTGGACATCTACGCTCCGGGCTCGGACATCACGTCCGCCTGGAACACCGGTGACGACGCCACCAACACCATCTCCGGTACGTCGATGGCGACCCCGCACGTCGTGGGTGCCGCCGCCGTCTACCTCGGTGGTCACCAGGACGCCACGCCGGAGCAGGTCGCCACGGCCCTGTCCGAGGGCGCCACGCCGGACAAGATCAGCAACCCGAGCGAGGGCACGCCGAACAAGCTGCTCAAGGTCGTCGAGTAAGACCTCCTCGATCCTCCTCGATGTGCTGACAGCCCCCCGGCTCAAGGGAGTTGAGCCCCTGGGCCGGGGGAGCCGAGGTGACGTCGGACGTCCGCGTGGGGATGCGCGCACGGACCCGACGTCGGAACGCACCTCACAGCGGTGAAGGGCCTCCCGGGTATCGCTTCCCGGGGCAGCTTCCGGGGACCGCTCACCGGTCTCCGGCAGCAGAGGCCCGCTCGGACCGGCGGCCGTCGTGCCAACCCCCACGGGGCACGACGGTCGCCTTTCTCGTCTTCGCTCACTCGGCTCGCGTGCGGCCCTGTCTAGGGTGTGGCCATGACGATGTATGCCGCGCTGCTTCGCGGGATCAATGTGGGTGGCCACAAGAAGGTCCCGATGGCCGAACTCCGCACTCTGCTCACGGACTTGGGCTTCGGAGACGTACGCACCCATCTGCAGAGCGGCAACGCCGTCTTCTCCAGCGATCACGGCGACGAAGAGTCCCTCGCCGCCGACATCTCGGCCGCCCTCGCGTCGCACTTCGGCTTCGACGTCGACGTCCTGGTCCGCGACGGCGCCTATCTCCGGGCCGTCGCCGACGCCTGCCCCTTCCCCGCGGACTCCCTCGAACCGAAGCAGCTGCACGTCACGTACTTCTCCGAGCCCGTACGCCCCGAACAGCTCGCGTCCGTCGACGCCTCCGCGTACGCGCCCGAGGACTACCGGCTCGGCGACCGGGCGCTGTATCTCTACGCCCCGGAGGGCCTCGGCCGTTCGAAGCTCGCCGTCGCGCTCGGCCGGCCCTCGCTGCTGAAGGGTGTCGTCGCGACCAGCCGGAACTGGAACACCGTCCTCAAACTCGCGGAGCTCACCCGTGCCTGAGAACCAGAAGCAAGAGCAGGGCCAGAACCAGAGCCAGAACTCGCCCGCCGTGCAGGCCGCCATCGAGGGCGAACTGCGCCTGCTGGCCCCCGAGGTGCGCAGCTCGCCGGAGCTGATGGGCGCGCTGCTCCACCCCGAGTTCTCGGAGATCGGCGCCTCGGGCCGCCGGTGGGACCGTGAGGCGATCATCGCGGCGCTCGCCGAGCAGTCGGAACCGGGGAACCGACCCATCACCACCTCCCGGATGCGTGGCGTCCAACTGGCGGACGACCTGGTTCATCTGACCTTCGACACAGACGACAACGGGCGTACGGCGCACCGGAGTTCCCTGTGGCGGCTCACTCGAAAGGGTTGGCTGCTCTGGTTCCACCAAGGCACGCTGTTCGACGACGAGACCTCGCCCTCGGCGTAGTTATCCACAGGAATTTCGGGTTCCGGATAGGAATCGGCGTTTCGGTCTAGCGTGGGCGATGCCCGGTCCGGGAGAGCACGACCAGCCTCCCGCGACCGCGCGATCCATGACGCACGAAATTCCTTACGGGGGTGAGGAGATGCACGGGGGACTGCCGTTCATCGGCATCAGCACACTGTTCTACGGCCTGGTCGGGCTGGTCGCACTGACGATCAGCGTCGTCCGCCTCAGGACGGCATCGGACGACGACGTACCCGACGAAGTACGACCCTGCTTGTACCCGTTGTCCCAGAGCTGGGCGAGCACGGGCCCGCCCACGCCGAGCTGGGCGAGCACGGGCCCGCCCACGCCGAGCTGGGCGACCGAGCCCGAGCACCGGCCGAGGCTCCGGTCCAGGTTGCGGCTCAGGCCCGCGCCTCGGCCCAAATCCCGACGCAGGCGGCCGAGTCCGTGGACCCCGCGCCACGAGCCGGCGACGATCGGCGGAGCGGCACGATGAGGGCGCGAACGGGGACGCAAGAGGGGACACGAGGGACAGAGAAGAGGACTCAGGAGAGGACACACGGCAGGGCGCAAGGCAGGCCCACTGGCCGGCACCGTCGCGGCAATCGGGAGGCGGGCCAGGACGCCCTGCCCACCCGAGTCCCCCTGGAAGTCACCGTCGTCGTGCCCGCGCACAACGAGGAGGCCGGACTGCCCGCGACCCTCGAGTCGCTGGCCGCACAGACGGTGCGGCCCCAACAGGTCATCGTCGTCGACGACGCGTCGGACGACCGCACCGGCGAGGTGGCCGAGGCATACGGAGCACGGGTTCTGCGACCGCCCCAAAACCAGGGAAGCAAGGCCAAGGCCCAGAACTACGCCCTGCCTTACTGCACGACGGAGTTGATCCTCGCGGTCGACGCCGACACGGTCCTGGCGCCCGACTACATCGAGCGCACCGTCGCCGTCTTCGACGACCCCGAAGTGGCGATCGCGGCGGGCAACGTCCAGACGCGATTCACCCGCACCATCTGGGAACGCGGCAGGTCCGTGGAGTATCTCTTCGGCTTCCACTGGCATCGGCCGATCCAGCACGCGGCCAACAGCCCCATGGTGTGCTCGGGCTGCTGCTCGATGTTCCGCTGGAGCGACCTGAGGAGCGCGGGCGGCTTCCCCGAACGCACCATCGTGGAGGACATGGACTTCACCTGGTCCCGCCAGATCGAGGGCCGCCGCGCGGTCTACGTCAGCGACGCCGTCGCCTGGGCCGCCGACCCGGAGACCCTCACGTATCTGCGCAAGCAGGTCTGGCGGTGGATGGCCGGCTTCTGCCAGAACGTACGGCTGCATCTGCCCGCCCTGCTGAAGGGGAAGCCGATGCTCGCGCTGTGGGTGCTGCTCGCCCTGGCCGAGATCCTCACGGCCCCGCTGTGGCTGGCCACCCCGTTCCTGGTGGCGGCGGGCGGTACGCAGTCGTTGGGGGAGGCCTTCGCCTGGTGGCTGGGTGCCGAGACCCTCCTCACCCTGCCGCCGCTGATCTACGCCGCCCGGAGACGACGACTACCCCTGCTCGGCGTGCTGCGGAACGTCCCGTGCGTGTACGCGACGAAGGCGGTCAACCTGGTGTACGCGTGGAAGGCGCTCGTCGTCGAACTGGTCCTGGTGCCCTTGAAGTTGGCGAAGGGACTCACGATCTACGAGAAGGGACGCCCCGCACTCGCGGCCCCGGTCTGAGGCCGGCCGGCCCCTCAGGCCGACATCGCCACAGCCACGGGCGAAGGCGACACCGTCGAGTCGTACGTCGTCGGGTTGTGCGTCGCCGAGCCATAGGTTGCCGAGTCGTACGCCGTCGTCGCGCCGTACGCCGTGGCGTCGTACCGGCGCAGCAGCAGCCGGGCCAGCTCCGGGGCCGGGCCGAGGACATCGGCGAGGACGTCTGCGCCGGCCTCCCGCGCGCCGCGGGCGATCCGGTCGGGCAGAAAACCGGGCGCGATGACGTACGGGGCCACCGCCACCCGGCGGACGCCCTCGGCGCGGAGCTCGCGCACGGCATCCTCGGTGCGGGGCAGAGATGCGGAGGCGAACGCAGGCCGCACGGCACACCAACCGGTGCGCCGCCACTCCCGCGCGATTTCTGCGATCACTGCGATCGCCTCCGGGTCGGAGGAGCCCGCCGAGGCCAGGACGACCCCGGTCGAGCGCTTGTCGTCGGGCGAGAGGCCCGCGTCGTACAGCCGCTGCTCCAGGGCGTCCAGGAGCAGAGGGGAGGGGCCGAGCACGTCGGCCTGCCGGATCCGCAGCTGCGGCAGGCGGACGGTCGCCTCGTGCAGGACGGCCGGGATGTCGGACTTGGCGTGGAAGGCGCGGGTGAGCAGCAGCGGCAGGGCCACGACGTCCCGTACACCGTCGGCGGCGAGGCCCTCCAGCACGCCTGCCACGGAGGGGGCGTTGAAGTCCAGGAAGCCGGTCTCCACCCGGAGCCCGGGACGCAGCGACCACACGCGGCGCACGAGGGCGTGCACGGTCGCGGCGTGCCGCGGGTCCCGGCTGCCGTGCGCGACGACGAGCAGGACGGGCGCTGACCCGCGCCCCGGGTGGGCGGATCCGTGCCCCGGGTGGGCGGACCCGCCCTGCCCCGGACGGGCGGGCTGCGGTGGACGGCTCGGGTGGCGCATGAGGGTCAGCTCCTGCCGAGGAGACCGCGGCTGCGCAGCACGCGGCGCTCCAGGGGACTGAAGACGAGCAGGTCGATGGCGATGCCCACGATCAGGATGAGGAAGATGGCGAGGAAGACCATGGACATGCTGCTGTTGGTGCGGCCGTTCTCCAGCAACTGGCCGAGGCCGATGCCGAGTTCCGGGGAGGACGCGATGATCTCGGCGGCCATCAGGGAACGCCAGGAGAAGGCCCAGCCCTGCTTCAGACCGGCCAGATAGCCGGGCAGCGCCGCCGGCATCACGATGTGCCAGGTGCCGCGGGCCCCGGTGGCGCCCAGAGTGCGGCCGGCCCGCAGGAACAGCGGCGGCACCTGGTCGACGCCGGCGACCAGACCGTTGGCGATGGACGGGACGGCGCCGAGCAGGATCACGGCGTACATCATCGAGTCGTTCAGGCCCAGCCACAGCACGGCCGGCGGCACCCAGGCCACCGAGGGCAGCGACTGCAGGCCGGACAGGATCGGCCCGATCGCGGCGCGCACGAACCGTACGCGGGCGACGAGCAGACCGAGCGGCGTGCCGATGACGAGGGCGAGCAGGAAGCCGGAGACGCCGCGCCAGAGGCTGGTCCAGATGTAGTCGAACAGCGTGCCCTGCAGCCAGGCCTCGGTGATCTCGCCCCACACGGCGGACGGCGACGGCAGCTTGTACGGGTCGACGACCTGGGCCCAGGTCAGGGCCTGCCAGATGACGAGGACAAGAGCGATCGCGAAGACAGGAGGAAGAACCTTGTTGCGGATGATCTCGCTGCGCGGGGTGCGCTGGTCCACCGAGGTCTCCAGGGCGTCGAGCCCGGCCTCCAGGCCCGCGAGCCCCGACAGGCCCCCGGCCCCGTCCTGGTCCTTGGACGCGGACGTCTCGGTGGAGGTCTTAGTGCTGGCCATGGCGGCGGATCTCCCCACGGAGTTGTTCGGTGATCTCGAGGGACAGCTCCGCGACGGCGGAGTCCTCGATGCGGCGCGGCTGCGGAATGTCCACGGTCCACTCGCGGGCGATCCGCCCGGGGCGGGACGACAGCAGCACCACGCGCTGGGCGAGGCGGACGGCCTCGCGCACGTTGTGGGTCACGAAGAGCACGGAGAGGCCGGTCTCATGCCACAGCTGGGTCAGTTCGTCGTGCAGGACGTCGCGGGTGATCGCGTCCAGGGCGGCGAACGGCTCGTCCATCAGGAGGAGTTGGCTGTCCTGGGCGAGCGCGCGGGCGAGCGCCACGCGCTGGCGCATGCCGCCGGACAGCTCGTGCACGCGCTTGCCGTAGGCGCCGCCGAGGCGGACCAGGCCGAGCAGCCGCTCCGCCTCGTCACGCCGCTCGTTCTTGGGCACGCCGCGCAGCCGCAGGGCGAGTTCGATGTTCTTGCCCGCGGTGAGCCACGGGAACAGGGCGTGTTCCTGGAACATCAGGGCGGGCCGGCCGGACGTCTCGATGGAGCCGACGGACGGCGCGTCGAGCCCGGCGACGAGGTTGAGCAGGGTGGACTTGCCGCAGCCCGAGGCCCCCAGGAGCGTGACGAACTCGCCCGGTGCGACATCGAAGCTGATGTCGTCGAGCACGAGCTGCTGCGCGCCGGGCCGGCCGAAGGACTTGGACACGTGCTGGATGCGTGCGGCGTGCGACACCGCCGTGCGGTCCTCGGCCTTGGTGAGGGTGCTGGTGGCCATGATCGTCACCTCCTGGGAACGGTCGGGTTGCGGTGGCTACTTGACGCCGAGGCCGGAGTCGTCGACGCCGGGCTGGCGCTCGTCCTGCAGGACCCGGTTGAGCAGCTCCAGGTCGTAGATGCCGCCCAGGTCGGGCTTCTCGAGCAGGCCGGCCTTCACCGCGTGCTGCGCCTCGGCGTCGAGCGTGGCGGCCAGCGGATCGTCGGTGAACTCGATGGACTTCCACGCCGGGTCGAGGACCTTCGCGGGCAGGGCCTTGCCGGAGTCCTGCTGCAGGCGGTCGTTGGCGGCGGCCTTGGCGGCGTCCGAGTTCTCCGTGATCCAGGCGTTGGTCTTCACGGTGCCGCGCAGGAAGGCCTCGACGACCTTCGGGTGCTCCTTGAGGAACTTCTGCGACACGATGACGTTGGTGATCACGAACTGCTTGTCCGGCCAGAGGTCCTTCTCGTCGAGGAGCACCTTCGCGCCCTCGGCGACGAGCTTGGACGCGGTCGGCTCGGGCACCCAGGCGCCGTCCACGGAGCCCGACTTGTAGGCGTCCGGCGTGATCTTGTTGTCGGTGCGGACGACGGACACGTCGCCCTCGCCGCTCTGCGGGTCGACCTTCCAGCCCTGCTCGGCGGCCCAGTTGAGGAAGGCGACGTCCTGGGTGTTGCCCAGCTGGGGCGTGGCGATCTTCTTGCCCTTGACGTCGTCGAGCGAGCGGATCTTCTCCGGGTTCACGACGAGCTTGACGCCGCCGGAGGCGGAGCCGGAGATGATGCGCAGGCCCTTGCCCGCGGACTTGGTGTAGCCGTTGATCGCGGGCGACGGACCGATGAAGCCGATGTCGATCGACCCGGAGACCAGCGCCTCGATCTCCGAGGGGCCGGCGTTGAAGGTGGACGGCGTGATCTGCGTGCCGCCCAACTCCTTCTGCAGGATGCCCTTCTCCAGGCCGACGAGCGCCGTGCCGTGCGTGAGGTTCGGGAAGTAGCCGACCTTGACCTCGTCGAGGCCGTCGATCGGCTTGCCCTTGGCGACGTTCTGCGTGTCGTCCTTGGCCTGGGAGCCGTAGCCGCAGGCGGTCGCCGCGAAGGCGAGCAGCGGCAGGACGACGGCGGCGGTCAGCGTGCGCCGCAGGGCGCGCGGACCCCGACGTGCAGTGTCGGTCGGGCGGTTGGCAGGCACGGGAGGTGTTCCTCTCGTCGGCCCGGCCCTCACGTCCCCCGTGGAGCGGTGGGGGAGCAGGCCGGGAAGTCGGCAGGTCTTCGTCGCGGGGACGAGGTGTGCTGGTCGGGCTGCGGGGCGCGCATGCGGTGCGCGTACGTCATCGCGCACATCGCGCGACACCGCCCGAGCCCGCGCCGAGGGCGCCGCTGCCGATGCGGCCGCCCTCCTTCGCGAACGTCGCGTACATGTCGGTACGCATCAGAAGTCCCAGCCCTCGTCGTCCGCCTGGACGCTGGGCGCGGTCTTCGAGGCGAACGAGTCGCCCGCCATGCCGGCGGCGAGGGTGGTGCCGTCGGCCGGGTCGATCAGCAGGAAGGAGCCGGTGCGGCGGGAGTCCGCGTACGAGTCGAGTGCGAGCGGCTCGGCGGTGCGGACGCGGACCTGGCCGATGTCGTTGGCGACGAGCTCGCCCGGCTCCGGGTGCTGCGAGAGGTCGTCGAGGGTGAGCCGCGAGGGGATCTCCTTGACGATGGCCTTGACCGTGCGGGTGGTGTGCTTGAGCAGCACCCGCTGGCCCACCGTGAGCGGGGTGTCGGCCACGTGGCAGACGGTCGCCTCGATGTCCTGGCTGGTGGCGGGCGCGTCCCCGGACGGCACGAGCAGGTCGCCGCGGGAGATGTCGATGTCGTCCTCGAGGATCAGCGTCACCGACTGCGGCGTCCACGCCACGTCGACGGGCTTGCCGAGCAGGTCGATCGCGGCGATCTTCGACGTACGGCCCGAGGGCAGCACGGTCACGGACTCGCCGACGCGGAACGTGCCCGCGGCGATCTGGCCCGCGTAGCCGCGGTAGTCGGGGTGCTCGGCGGTCTGCGGCCGGATCACGTACTGGACCGGGAACCGGGCGTGGCAGGTCGCCAGGTCGTGGCTGACCGGCACGGTCTCCAGGTGCTCCAGGACCGTGGGCCCGCCGTACCAGTCCATGTGCGCGGACGGCTCCACCACGTTGTCGCCGGCGAGCGCGGAGATCGGGATGGCGGTGATCTCCGGGACGCCCAACTCCGAGGCGTACGTGGTGAATTCCTCGGCGATCTTCGCGAAGACGGGCTCGGCGTAGTCGACGAGGTCCATCTTGTTCACCGCGAGCACCACGTGCGGCACGCGCAGCAGCGCGGCCAGGGCGGCGTGCCGGCGGGTCTGCTCGACGACGCCGTTGCGGGCGTCGACGAGGATGACGGTGAGCTCGGCGGTGGAGGCGCCGGTGACCATGTTCCGGGTGTACTGCACGTGCCCGGGGGTGTCCGCGAGGATGAACCGGCGCCGGGGCGTGGCGAAGTAGCGGTAGGCCACGTCGATGGTGATGCCCTGCTCCCGCTCGGCGCGCAGGCCGTCGGTGAGCAGCGCAAGGTCGGGCTCGGCCGCGCCACGGTTGCGGGAGGCGAGCTCGACGGCCTCCAGCTGGTCGGTGAGGACCGACTTGGAGTCGTGCAGCAGGCGCCCGACGAGGGTGGACTTGCCGTCGTCGACGGAGCCCGCGGTCGCGAAGCGCAGCAGGGTCGTCGCCGACAGGTCGGCCAGCCCGGCCAACTGCGCCACGTCGGCCGGGTTGTCGGCGGGGCCGGCGTTTTCGGCGTGCGTGCTCATTTAGAAGTACCCCTCGCGCTTACGGTCTTCCATCGCGGCCTCGGACATCTTGTCGTCGGCGCGGGTGGCGCCCCGCTCGGTGAGCCGGGACGCGGCGATCTCGGTGATCACGGCCTGCAGGGTGGTGGCGTCGGAGTCGACGGCGCCGGTGCAGGACATGTCGCCGACCGTGCGGTAGCGCACCTGGCGCTTCTCCACCGGCTCGTCCTCGCGCGGCCCGCCCCACTCGCCGGCGGTCAGCCACATCCCGGAGCGCCGGAACACCTCACGCTCGTGCGCGAAGTAGATCTCCGGCAGCGCGATGTCCTCGCGGGCGATGTACTGCCACACGTCCAGCTCGGTCCAGTTGGACAGCGGGAAGACACGGACGTGCTCGCCCGGCGCGTGCCGGCCGTTGTAGAGCTGCCACAGCTCGGGGCGCTGGCGGCGGGGGTCCCACTGGGAGAACTCGTCGCGCAGCGAGAACACCCGCTCCTTGGCGCGGGCCTTCTCCTCGTCGCGGCGGCCGCCGCCGAACACCGCGTCGAAGCGGTGCTGCTGGATGGCCTCCGTCAGCGGCACGGTCTGCAGCGGGTTGCGGGTGCCGTCAGGACGCTCGCGCAGCTTGCCCGCGTCGATGTACTCCTGCACGGACGCGACATGCAGCCGCAGCCCGTGCTCGGCGACGACCCGGTCGCGGTAGTCGAGGACCTCGGGGAAGTTGTGCCCGGTGTCCACATGAAGCAGCGAGAACGGGATCGGCGCGGGCGCGAACGCCTTCAGCGCCAGGTGCAGCATGACGATGGAGTCCTTGCCGCCGGAGAAGAGGATCACCGGCCGCTCGAACTCTCCCGCCACCTCACGGAAGATGTGCACCGCCTCGGACTCCAGGGCGTCCAAGTGGCTGAGCGCGTAAGGGCTGTCGGTCTCCTCCGACAGGGAGGTTGCGGTGGTCGTCATGCCAGACCCCTTTCCGTGAGCAGCGCGTGCAGCGCCGCCGCTGACTCCTGCACGGTCTGCTGGTGCGACTCGATCCGCAGATCCGGCGACTCGGGCTCTTCGTACGGGTCGTCCACACCGGTCAGGCCGGACAGCTCACCGGCGGCCTGCTTGGCGTACAGCCCCTTCACGTCCCGCTCCGAGCACACCTCGACGGGCGTGGCGACATGCACCTCGACATACGGGGTGCCCTCGCCCTGGTGGCGCTTGCGAACGGCCTCGCGGCTGTCGGCGTACGGGGCGATGACCGGTACGAGGGCCTTCACGCCGTTGGAGGCGAGCAGTTCGGCGACGAAGCCGATGCGCTGCACGTTGGTGTGCCGGTCCTCGCGGCTGAAGCCGAGGCCCGCGGAGAGGAACTCGCGGATCTCGTCGCCGTCGAGCACCTCGACGGCGTGGCCCTCGGTGCGCAGACGGCCCGCCAACTCGTGGGCGATGGTGGTCTTTCCGGCGCTCGGCAGACCGGTGAGCCAGATGGTGGCCCCGGTCGTGGCGGGCGCGGCGGTGGCAGCGGGGGCTGCGCCGGCGGTCACGTTGGTCTCCTGGGTGTCGGTCGGCCGTGTGGCTCGGTCGGTCGTCCGTGCGGTGGTGTCGGTCGTCCGTGCGGCGTGGTCGGTCGGCCGTGCGGTGGTGTCGGTCATCCGTGCAGCCCGCATTCCGTCTTGTTGCGGCCGGCCCAGCGGCCGGAGCGGGCGTCCTCGCCCTCCGCCACGCGGCGGGTGCAGGGGGCGCAGCCGATGGACGGGTAGCCGTCCATGAGCAGCGGGTTGGTGAGCACGCCGTGTTCGGCCACGTAGGCGTCCACGTCGTCCTGGGTCCAGCGGGCGATCGGGGCGATCTTGACCTTCTGCCGCTTCTCGTCCCAGCCGACGACCGGGGTGTTCGCGCGGGTCGGCGACTCGTCCCGGCGCAGGCCGGTGGCCCAGGCGTCGTACGCGGTCAGGCCCTCTTCGAGCGGCTTGACCTTGCGCAGGGCGCAGCACAGGTCGGGGTCGCGGTCGTGCAGCTTCGGGCCGTACTCGGCGTCCTGCTCGGCGACGGTCTGGCGGGGCGTCAGGGTGATCAGGTTGACGTCGAGGACGGCGTCCACGGCGTCGGCGGTGCCGAGCGTCTCCGGGAAGTGGTAGCCGGTGTCGAGGAACACGACGTCCACGCCGGGCATGGCGCGCGACGCCAGGTGGGCGACCACGGCGTCCTCCATGGAGGAGGTCACGCAGAACCGCTTGCCGAAGGTGTGCGCCGCCCACCCGAGGATCTCGAGCGGGGAGGCCTCCTCCAGCTCACGTCCGGCCCGCTCGGCGAGCTCCTTGAGTTCGTCGGCGGTACGTCGCTGAGCTTGAGCAGTCGTCATATCTCGTCCCCTCCACCGTCGTTGTGCGCGACACGGGCCTCGCCCGTGCCCCCGCCGCTGTGCGCGTCACCGTCGTCGTGCGTGCCGCCGTCCTGCTGTGCCAGGCCCCGGGTGAGCAGGCCGAGGAACTTCAGCCGGAAGGCCCGGTTGCAGGCCGCGCACTCCCACGCGCCGGGTCCGGACTCGTGGGGGCGCAGATCCTCGTCACCGCAGTACGGGCAGTAGAACGGGGCGGCGCGCTCGCTCACTTGAGGGCCTCCTCGGAGGCACGCGCCGTCCAGGTGGCGAACCGCTCGCCTTCCTCACGCTCCGCCTGGAAGCGCTTGAGGACGCGCTCGATGTAGTCGGGCAGCTCGTCGGCCGTGACCTTCAGGCCGCGGACCTTGCGGCCGAAGCCCGCCTCGAGGCCGAGCGCGCCGCCGAGGTGCACCTGGTAGCCCTCGACCTGCTCGCCCTGGTCGTTGAGGACGAGCTGGCCCTTGAGACCGATGTCCGCGACCTGGATACGGGCGCAGGCGTTGGGGCAGCCGTTGATGTTGATGGTGAGCGGCTCGTCGAAGTCCGGGACGCGGCGCTCCAGTTCGTCGATGAGGGAGGCGCCGCGGGCCTTGGTCTCGACGATGGCGAGCTTGCAGTACTCGATGCCGGTGCAGGCCATCGTGCCGCGCCGGAACGTCGAGGGGCGCACGGTCAGGTCGAGGGCTTCGAGCGCCTCGGTGAGCGGCTCGACCTGCTCCTCGTCCACGTCGAGGACGATCATCTTCTGCTCGACGGTGGTGCGCAGGCGGCCGGAGCCGTGGGCCTCGGCGATCTCCGCGATCTTGGTGAGGGTCGCGCCGTCGACGCGGCCGACGCGCGGCGCGAAGCCGACGTAGAACTTGCCGTCCTGCTGGCGGTGCACGCCGACGTGGTCGCGCCACTTGGCGACGGGCTGGTCGGGCGCGGGGCCGTCGACGAGCTTCCGCTTCAGGTACTCGTCCTCCAGGACCTGGCGGAACTTCTCGGTGCCCCAGTCGGCGAGGAGGAACTTCAGGCGGGCGCGGGTGCGCAGCCGGCGGTAGCCGTAGTCGCGGAAGATCGAGATGACGCCCTCGAACACGTCCGGGACCTCGTCGAGGGGCACCCAGGCGCCGAGGCGCTGGCCGATCTTCGGGTTGGTGGAGAGGCCGCCGCCGACCCAGAGGTCGAAGCCGGGCCCGTGCTCGGGGTGCTCGACGCCGACGAAGGCCACGTCGTTGATCTCGTGCGCCACGTCCAGGAGCGGCGAGCCGGAGATCGCGGACTTGAACTTGCGCGGCAGGTTGGAGAAGGCCGGGTTGCCGATGACGCGGCGGTGGATCTCCTCCATGGCGGGCGTGCCGTCGATGATCTCGTCCTCGGCGATGCCCGCGACGGGCGAGCCGATGATCACGCGCGGGGTGTCGCCGCAGGCCTCGGTGGTGGACAGGCCGACCTCTTCGAGGCGCCGCCAGATCTCCGGCACGTCCTCGATACGGATCCAGTGGTACTGGATGTTCTGCCGGTCGGTGATGTCGGCGGTGCCGCGGGCGAACTCCTCGGAGATCTCGCCGATCACCCGCAGCTGCTGGGTGGTGAGACGGCCGCCGTCGATGCGCACGCGCAGCATGAAGTACTTGTCGTCCAGCTCCTCCGGCTCCAGGACCGCGGTCTTGCCGCCGTCGATCCCGGGCTTGCGCTGGGTGTAGAGGCCCCACCAACGCATGCGGCCCCGAAGGTCGTTGGGGTCGATGGAGTCGAAGCCACGCTTGGAGTAGATCGTCTCAATGCGTGTCCGCACATTGAGACCGTCGTCGTCCTTCTTGAACTGCTCGTTGCCGTTGAGCGGGGTGAAGTGACCCACGGCCCACTGGCCTTCACCACGGTGACGGCTCGCCTTGCGTCGGGGCGCTGCTGAGACGGGCTTCTCAGGGGTTGCGGCCATGGTTGCTACGTCCTTCGGGACTACGGGAAAGCGGCTCTGACCAGCGCATACGGGCATGCGGGCGGCACGTTTCGACAGAAGCGCGCGCCCTTGCGCGTAAGGGGTGGTGTCAGATCAGGAAAAGGGAATGCGGCGTGGTGCTGAGTGCTCAGCGCGCCGGACAGATCGCGCTGGACATGCGGCCGAGGTCGACGTGCCGCCGACTCACCAAGGCAATTCCAGCTCGAGACATGACGGAAGCGTTGCATGGGCCTTTAGACCCAGTCCAGCTCCGTCCGTAATTTGGACGAGATCGTCTCGTATCGTGGATGACTGTGGCCTGGGTCACTCGGCGGGCTCCATGGCCGTCGGAGGGGCGGGCGACCCAGGCCCCGTATAAGGGTCAGGCGCCGGGCCACGGGCCGGGCGTCTCGACCGCCGGCTCCTCCTCCACCTTCGTGTCGAAGAGCCGGAAGCCGCGCCGCTGATAGTTGGCCATCGCGTGCTCCCCGTCCTTGCTGCAGGTGTGCAGCCAGACCCGCTTCGTCGCCGGGAGCTCCGGCCAGCGCTCGGCGAGGTCCCAGGCGCGGGCGGTGACGTACGACAGCAGGTGGCCGCCGATGCGGCGGCCGCGGAAGGCGGGGACGAGGCCGAAGTAGACGATCTCCACGGACCCCTCGTCCTGGGCCTGCAGCTCCACGTACCCCGCGGGCGTGCCCTTCTCGTACGCGACCCAGGTCTCCGTGCCGGGCCGGTCGAGCTGCTCCTGCCACTCGGCGTAGGTCAGGGAGAGCCGGTCGGTCCAGCGGATGTCGCCGCCGACCGCGGTGTAGAGGAAGCGGCTGAACTCCGGCGACGGCACCTCGGCGCGCACGATGCGGACGTCGCCGGCGGGCTCGGCGGCCGGGACGAGGTCGTCGGGGGAGGTCTGTTCCAGGGACCAGGTGGTCACGGTGATGGTGCTCATGGGGTCAGGGAACCACGGGCGGATGCGGCGGCCAAGGCCAGGTCGGACGCGGGGCCCCGGGGGCGGGGAAGGCCGTCGCGTCCGCCCTCTGGTCAACTCCCCGGCCGTACGGGAAGATCACGCCGCGCCACCCCCCCCTCAAGCATTCGACATGCACTCCGACCTGGAGGACCCATGCTTCGCCGCACACCCCGCGGTCTGCTCGCCCTCGCCACGGCCACGGTGGCGCTGGCCACGCTCGCCGCCCCCGCCACGGCCGCGCCCGACACGGCCGCGACACCGCGCACCCAGGCGGCACTGCAGCCCGGCGCCGCCGACGCCCCGCAGGCGAGACTGTTCATGGTCAACCCCGTCCAGTCCTCGGGCGACCAGTCGCTCGTCGACGGCAAGGACGCGGACGCGGCCGTGCCCGCCTCGGCGTACGCGCTCGCCCCGCTGCGGAACCTCGACGCGAGCGGCGGCCTCAACGGCAGGTGGGCCTACGTCCGGTCCGAGACCGGTGAGCCCGCGCAGCTCGCGAGCGCCTCCGGCTACGGCCGCTCGGACGACCAGTTCGAGCAGGTCATGGCGTACTTCTGGGTCAACGAGTCGCAGGAGTACCTGCAGAGCCTCGGCTTCGGCAGCGAGCTGCCCGGGGCGAACGACCGGGCCCAGCCGGTGCGGATCAACCAGTGGGGGAGCGACAACTCCTTCTTCACCGACAAGAAGGCCGAGATCCGCTTCGGCAAGGGCGGGGTCGACGACGCCGAGGACGCCGAGGTGATCGTCCACGAGTACGGCCACGCCGTGCACCACGCCCAGGTCCCCGGCTTCGGCACGTCCCTGGAGGCCGGCTCGATCGGCGAGGCCTTCGGCGACTATCTGGCGGTGAGCGTCGGGGCGTACGCGGACGACAAGTACGGCTGGCCCACGAAGGCCGAGCTCGCCTGTGTCGCGGACTGGGACTCCGTCTCGTACAGCGAGACGCCGCACTGTCTGCGGCGGCTCGACGAGAACAAGACGTACGCGGACAAGGTCGGGGAGGTGCACGCGGACGGGGAGATCTGGTCGCGGGCGCTCTACGACATCCGGCTCGACCTGGGCGCGCGGACCGCGGACCGGATCATCGTCAACGCCCAGTTCGGCTTCGCGCCCGACACCAGCTTCAAGGACGCGGCCCTGAAGACGATCGCCACCGCCGAATCGATGTACGGCAAGGCGGCAGCGGCGACGGTGCGGGACGCGTTCCGGGCGCGGGAGATACCCGGGGTCTGACCCACCCGACTGCACCCGACCCCACCTCGACCGGGCGTGCGGCCCCACCCGACGCCCCCGCGTACGCGAACCTCACGGCACCCGCGCCCCCCGCCCCCGCGCGACCGCGGGTGCCAGTGAGTGGGGCAGCAGGTCGGAAGGGTCGTCGGGGAGGAGCACGCGGAGCTGCACGCCCTCCCGGAAGCGGTACGGGCGGTGCTCGATCAGGCCCGCCAAGTACCGCCGTACGCGGGAGAGTTCGGCCCGGACCGTGACCGCGCGGGCCGGGTCGCCGAACAGGTCCGAGGCCAGCTCGGGGGCGGTGCGGCCCGCCGGGTGCGAGGCGAGGACGTACAGCAGCTCCGCGTGCCGGGGCGACAGGTCGTGCGTCCACGTGCCCGCGCCGCCGGAGACGGTGAGCGTGCTGTGCCGGGCGCCGGACAGGTCGAGGACGACGGTCGGAGCACCCCCGGCGCCCAGGTCGTGCGCGGCCGGGTCGAGGCGCAACAGCCAGCCGCCGCCCGGGAGTTGCTCGACCTCGCACTCGCCAAGGGGCGCCAGCCAGGTGCGGCCCGCCGAGACCGACCGGGGCAGCGGGACCCGGTCGACGTGCGGCATGCCCGTGACCGCGGCCGTCCAGCCGTTCTCGTCGACGGCGAGCGCGCGGCCCGGGATGCGGGACAGCAGCGGCGCCGCCACCGAACGCATCCGGTCCAGGGACCGCTGGTGCCGCTGGCGCAGCTCCGCCTCCGCGAGCCGCGTCACCGAGTGCACCAGGGCCAGCGTCGCCGGATGCATCGTGTCGACCGGACCGCTCACATCGACCACACCGATCAGCCGCCCGTCCCGCGGATCCGTCACCGGGGACCCGGCACACGTCCACGAGTGGTGCGTCCGTACGAAGTGCTCCGCGGAGAACACCTGCACCGGCCGGCGCACCACCAGCGGTGTGCCCACGCCGTTCGTGCCGACCGTCGACTCCCGCCAGTCCGCGCCCAGTTCGAAGCCGTGGCCGTCCGCCTTGCGCAGCACCGAGGAGTGGCCCTCCCGCCACAGCACCCGGCCGTCGGCGTCGGCGACCACCATGATGTGCTGCGCGGCGTCCGCGATCGACACGAGCCCGTCCCGCAGCAGCGGCATGATCTCCCGCAGCGGGGACGTACGCCGCCGCTCCTCGATGTCCTCGAGCGCGAGCAGCCCCGCCCGGAAGTCGTGGTCCGGGTCCACGCCGCTGCGCAGCATCCGGTCCCACGACGCCTCGATCACGGGCCGTGGGTCGACCGGCGGCTCCTGCCCGGCGAGGGCCGCGTCGCGCACGCCCTTCAGCAGCCGGGCCGCGCGTACCGAGTCCATCGCCGCGAGCCGGACCAGGTCGATCGTCGAGTTCGTCACCGGTGCCTCCCCGAAACCCCAGTGCGTGGGTGGACCCATGGTGCCGCCGCGGCGGGCGGAACGGGACCGGGTTGGACGGAGTCGATGCAACGGTCTGCAACCCTCGCGCGGAACCGAGCAGTTGACCGAAACTGTTGCCAACGCCGCTTCTGTGGCGTTCGCGCTCCTTATTACGGGGCCTGAAGCAGGGGTGGTGCCGTGTCGGCGCAGCACCACCCCTGTACGCGATTTCTTGGGCCGGACCAACTGTGGGCGTTGTCCAGCGCACCCTCGATCGCCCTGCGGGCTCGTCCTCAAACTCCCCCAGCCTTCGGCCGGGAGGTACCCCCAGACGGGCTGATTCTCGTGCCCCTCCCCGCCCCTTCCCGAAAGCCTGCGGCGCCGTTGATCGGCCTCCGGCCCTCGTCCTCAGACTCCCCCAGCCTTCGGCCGGGAGGTGCCCCCGGACGGGCTGAGAACGTGCCCTAACCCGCGAGGGGTACAGCCGCCCGGTCCACGATCGACCTCAAGTCCAGTGTGTGCGGCAGCGTGCCGAACGCCGAGCCCCAGTCGCCGCCGAGCCGGGACGCGCAGAAGGCGTCCGCGACCTCCGGCGGGGCGAAGCGGACGAGGAGCGCGCCCTGCAGGACGAGGGCCAGGCGTTCCACCACCCGGCGGGCCCGCGCCTCGATGCCCTGGAGGTCGGCCAGTTCGGTCAGCAGATCCTTGATCGCCCGGTCGAGCCGGTGGTCCGCGCCGCGGGCGAGGCCCACCTCGCGCAGGAACGCGTCCAGCGCGAGCGGCTCCCGCTGCAACGCCCGCAGCACGTCCAGGGCCTGCACATTGCCGGCGCCCTCCCAGATCGAGTTGAGCGGCGACTCGCGCAACAGCCGCGGCATGCCCGACTCCTCCACGTAGCCGTTGCCGCCCAGACACTCCAGGGCCTCCACCACGACCGGCGTGCACCGCTTCGTCACCCAGAACTTCGCCGCAGGCAACGCGAGCCGCAGGAACGCCCGTTCCCGCTCGCCCCCGTCGTCGTACGCCGCCGCGAGCCGCAGCGCAAGCGTCGTCGCCGCCTCCGACTCCAGGGCCAGGTCCGCGAGGACGTTCCGCATCAGCGGCTTGTCGACCAGCGGACCGCCGAACGCGTGGCGGTACGTGGCGTGGTGCACGGCCTGCGCGACGGACTGCCGCATCAGGGCCGCCGAACCGAGCATGCAGTCCAGGCGGGTCGCCGCGACCATCTCCATGACGGTCCGCACCCCGCGCCCCTCCTCGCCGACCCGGCGCGCCCACGTCCCGTCGAACTCCACCTCCGCCGAGGCGTTGGAGCGGTTGCCCAGCTTGTCCTTGAGCCGCTGCAGCGCGAACGGGTTGCGCGCACCGTCGTCGAGGACGCGCGGCACGAGGAAGCACGTCAGCCCGTCCGGGGCCTGCGCGAGCACGAGGAACGCGTCGGACATCGGGGCCGAGCAGAACCACTTGTGCCCGCGCAGCGCATACGCGCCGGGCTCCGACAACGGCTCCGCCGACGTCGTGTTGGCGCGTACGTCGCTGCCGCCCTGCTTCTCCGTCATGCCCATCCCGACGAGCACACCGGCCTTCTGCCCGACCGGCCGCAGCCCCGGCTCGTACACCGTGGACGTCAGCTTCGGCTCCCACGCGGCGGCGAGCGACGGCTCGGCACGCAGCGTGGGCACCGCCGCGTGCGTCATCGACACCGGGCAGCCGTGCCCCGCCTCCGCCTGCGACCACACCAGGAAACCGGCGGCCCGCCGCACATGCCCGCCCGGCCGCGCCCACGCCGACGTCAGGCCCGCGGACAGGGCCCGGTCGAGGAGCTTGTGCCAGGCCGGGTGGAAGTCGACCTCGTCGATCCGGTGGCCGTACCGGTCGTGCGTACGCAGCGTCGGCGGGTTGGCGTTCGCCTGCGCGCCCCACTCCTGCACCTCGGCCGAGCCCGCGGCCGTGCCCAGCGCGGACAGCTCCGCCCGGGCGCCGTCGAGGAGTTCGGGGTCGAGGTGCCGCTCGACCGCCTCGCCCAGGGCGCGGTCGGAGGCGAAGACGTCGTGTCCCACCAGGGGCGGCGGCTGGTTGGTCACGGTGTGGGTGCCGGCTGTCATGCCGATACGGTAAGGAGGTGCACCAGCCAAACGAAACTCCCGAGCACACCTCAGGACGGCTCCACCGCGCTCGGGTCCTCTACCGGAACATGTCGAAGCGCAAGACCGCCTGGCTGCTGCTCAAGGACACCGTCGACTCCTGCGTCGAGTACCGCATCCTCGGCCTCGCCGCCGAAGCCGCGTTCTTCACCCTGCTGTCCGTACCGCCGCTGCTGCTCAGCCTCATCGGCCTCCTCGGCTACGTGGACACCTGGACCGGCGCCGACACCATCCAGTCGCTGCGGGAGAACATCCTGGAGGCCTCCCGGACCGTCCTCACCGACCAGGGAGTCAACGAGATCGCGAAACCGATCCTCGACGACGTCATGAAGGGCGGCAGACCCGACGTCATCTCCATCGGCTTCGTCCTCTCCCTCTGGTCGGGCTCGCGTGCCGTGACCGTCTTCATCGACACCATCACCGTCATGTACGGGCTCGACGGGGTGCGCGGCATCGTCAAGACCCGGCTGCTCGCGTTCCTGCTGTTCATCGTGGCGCTGCTGATCGGCTCGGTGGCGCTGCCGCTGATGGTGGCCGGGCCGGACGCGGTCATCGGCCTGTTCTCCTGGTCCGAGTCGCTCGTGCGGTTCCTGTACTGGCCCGTCGTGATCCTGCTCAGCATCGTCTTCCTGACGACGCTCTACCACGTGTCCGTGCCGGTGCGTTCGCCGTGGGTGGAGGACGCACCGGGCGCGCTCGTGGCGCTCGGCATGTGGGTCCTCGGCTCCTTCCTGCTCCGCATCTACCTGGGCAACACGGTCGAGGGCGCGGGCGGCCGGCCCACCATCTACGGCTCCCTCGCCGCGCCCATCGCCGTCCTCCTGTGGATCGGCGTCGCCGCGTTCGCGGTGCTCGTCGGCGCCGCCGTGAACGCCGCGATCGACCGGGTGTGGCCGTCCGTCGCGACGGCCGCGGCCCGCGCCGCGAACGAGCGGGTACGGGAGCAGCGGGCCGCCGAGATCGTCGCGCGCGCGGCGGCCGCGCGGGCCGCGCAGGAGGACCCCGACAACCCGGAGATGCCCTCGGAGTTCCCCGAACGCTGGGCCCAGTTCCTGCCCCCGGAGGACGTCACGGGGCGACTGCGCACCCACCACCGCAGAAACGGTGAGACGGGGCCGCCGCCCCCTTCCGACGACCGTCCCGGCGACTGAGCCCGGATCCGGTCCGGCGAACTCGGCACGGTCCGGCACCGTCGACTCCATTTCGTTCCCCGCCCCGCCCCTTCCCGAAAGTCCCGCGGACAGCCACGGGGGCCAGCCCCCGGACCCCCGCTCCCCAAACGCCGGAGGGGCTGTCAGTGGGCGCGCGCCGCCGGCACCACCACCGGTGACCCGTCCCCGGGGGCGGGCAGGATGTCCGCGTCGATGCCGTACAACTCCTTGACCAGCGCCGCGTCCACCACCTCGCGGGGCGGGCCGGCGGCCAGGACCCGGCCCGCGTGCATCGCGACGATCGTGTCCGCGTAGCGGGCCGCGCTCGCCAGGTCGTGGAGGACCATGACCACCGTGCGGCCCGCGGCGGCGACCTCGCGGACGAGGTCCAGGACTTCGACCGCGTGCCCGAGGTCGAGCGCGCTGGTCGGCTCGTCGAGCAGCACGATCGGCGTCTCCTGGGCGAGGACCGTCGCGAGCCAGCAGCGCTGCCGCTGGCCGCCGGACAGCCGGTCGAGCCGGCGCTCGGCGAGCCCGGTCGTGCCGGTCGCGTCGAGGGCCGTGCGTACCGCCTGTTCGTCCTCGGGGGACCACTGGCGGAACAGGCCCTGGTGCGGGTGGCGGCCGTAGCGGACCAGGCCCGCGACCGTGATCGCCTCCGGGGCGTGCGGGGACTGCGGGAGCAGCGCCACGCGGTGGGCCGCGGCGCGGCGGCGCAGCTGCCAGACGTCGTCGCCCCCGACCCGCACGGTGCCCGAACTCGGCCGGTGCAGGCGGGCCATGGCGCGCAGCAGCGTCGACTTGCCGCAGCCGTTGGGGCCGACGATCGCGACGACCCGGCCGGAGGGCACGGTCAGGTCGACGCCGCGTACGGCGGTGTGGCCCGGGTAGCCCGCGGTCAGGGCCTCTACGGCGAGGTGCATGGGTCAGGCCTTTCCGGGTGGGGGAGTTGACGCAGAGGGTGTGTCGTTCCGGCCGAACAGCACCCACAGCAGGAACGGGCCGCCGAGCACGCTCGTGACGACGCCGACCGGGATCTCCACCGGCGCGATCACCCGCCCCAGCGCGTCCGCCGCCCCGATCAGCGCGGCGCCGACGAGCGCGGAGCCGAGCACGGGCACACGCGTGGGCCCGCTCAGCCGCCCGGCGATCACGGGCGCGGCGAGGGCCACGAACGCGATGGGCCCGCCGATGCCGACGGCGACTCCGGCGAGGGCCACGGCGAGCGCGAGCGTGGCGGCGCGTACGGCGGTCAGGTCGACGCCGAGGGTGCGCGCCATGTCGTCGTCGAAGCGGAGGAGTTGGAGCCGGTGGCCCGCGACGAGGGCGAGCGGCACGAGGACGATCAGGACGGCGAGCAGCGGTGTGCCCACGGACCAGTCGCGGCCGTTGAGGCTGCCGACCGTCCACAGGAAGACGCCGCCCGCGGTGTTGTCGTTCTCGCGGGACATGACGAGGTCGGTGACGGCGCCGACGACGGTGGAGACGCCGATGCCGACGACGAGCAGCCGGTAGCCGCGGCTGCCCGCACCGCCCGCGCACAGCACGACGAGCACGGCGGCGCCGACCGCGCCGAGCGGGCCCAGCCACCAGCCGCCGATCATGCCGGTGCTGGAGCCGACGACGGAGGCGACGACGGCCGCGGTCGCCCCCTCGTTGACGCCGATCACGTCGGGCGTCGCGAGCCGGTTGCCCGCGAGGGTCTGGGTGAGGCAGCCGGAGACGCCGAGGGCCGCGCCGACCATCAGGCCGACCGCGATCCGCGGCAGCCGGAAGTCCCGTACGAGCATCACGGTGGCCGGATCGCCGGTCCCGGCAAGGCCGTTGAGGGTGTCGCCGAAGCTCATGCCGGTGGACGAGGCGAACGCGCCGAGCGCCGTGATCAGGGCGATGAGCACGCCGAGCCCGACGGCCGCGAGCGCGCTGCGGTACGGGAACAGCCAGGAGAGCGTGCCGAGGCGGAGGACGGTGGAGTCGGGCGGGGTGAGGTCGGTCTGGCGCGTGCTCATGCCGTCGCTCCCGCCGTGGACAGCCGGTCGGTGCGGGCGATCCAGATCAGGAGCGGGCCGCCGATGAAGGCGAGGAGCACGCTGACCGGGGTCTCCCAGGGGCGGATCACGACGCGGGCGAGCAGGTCGGCGACGAGCAGGACGTTCGCCGCGACCAGGGCGGACAGCAGGAGTTGGGGCGCGATGCGCGGCCCGCTGACCGTACGGGCCGCGTACGGCGCGAGCAGTCCGAGGAACGCGACGGGACCGGCGAGCGCGACCGCGGAACCGGCGAGCAGCGTGACCGCCCCGGCGACCACGAGCCGGATGCGGCCCGGGTGGTGGCCGAGCGCGCGGGCGCTGTCGTCGCCGAGGGCGAGCGCGCCGAGCGGCCGGGCGCAGCCGAACGCGACGAGCAGGCCGACGGCGATCAGCGGCAGCAGCGGATAGGTGTCGGAGGTCTCGATCCCGGCGAGCGAGCCGATGGTCCAGTAGCGGTAGGTGTCGAACGTCGACTGGGTGCTGAGCAGCACGTACGAGGTCAGTCCGTGGAAGGTCGCGCCGAGTGCCGAACCGGCGAGGACCAGGCGCAGCGGGGAGCCGGACGCGCGGCCGGAGGCGGCGAGCAGCAGCACGACGGCGCTCGCGGCCATGCCGCCGGCGAGGGCCCAGATCAGCATCGCGTAGGGCGAGTTGACGCCGAAGTACGTGAGTCCGGTGACGACGCCGAGGGCCGCGCCGGAGTTGACGCCGAGGAGGCCGGTCTCGGCGAGCGGGTTGCGGGTGACCGCCTGGAGGAGGCAGCCCGCCGCGCCGAGGCAGACGCCGACGAGCACGGCGGCGACGGTGCGGGGGAGGCGGACGTCCAGGACGGCCAGGCGGATCCGGGCGTCGGCGCGGGCGGCGGGTTCGCCGAGGAGGAAGTCCCAGGCGCGGCCGACGGGGCTCGAACCGGTGCCGATCAGCAGCGAGGCCAGGGCGAGGAGGAGCAGCAGGGCCACAAGTGCCGTCGCCGCGCGCCGAGTTGGGCGGTGCACCCGGGGCGGCCGGGGAGGTGGCGGTGCGGTTCCGGTCCCGGGAACCCCGCCCTCTTGCGTGATCGACATAAAGTTAGCCTAACCTAAGTAGTGCATCGGGCCGGTGGCCGGGCTGCCAAGGCCCCGCCATGCCCGGATGCGTCGCCGGTGACGTGCCGGACCAGCACGTGACCCTGTGCGGTGACGTGCCGGACCAGCACGTGACCCTGAGCCTTCGGAGATTGACCCATGCCCCAGCACCCCACCCCTCGCGCCCGGTTGACCGCGGCGGCCGCGCTCGCCCTCGCCTCCGCGCTCACCCTCACCGCCTGCGGATCGGAGCAGGCCGACAGCGCCGCCGCGGCCGGCGGGGACGGTGCCGAGAAGGTGTCGGTCACCGACGCGACCGGCAAGAAGGTGCAGGTGCCGGCCGCGCCGAAGAAGGTCGTCGCGCTCAGCGAGATGGACCTCGACTCGTCCCTCGCGCTCGGCGTGCAGCCCGTCGGCCTCACCGCGGGCCGCGGCCAGAAGGGCGCCCCCGAATACCTCGCCGACCGGGCGCAGGGCATCCCCGTCGTCGGCGCCGTCACCGGACCGGACATCGAGAAGGTGCTGCAGGCCGAGCCCGACGTCATCCTCGCCGGACAGCTCGCCGACCAGCAGGTGCTGAAGCAGCTCTCCCGGATAGCCCCGACCGTCGTCACCGTCGACCGGACCAAGGACTGGAAGAAGGCCCTCACCCTCACCGGACAGGTCCTCGGCAAGCAGAACGAGGCCAAGACCTTCCTCGCCGACTACGACGAGAAGACCGCCGCGCTGCAGAAGAACCTCGGCGACCACGCCGGCGCCACCGTGTCCGTGGCCCGCTACTCCGCCAAGGGCACCGCCGTCATGCAGCAGGGCGTGTTCATCTCCGACGTCCTGAAGGACCTCGGCTTCAAGCGGCCCGGCATCCAGAACGACAAGGGCCAGGGCCACTCCACGCCGCTCAGCGACGAGGACATCGAGCAGATCGACGCCGACTGGCTGTTCATCGGCACCCTCGCCGCCACCGGCGAGGACGCCGACCTCTTCGGCGAACTCAAGGACAAGCCCGCGTACAAGCAGCTCGACGCCGTACGGGACGGGCACGTCACCGAGATCGACGGCTCCAAGTGGACCAGCCTCGGCGGCGCCAACGCCGCCCTGTCCGTGCTCGACGACATCGAGAAGGCGATGGTCAAGTGACGGCCAGCACACGGGAGTTGGCAGGCCGCACCGCCCTGGTGACCGGCGCCGGGCAGGGCATCGGCGAAGCCGTCGTCCGCGCGCTCGCCGCGTGCGGCGCCCGCGTCGTGGCCGCCGACCGCAACGCCGACGGCGTCCAGGCGCTCGCCGACGGCCACGCCGAAGGCCGGGTCCTCGCACGGGAGTTGGACGTCACCGTCGCCCCCGCCGTCGAGGCCCTGGTGGACGACGTGGAGCGCACCGTCGGGCCGCTCGACATCCTTGTCAACGTCGCCGGAGTGATGCGCCCCGCGCCCGTCGTCGACCTCACCGACGCCGACTGGGCCGAGACCTTCGCGGTCAACACCGACGGCGTCTTCCACACCTCGCGCGCCGTCGCCCGGCGCATGAGCGAGCGGCGCAGCGGCTGCATCGTCACCGTCGGGTCCAATGCGGCCGGGGTGCCGCGCAGTTCGATGGCCGCGTACGCCGCGTCCAAGGCCGCCGCGACCATGTTCACCAAGTGCCTCGGCCTGGAGCTGGCCCGCAGCCAGGTGCGCTGCAACGTCGTCTCGCCCGGCTCCACCGACACCGCGATGCAGCGGCAGCTCTGGAGCGACGACGCGGAGGCGTCCGCGCGCCGCGTCATCGACGGCGACCCGGAGGCGTACCGCGTCGGCATCCCCCTCGGGCGGATCGCCGCCCCCGCGGACATCGCCGACGCCGTGGTGTTCCTGGTCTCGGACCGCGCCCGGCACATCACGATGCACGACCTCTACGTGGACGGCGGGGCGACCCTGCGGGCCTGACACCGGCCCCTCGCACCCCCCCCTCGCCCCACCCCACCCCCCTCAGGAGACCCATCCGTGAC
>NZ_JBJURH010000024.1:0-141599 GCF_046098215.1 Streptomyces sp. Da 82-17
CCCCGCGGCCGCGATCCCCGCACCGGAACCGACGAACAACCCGGCACCGATCACACCACCGATCGCGATCATGGACAGATGGCGGTTCTTCAACCCCGCCTTCAGGCCGTCGCCGGAATCGGCCGGGACAGCGGGCGAGGGGGTCTTGTCGGCGGCGCCGGACGGTGCGGCCACCTTGGTGGTCGTCGGTTGCTCGCTCATGGGTTTCCTCGGAGTTCGAAGGAGTCCGGGCCGTGCCGCAGCCGGGAGTTGAGGCCGTACGGCGGCAGGTTCGGACCCGCGCGGGGCTCGCAGAGCGCAGTGGACTGCGGACTGCGGGACTTCGGGGATTCGGGAAACACGGGAATTCCGGTGGGGACTGCTGTACGCGTCGGTGCGGGCGAGGTGCACCGGTCAGGCATACGAAGCGGAATCCTTGGTCCCTTCAGGGGCAAGACCGTAAGGCATGAATCACGAATTGAAAACTGCCCCTTCTCCGGAACAGGCCCTGCACGGCCTCCCGTTGTCCTGCGCGTTCCGGTGGACGGGCAGGTGGCGCCGGGTTTACCGGCCGGGAAAATCGAGGCACGTCTTGGTGCTCGCCCGCCTCGCCGTGCGTGACGTACGCCATAAGCGTTGAGCAGATGTATGAATCCTGTTTCTCAGGGCTCTTGCATCTGTCCATGGTGCGGTGGGAGCGGGCGAATCTACGGTCGCAGTACGCGGGAATACGCCGGGCAATCCTCGGCGCTCCCGGCCGTCAGGGCGGCCCAGGCACTGGGTCCGGCGAGACCTGACGGAGTCCTGCCCCTGTTGACTTTCCAGTTCACTTCTTTACGCGGACGCGGAGGACGCGGTCGTCGTCCGGTCCGGGGTCCCCGCGGCCGTCGGTGTTGTTGGTGAGCACCCAGAGCGTGCCGTCCGGTGCGGTGACGACGTCCCGGAGGCGCCCGTACCGGCGGGTGAAGTGCTCGGTGTACGTTCCCGGTTCGGCCAGCGGGACCTCGCGGAGGCGTTCCCCGCGCAGGTTCGCGATGTACAGGGACGACCCGGCGATCGCGATGCCGCTGGGGCTGGCCTCGACGGGCCGCCACTGCTGCACGGGGTCGACGAACGCGCCCTTCCCGTCCCCCTTCCCCTTCCCCTTGTCCTGCTTCTTCGCGATGCCCTCGACCTCGGGCCAGCCGTAGTTGCCGCCCGCCTCGATGACGTTGAGCTCGTCCCAGGTGTCCTGCCCGAACTCCGCGGCGTACAGGGTGCCGTCGTCGTCCCAGGCGAGGCCCTGCGGGTTGCGGTGCCCGTAGCTGTAGACCGGCGAGCCCGGGAACGGGTTGTCGTCCGGCACGCGGCCCTCCGGGGTGAGGCGGAGGATCTTCCCGGCGAGCGAGCGCCGGTCCTGCGCGCGGCCCTCCACCCCGGCGTCGCCGACGGTCGCGTACAGCATGCCGTCCGGGCCGAAGGCGAGGCGTCCGCCGTTGTGGAAGCTCGCGGCGGGGATGCCGTCGAGGATCTTGCGGGGCGGGCCCAGGCGCAGGGAGCCTGGCCGGCCCTTGATCTCGTACCGCTCGATGCGGTTCTCGACGATCGCGGTGTAGTACGCGTAGAGGTGGCCCTTGTGCACGGCCAGGCCCAGGAGGCCGCCCTCGCCCATGGGTCGGGCGTCGCCGACCTTGCCGACGGCGCGGGCTTCGCCGTCCCGGTCCAGCTCCAGGATCCGGCCCGAGTCGCGCTCGCTGACCAGCGGGGTGTCGCCGTGGAAGGCGATCGACCAGGGGGCTTCGAGGCGGTCGGCGACCGTGCCGGGGCGGCCCAGGGAGGGGGAGGCTGCGGAGTTGCCCGGGCTTGCGGTGCGCGGGCCGTTCCGTGGCGTCTCGCTCGTACAGGACGCGAGCGGGAGGGCGAGGGCTGCGGCGACGGCCAGGAGCACGAACTTCCGTACAGGAGCGCCCAGTTGAGGCTTGCGCCGTCGCTCAGTCATGGGAGGAAGTATGCGCGGCCCTGCTACGGATGGCCACCGCCGTCTCACATCGGCATGAGCGCGAACGCCCAGGCGGCGAGGGGCGCGAGGAGCACGATCAGGCCCGCGTACACGAGCATGCGCTGGTAGAAGGCCTCGCGGTGGTCGGCGTCGACGTTCGCGAGGACGAGGGCGCCGTTGGTGGAGAAGGGGCTGACGTCGACGACGGTGGCCGCGATGGAGAGCGCCGCGGCGACGCCGATCACGCCGAGCTCCCCGGACTCCATCAGCGGGGCGGCGATGGCGACGGCGATGCCGATGGTGCCGATCGACGAGGCCAGCGCGGAGACGACGCCGGACAGGTAGCAGAGCAGGAGCACGGCGAGGAGGGGGGAGCCGAGCTCCATGATGGCCTTGCTGGTGAACTCGACGGTGCCCGCGGTCTCCAGCACGTTGATGTACGTGATGACGCCGCCGACCAGCACGACCGTGCTCCAACTGACGTGTGTCAGCGACTCCTTGGCGTCCGTCGGGTTCACCACGGCGAGGACGGCGGCGACGGTCGTCGCGAGGATGCCGATGTCGATGCCGAACGCGACCGTGCCGACGACCATGGCGGCCAGGCCGGTGAGGGTGACGAGCTGGTGGACGGTGGGCGCGTTCGAGCGGCGCAGGGCGTCGGGGTTCGGGGCATCGGGGTTCGGCGCGTCGGCGTTCGAGGCGTCGGGGCTCGGGGTGTCTGCGGTGGGGGCGTCGGTGATCGTCTCGCGGCGCCCGAAGAGTGCGCGCCCGCCCATCGTCACGTACACGAGAAGCGCGATGACGGTGTTGAAGACGAAGGAAGTGGCGAACAGGGCAAGGGTGTTGACGGGGAGGTCCCGGGACTCCAGGAAGCCGTTGACGAAGACGCCGTACACGCTCAGCGGGGAGAACGCACCGGCCATGCCGCCGTGGACGACCATCATGCCCATCATCAACTGGTCGATCTTGTAGCGGCGGGCGAAGGGGATGGCGAGCGGGGCCACGCAGGCGATGGCGAAGATCGCGCCGATGGACATGAGGAGCCCGGTCAGCGCGAAGAAGATCCAGGGCGCCGCCGCCACCTTGCCGCGGACGAGCCGGAGCCCCCAGGTCACCAACAGGTCGACGGTGCCGTTGCGTTGGGCGAACCCGAACAGGAAGGTCAGCCCCATGAGCGCGACGAACAGGTCCACGGGGAACCCGGCGAAGAGGTCCTCGGCGCTCATTCCCACCGCGAGCCCGCCCACGGCGAACGCGGCCGCGAGCCCCAGCACCCCCAGGTTGACGGACCTCACCGTGCCGACGACGAATATCAGCACGAGCACAAGGATCGTCAGCACTTCAACGCTCATACGACGGCTCTCCGACAGGACTTCGGCCCAGGGCAGGGCAGGGCGAGGCACGGCAGGGCAAGACAAGGCAAGGCACAGCGGGGCACAGCACACCAAGGCGTGGGGCCGACCGCTCCCACCGAGATGTCGATCAATCGTGCGAGAAGGGTCGGCGCAGGTCAACAGGTGTGAACGGACGTGAACCACGGTGAACCGAGCACCTGTTGGCGGGCCGCGCACCCCGAGTCGCCCGCGCCGCTATCCCCCGCGACGCTTCGTGCGGCCCGGCGTGGTGAAGGCCAGGTCGAGGACGCGGTGCCAGTCGACGCGTGGGGGCGGTGTGGGGGCGCCGGGGCGGGTGCGGGGGACGACGACGCGCAGGGCGCGGGGGCGGACGGTGCACACGACCGGTACGGGGAGCCGGAGGGCCTCGCCGTCGACGGCCACCGGGATCGTGTCGGCGTCGGCGTTCACCTCGACGCGGCGGGCGGTCGTGACGGTCAGGGCCGCGGACTGGGAGCCGCGCATCGCGAGGTCGGCGGCCTGCGCGGCGGTCTCCACACGTACCCCGAGCACGCCGAGCACCCCTGCGTCGAGCCGCGGCCGCCGCCCCACGCCGCCGAACACGTCCGGGGAGGTGTACGGGTTGTTGCTCACCAACAGCGCCTGCCTGCCGTCCAGTTCCGTGTCACCGGCACGCGCCGTGAGCTGTCGTACGCCCTCGCCGAGCAGCAGGTCCGGCATGAGGGCGAGGGCCGTGCCGGCCTTGTCGTCGCGGTACTCGGGGCGCTGCACGACGTCCGCGTACACCCCGAAGGAGACCGTGTTGACGAAGGCGCGGCCCGACACGTCGCCCAGGTCGACGCGGAGTTCCTCGCCGTCGGTCAGCGCGTCCAGGCAGCGGGACGGGTCGGCGCGGTCCAGGCCGAGGTCCATGGCGAAGTGGTTGCGGGTGCCTGCGGAGATCACCAGGAACGGCAGACCGTGCTCGGCGGCGACCGCGGCCACCAGCGCCTGCGTGCCGTCGCCGCCCGCCACGCCCAGCAGGTCCGCGCCCTCCGCGACCGCCTCGCGCGCGAGGACGGTGATGTCGGCCGGTTCGTCCGGGTCGAGCAGGATCACCCGCGCCCCCAACTCCTCGGCGCGCGCGACCAGTTCGAACCGTCCGACCTTCCCGCCGCCGGAGCGCGGGTTCATGACGATCACCGGCCGCTCGGGCCGGGCCGCCCGTACGATGCGCCGCCTGCGTCGCGGCCGCGACCGTACGAGGGCCGCGCGGGCGCAGGCCAGTGCCGCGGCCCAGCACAGGACGAGGACGAGGGCCGTCCGCCACAGCCCGTTGAGCGCGAAGAACACGACGACCCCGGCGGGCGCGGCGAGGGCGAGCAGCGCGCCGAACAGCCGCACCGCTCCCCGGTACGCCACGAACCACCACACCCCCGCGGCGCACAGCACAAGCCCGAGCAAACCCGCGCCGACCACTTCGAGGCCGCCTTCCCCGACGGCCAGTCCGAGCACGACCAGCGAGCCGACCGCCGCGAGCACCGCAAGCCGCGCCAGCCAGCGCGCGACCCGGCTCACTCTGCCGCCCACGGCGCCGCTGCGGCGTGCCCCGCCCGCGTCGCCCGCGTCGCCCGTGCTGTCCGTCCTCCTGCCCATGGGGTCCTCTCCGTACCGCCCCTGCCCACGGGGGCCGAGGCACCAGCCTGCCCAGGTCCGAGGGGACGGGCATCCCCCGCGGGGCCGTGCGGATGACTCCCGAGCCCCGCGGTCCCGCTAGCGGGGTCCGCGTACGGCGAACTCGTTGCCGTCCGGGTCGAGCAGCACCGTTCGGCGGTCGTCGGCCGCGTCGGTTTCGGTGCGCGTCGCACCCAGCGCCAGCAGACGGTCCAGTCCCGCCTCCCAGACGTCCTCGGCGTCGGCGTCGGCGTCGGCTTCGGGATCGGGAACGGCGGGGAAGGTCAGCTCTAGGAGCAGCCGGTTGGGGCCCGTCTTCGGCGCCACCGGCGGGCCGCCCCAGGTGAGCTTCGTGCCGCCGTGCGGCGACTGGATCGCGGTCTCCTCGTCCTGGTCCCAGACCAGCGGCCAGCCGAGCGCCTCGCTCCAGAAGTAGCCGACCTTCTGCGTGCCGTCGCAGGCGAGCGCTCCGAGCTGGCCGGTGCCCGCGAGGAACTTGTTGCCGGGCCCGATGACGCAGAGCTCGTTGCCGTCCGGGTCGGCGAGCACCACGTGGCCCTCTTCCGGGAGTTGGCCCACGTCGATGTGCCGGCCGCCGAGCTCCAGCGCCCTGGCCACGATCCGCCGCTGGTCGTCCGGCGAGGTGCTGGTGAGGTCGAAGTGGGCCCGGTTCTGGCCGTTCTTCGGCACCCGGCCCGGCAGGAAGCGAACCGGGAACCAGGCGGCGTCCGCATCCGCATCCGCGTCCGCGTCCGCGTCCGCGTCCGGGGGCACGATCGTGACGCCCGCCTCCGGGTCGTCGGCCCGCTCCCAGCCCAGCAGCCCGGACCAGAACCGGGCCAGTTCCGCGGGCCGGTCCGTACGGAAACAGACCGCCGAAAGTCGCCCGCTCACCTCCCGTCCCCCAGGCCGACCCCCGTGCCGGTCTCCGCGCTGAACCCTGTGCTGTGTCGCGTCCCGTGTCATACGTTCCCCCTTCGCGCCCTCACCCTACGGGCGCCGGTGGATCGCCCCCTCCTTCATCACGAAGTCCACCCGCCCCGTCACCTCGATGTCCGTGAACGGATCCCCCGGCATCGCGATCACGTCGGCGATGCGGCCGGGGGCCAGGGTGCCCAACTCGGCTTCCAGGCCGAGGAGTTCGGCGGCGACGCTGGTGGCCGCCCGCAGGGCACGGGCCGGGGTGATGCCGGTGGAGACCATCGTGGGGAACTCCCGCCAGCCCTCCTCGTGCGGGAACATGCCGACGTCCGTGCCGAACGCGATCCTGACCTCGCTGGCGGCGACGGCGTTCGCGCCGTCCAGCAGGGCCGCCCGGTGCTCGCGGAACTTGCGCCGCTTGTAGTCCGGCTTGTCCGCCCAGTAGGCGTCGTCGTCGACGCGCCGGGCGTCGTCGAGAACCGTGAACTGGGTCGGCACCAGGAACACCCCCTCGTCGACCATCAGGCGCAGCGTCTCCGCCGTGACCAGGTTGCCGTGCTCGATGCTGCGCACCCCGGCGCGGACGGCCCGTCGCACCCCTTCGTCGCCGTAGCAGTGCGGGGTTGCCGGTCGGCCGAGGTCGCGGGCGGTGGCGACCAGGGTGTCCATCTCGTCCTGGCTGTACGTGACTTGGGCCGGGTCGTCGGACGGGCTGGAGAAGCCGCCGGTCGCGCCGAACTTGATCCAGTCCGCGCCCGCCCTGATCTCGGTGCGCACCCTGGTCCGGATCTCGTCGCAGCCGTCGGCCGCCGCAAGTTCGAGGAGGCTGGGGCGGCCCTGGTACTGGCGGTCGATGGCCCCGCTGAAGTCGCCGTGTCCGCCGCGCGCCGAGATCAGGTGCGGCGCGACCAGCATCCGCGGCCCGTCGATGAGTCCGGCGGCGATCGCGTCCCGCAGGTCGACGGTGTTGTATCCGGCGTCCGCGGTCGTCAGGTCGCGGATCGTGGTGAAACCGCTCCTCAGCATCGTCCGGAGCACGGGAATCGCCCGCAGCGCGACCGCCACCGAGGACGAGGCCAGCGCCGGGAAGAGGGCCGGGGTGAGCGTGACGTGCGTGTGGCAGTCGATGAACCCGGGCGTCAGCGTGTGCCCGGACAGGTCCACGACCTCGGCCCCTCCCGGCGGCCCGACCGTCTCCCCGACCTCCTCGACGGAGACGATCCGGTCGCCCTCCACCAGCACGTCCCGCTTGCCGGCCGGCGCGTCGGCCACGCCGTCCCACACGGTCGCGCCGGTCAGGAGAGTCGTCGTACGGGCCATGCGGTGCCTCCATGCGGTTCGGGCTTCGTGTGGGGGGGGTGAGTCTGGGAGAGCGCGACGGTCCGGCCCGCAGACTCACCGGGCCGGACCGGATCGACGACGCGGGCCCGTCTGCCCGTACCGCAGGCAGGCGGGCCCTGCGCGTCACATGCCCGCGCGCGACCCCGTCCAGGGGCGCCCGGGGCGGAACGCGCGCTCGAACTCGTACAGGGCCGCCTCCTGGCGCCACTGCAGCCGGGCCTTCTCACTGCCTTCGAGGAGCGAACGGCAGGCCGGGTGGGGCGGGAGGGCGCCGGGGCGGGAGCCGAGGCAGGCGGTGGCGAAGCGGTGCCCGTCCCGCGTCGGGTTGCCCCGCCACAGGCTGCGCCCGGGCAGGAAGGCGTACTCCAGCGAGGCCCGCGCCAGGTCCTTGAGCTCCGGGTACGACAGGTCGTACGTCTCGGCCGCGTACCGGTACTCGTGGCTGATGTCGACACGGCTGATGCCCGGGTCGTCGGTGGCGAGGACGACGGGCACGCCATGGCGGCGGTACGTCTCGAAGGGGTGCTCGGCGCCGCGTACGCCGAGGATCTGGGCGTTGCTGGTGAACGGCACCTCGACGGCGACCTCGCGCGCCGCCATCGCGTCGGCCGTGCGCTGCCAGTCGTCCTCGTGGACCAGGTCGACGCCGTGGCCGATGCGCTCGGCGCGGGCGACGCCCACCGCCTCCTTGATGTGGAACTTCAGGTCCTCCGGCTTGACCAGGCCCGGCCACAACTCGCCCGCGTGCAGGGCGACATGGGCCTTCGGGTAGACGCCGCGCAGGTACTGGACCATACGCATCTGCAGCCGGTAGTCGCGCAGCGCGCGCTCGCCGTCCTCGGGCTGGACGAGGTTCACGGCGACGAACCGGCCGTCACGCTCGGCGAGGCGCATGCCGAGGGCGAGTTGGGTGAAGACCCGCTCGGGCGCGGCGCCGCGCGACACCTGCGAGATCCAGCGCACGGGCAGCTTGCAGCCGGGCCGCGCCTGCGCGGTGCCGCAGCGTGCCGCCGCGCGGAACTCGGCGTCGGCGTCGTCGGCCTCCCTGCCGGCCTCGGCGACGAGCCGGTCCAGGCGTCCGCCGGCGAGGAGTCGGCGGTGCAGCCCGGCGAGGTCCGGGTTCCAGCCGACGTCGGCGGCGAGCTTCTTCGCGCCGTCCGAGGCCGGCGTGACCATGGTCTCCAGATACGACTGCCGCTGCCCGGCCGCGTTGTCGGCGACCTCGGCGAGGAGCTTGCCGCGGTTGCGCCACGTCACCTCCCCGAACTTCCCGAACGCGTCGAAGAAGTGGTCGTGCCCGTTCCCGTCCGCCGGGAAGTCCTGCATGGACCAGGCGCGTACGAGGGCGTCGTGGAAGTCCTGGTCGGTGCGCGCGTCGGCGGCCGGTCGGGTGCCCTCGGCGCAGGGCGGGGACACGGCCGTCATGGTCGTGGTGTCCACGCACAGGCCGTCGTCCGCGGCGAGCTCGATCAGGTACTCGGTCGACACCGCGCCCGACAGGTGGTTGTGCAGGTCGGCGCCCTTGGGCAGCTTCCGGAAGAAGTCGTTGAGCAGCCTCGGCCGGTCCTTCACGCCCTGCAGGTACGCGTCCGTCGCGGCCTCGCTCGCCGACGCCGGGAGGGGCGGCGGCGCGGCGGCTCCCCCGGCCCCGGACGGGGCGGCGGGGGCGGCGGGGGCGGCGGCCGCGGAGGCCGGGGGCAGCACCAGCGACGAGAGGACCGCGCCCGCGGCGAGGACCACGGCGACCGAGGTCCGGGCGGACCTGACCGACCTGGCAGGGCTGGCAGGGCTGAAGCGGCCGGTGGGGAAACGGTGTTGGAGATTCACCGGGTCATGATCGACAGCCCGGGGCGGGGCAGGCCGCAACGACACCGCCCGTCCCGCCGAGCCGCGCGCACGCCACCCGGGCGGCCGTAACGAACACCCCGAACCGGGCCAGCCCTCGGGCTCGGGCTCGGGCCCCGGTTCGGGCTCGGGCTCCGGTTCGGGCTCGGGCTCGGGCTGCGGCTCGGCCCCGGAGACCGGTTCCGGATCCCCCGAGGTCCGGTTCCGGTTGTGCCTGGAGGCCCGGCTCCGGATCGGGTCCGCCGAGGTCCCGCTCTGGAGTGGTCCCGAGGGCCGGATTCGGCTCAGTCCCGAGATCCCGCTCCGGATCGATGTCCGACTACTGCTCGGGCCCCGGGGGCCGGTTCCGGATCGGGTTCCCCGAGGTCCCGCTCCGGATCGGTGTCCGGCTGCCGCTCGGGGGCAGGGTCCGACTCGGGCTCCGGTTCGATCCTGGACTCCGGCCCGGGTCCGCCCCGAAGTCCGGATCCGGCCCGGAACCGACTACCGCTCAGGGGCGACGCCCCACTCGGACTCCAGCCCGACCCCGGGCCCCGGCCCCGGTCCAGCCCGGAAGTCCGACTCCGGCTCGGGACCGACTACCGCTCGAGCCCCGGGGTCCGGCTACCGCTCGGTCCAGCTACCGCTCGGGCTGCGGCTCCGGCTCGGCCCGAGGTCCGGTTCCGGGTCGCCCCCACGAGGTCGCGCTCTGGAGTGGCCCCGAGGGCGGATCCGGATCGATGTCCGACTACTGCTCGGGCCCCGGCGTCCGGCTACCGCTTGGTCCAGCTACCGCTCGGGCTCGGGCTACGGCTCCGGCTCCGCCCGAGGTCCGGTTCCGGATCAGGCCCCGAGGTCCGGTTCCGGATCGGGTTCCCCGAGGTCCGGCTCCGGCTCGGTCCCGAGGTTCCGCTCCGGATCCGTGTCCGGCTGCCGCTCGGGGTCGGGGTCCCACGCGGGCCCCGGTTCGATCCTGGACTCCGGCCCGGGTCCGCCCCGAAGTCCGGCTCCGGGGCGGGGGCCGACTGCCGCTCAGGGGCGACGTCCCCCTCGGACTCCTCGATCCCGGACTCCGGCTCGGAACCGACTACCGCTCAGGGGCGACACCCCACTCGGACTCCAGCCCGACCCCGGATTCCGCCCCCGGTCCACCCCCGGTCCAGCCCCGAAGTCCGACTCCGGCTCGGGACCGACTACCGCTCGGGCCCCGGGGTCCGGCTACCGCTCGGGGCCGGCTACCGCTCGGGCTGCGGCTCGGGCTCGGGCTCCGGCTTCCGCTCCGGTTCCGTGCTGAAGACCCGGTCCAGGAGCGCGTACAGCGTCCCCCGCTCCTCGTCGTCGAGGCGGGCGAGGCCGTTCTGGGTGGTGTGCATCTTCGCGCGGATCGCGTCGGTGACCCGCTCGCCCTCGGCCGTGAGGACGACGGTCTTCACGCGCCGGTCGGCGGGGTCGGGCTCGCGGCGGACCAGGCCGCGCTTCTCCAGCCGGTCCACGATCCCGGTCATGTTGGAGGCGTCGCAGGTCAGCGTCGTGGCCAGGGCGCGCATCGCGGCGGGGCCCCGGCGCAGCACGGTCAGCGCCTTGCCCTGGCTGGCGGTGAGGTTCTCGCTCGCGGCGGCGACCGTGAAGTCGCCGTAGTAGACGCCGAGCGACACCGAGAGCAGCTCCATGAGCTGGGCGGTGTCGGCGCGGGCGGGTCCTGTCATGGCGGTCAACCTACCCAGGAAACTTGACGATCTCAAATATTCGTATCTACGGTCTCACTCGGCGCCAATACCTGAAGTTCTCAAGCATCAAGGTAGTCAAGTACCTGCGAGGAGCACCCGTGACCGTCTCCGCCTCCCCCGCCTCGTCGTCCGCGTCCCGCGCGGCAGAGATCCTGTCCCGGCCGATCGCCCTGAACGGCCTGACCGTCCCGAACCGCATCGCCATGGCGCCGATGACCCGGATGTTCTCCCCGGGCGGCGTGCCCGGCGAGGACGTGCGGTCGTACTACGCGCGCCGTGCCGCCGCCGGTGTCGGCCTGATCGTCACCGAGGGCACGTACGTCGGCCACGAGTCGGCGGGGCAGAGCGACCGGGTGCCGCGGTTCCACGGTGAGGAGCAGCTCGCGGGCTGGGCGAAGGTCGCCGAGGACGTGCACGCGGCGGGCGGGACGATCGTGCCGCAGCTGTGGCACATCGGCATGGTCCGCAACCAGGGCGACGCCCCGTACCCCGACGCCCCCGCGATGGGCCCCTCCGGCATCCGCGTCGACGGCACCGAGGGCGCCGGCAAGGCGATGACGCGGCAGGACCTGGACGATGTGATCGGCGCGTTCGCCACGGCCGCCGCGGACGCCGAGCGCATCGGCTTCGACGGCGTCGAGCTGCACGGCGCGCACGGCTACCTCCTCGACCAGTTCCTGTGGGAGGGCACGAACCGCCGCACCGACGCGTACGGCGGCGACCCGGTGGCGCGTACCAAGTTCGCCGCCGAGATCGTGGCCGCCGTCCGCGCGGCCGTATCGCCGGAGTTCCCGGTGCTTTTCCGGTACTCGCAGTGGAAGCAGGAGGCGTACAGCGCCCGGCTCGCCGAGACGCCCGAAGAGCTGGAGGCGATCCTCGCGCCGCTCGCCGCGGCCGGTGTCGACGCCTTCCACGCCTCCACCCGCCGCTACTGGCTCCCGGAGTTCGACGGCTCGGACCTCAACCTGGCGGGCTGGACGAAGAAGCTCACCGGGAAGCCGACGATCACGGTCGGCTCGGTCGGCCTCGACGGCGACTTCATCCGCGCGTTCGCGGGCGAGGGCGCCCCGGCCCGCGGCATCGACGACCTGCTTGACCGCCTGGAGCGCGACGAGTTCGACCTGGTCGCCGTGGGCCGCGCCCTGCTGCAGGACCCGCAGTGGGCGGCGAAGGTGCTCGACGGCCGGTTCGAGGAGCTCAAGCCGTACGACGCTGCCGCGCTGAAGTCGCTGAGCTAGCCCCCGCCCGGGCCACCCTGTGTGTCGGCCGGGCCGCCGCGACGTGCGGGGTGGTCCGGGTCGGCGGAGTGTGGGAGGCATGGGCAGCGGCAAGCGGAGCGGGTCGGCGCGCGGAGGCGGGGCGCGGAGCGGGCAGCGGGACGTGGGGGCACTCCTCGACGAGCTGTACGCGACCCCGCCGCCCGACTTCGTGGCCCGTCGCGGCGAGCTGGCCGCCGAGGCGAAGGCGGACGGCCGTGCGGAGGACGCCCGCCGGCTGCGTGCCGCCCGCCGTCCGACGCTCGCGGCGTGGGCGGCGAACCTGCTGGTACAGGCGGAGCCGTCCGACTGCGAGCGGTTCCTCGCCCTCGGGCGGGCGCTGCGCGAGGCGTACGGGTCGTTGGACGCCGACGAGATCAAGCAGCTGTCGGCGCAGCGGGGCGAGGTGGTCGCGGCGTTGTCCCGGCAGGCCGTAGCGCTGGCCCGGGACGCCGGTCACCGGTTGTCGGACGCGGCGCAGCAGGACGTCGTGTCGACGCTGCGGGCCGTGCTCGCCGACCAGGAGTCGGCGGAGCTGTGGGCGACGGGCCGCCTGGAGAGCGCGCTCACCCCGCCGTCGGAGTTCCCGGCCTCCGCTCCCCCGGAGGCTCCTCGGCGGGAACGGAAACCCCGCAAGACCGCCCCCGTACGGGACGAGCTCGCCGAGCGGCGGGAACGCCGGGAGAAGGAGCGGCTCGCGACCGCCCGCAAGGCAGCGGCGGAAGCCGCCAGGAGGGCCGACAAGGCACTGGAGCGGCAGCGCACCGAGGAGGACAAGGCGGAGTCCGCGCTCAGGCGGGCCCGTGACCGCCACGCCCGCGCCCGCGACCAAGTGGCCGAGGCGGAGCGGCAGTTGCAGACCGCCCGCGAGGCACTCCACCAGGCCGAGCAGGGCCGGCGGGACGCCGAGCGACGAGCGGAGCAGTCCGCCGAGGCCACCGCCCGCGCCGAACGAGAGGCTCGGGAGGCGGCCGAGGAGGTGGAGCGACTGGGCGAATAACGGCCACGGACCAGGGCGGTCGCCTGGTGACCGCGCACGGCGGGAACCGCGTGCCACCGCGCAGCGCCTCGGCAAGCCGACGAGGATCACCGGGCCGCCGGTGAGGCGGAACGCATGCCGAGCCTCCTCCGGCGAACGAGGACAACCGCCCCCTACGCGAGGGCCTGGCGCCCGGCGCACCGACCCCGCGGGACGTGGCGGCCGCGCCGCGGGGAACCGCATCTGCCGCGCCTGTGCCTCTCACCCCCGGCCCCTGGACGTCGGCGACCCGCCGCACAGTACCGACCAGCGGGACACCGGCCCCGCGCCCGAACGCACCCCCGAACGCACCCCCGCCGCACAACGCCCCGCGACCGCCCGCCGCACAACTCCGCGCCCCACCGCCGAACTCCGAGCCCCGCCCCGAGCCCCGAGCCCCGCTGCGAGGCGTCAGCCCTCGATGTTGGTCGCCCGGTGGGCCGCGCCGACCGGCTTGGACTCCGGGGAGCCGCGCTGGCGCAGGTAGATGGACAGCACCGCCATCGAGGCGATCGCGAGCAGCTCGGACTGCCAGTTCTGGAGGGTGCGGTTCCAGAAGTCGGCGGACAGGACATAGTCCGACCAGTCGAGCGGGTCCTGGAGTTGGCGCAGGCGCTGCTCGTTGTGCGCGGCCGCCCCGCTGATCGACTGGGCGAGCCAGGACAGGACGAACACCCCGCCCATCACCAGGCCGAGCGAGTTCGAGTAGACCCGCTGCCGGATCCCGCCGACGCGGGCCCAGCGCGGGGAGTCGGGGCGTGCGTACGGGCCGACGCGCTGTTCCTCGTCGGTGCCGCGCCCCGCGTCCTCGACGTCCTTCGACTCCGGTGAGCCGCGCTGCACGAGCCATACGGTGAGCAGGATGTAGAGGAAGAACTGCAGGTACTCGGACTGCCAGTTCTCCATCGTGTCCACGGCGAAGTCGGAGGACGTGACGTACGCGCCGAGGCCGACCGGCTCGAAGCCCTCCGCGGCCAGCTCGTTGTTGAAGTCCGCGTGCCCCGCGAAGGCCTGGCCGACCAGGGCGAGCAGGAACGCGATGCCGAAGACCAGGCCGAGGCTGTTGCCCTTGACGGAGCGGAGCAGGCGGCCGGGGGTGGTGCGGTCCGTCATCGCTGCAGCGCTCCCAGGGTGATGCAGTACGTGAGGCCCGCGGCGATCACCAGCAGGCACAGGGTGAACATCGTCTTCACCGGCCCTCACCCGCCCTGGAGGACGCAGTCGTACGGCTGTCCCGGCCGGGGCGCGCACCCCGCGGCGACGACACGCCAGCCCGCGCCCGCGTCCTCGCCGGGTTCGCCCTCGCCGGGTTCGCCGGGTTCGCCGGCTTCGCGGGTGAGGAAAAGGGTGTCCTTCGCGAGGACGACGCGGGCCTGCCGGCCGTGCACGTCGACGCGGTCGACCGGGCCGGACGGGTCGAGCTCCTCGTCAAGTACCGCTCGGGGGCAGGGTAGTTGGGCCTGCTTCTCCAGCTCCTCCAGCGTGCCGGCCGCCAGCAGTCCGCACACCCCGGACGCGTCCCGCGCCTGCCAGGCCCGCTCGAAGGCCCGCGCCGCCGTCGAGGCCCCGGCCCGCCGGGCGTCGAGGTCCCCGCAGCCCGCCGCGCCCACCAGAACCACGGCCACGCCAACAGCCGTACGCCAACGGCCTCTTCCTCTTCCCGGCACCCGGGACCTCCCGTTCCACGCCCGTGGCCGTCGACGTTAGCCAGGCGGCGGGGCGGCGGGGCACGGCACGCCGTGGGGGCGGGGCTTTCCGACCCTTCCGGTCATCCGGCCCTTCCGGTCAGTCGCCGTCCGAGCCGCCCGGCGGGCCTTCACGGTGCCGTCCGCCGGGCAGGAACTCCTGCACCTTGGCCTTCAGGCCCTGCTTGACCACCGAGCCCCGGTCGCTGTCCCCGCGTACGATCGCCGCCGCGGCGGACTCGATCTGCTGGAGCGAGGCGTGCGGCGGGATCGGCGGTACGGCCGGGTCGGTGCGGAAGTCGACGACGAACGGCCGGTCGGCGGCGAGCGCCTGCCGCCAGGCGTCCTCGACCTGCTGCGGCTTCTCCACCCGGACCCCGCGCAGGCCGATCCGCTCGGCGATGTCCGCGTACGGGACGTCCGGGATGAGCTGGGACGCCTCGAACTGCGGGGCGCCCTCCAGGGCCCGCATCTCCCAGGTGACCTGGTTGAGGTCGCCGTTGTTGAGCACGGCCACGACAAGCCGGGGGTCGCTCCACTCGCCGCGGTACTTCGCCGCAGTGATCAGCTCCGCCATGCCGTTCATCTGCATCGCGCCGTCCCCGACCAGGGCGACGGCCGGCCGGTCGGGGTGGGCGAACTTGGCGCCGATCGCGTACGGGACGCCCGGCCCCATCGTCGCGAGGGTGCCGGAGAGCGAGCCGCGCATCCGGCCGCGCATCCGCAGGTGCCGGGCGTACCAGTTGGCGGCGGAGCCCGAGTCGGCGGTGACGATCGCGTCGTCCGGGATCAGGTCGTCGAGCGCGTGCACCACGTACTCGGGGTTGACCGGGTCCGCGTCGACCGCCGCCCTGCGCCGCATGACCTCCCACCAGCGTTCGACGCCGTGCTCCAGCTCGTCGCGCCAGGTCCGGTCCTCCTTGCGGCGCAGCCGGGGCAGGAGGCGGCGGAGGGTCACGCGGGCGTCGCCGACGAGGTTCACCTCGAACGGGTAGCGCAGGCCGATCATGTGCGGGTCGATGTCGATCTGTACGGCCCGCGCCTGGTCGAGCCCGGGCATGAACTGCGTGTAGGGGAAGCTCGATCCGACCATCAGGAGGGTGTCGCAGCCCTGCATGAGCTCGTACGAGGGGCGGGTGCCGAGCAGGCCGATCGCGCCGGTCACGTAGGGCAGGTCGTCGGGCAGGACGTCCTTGCCGAGGAGGGCCTTGGCGACGCCGGCGCCGAGCACGTCGGCGGCCTCCTCGACCTCGGCGCGGGCCCCGCGTGCGCCCTGGCCGACGAGCAGCGCGACCTTCTCGCCGGCGTTGAGGACCTCGGCGGCCCGGTCCAGGTCGTCGTCGGCGGGTACCGGCGCGGAGCTTCCCAGGCCCATGCTGGAGGGCACCATCTTGAAGGCGTGCTTCGGCGGCCGGTACGGCAGGTCCTGCACGTCGGCGGGGATGACGACCGCGGTGACGGTGCGGCGGGCGAGGGCGGTGCGCAGGGCGCGGTCGATGAGGTTGGGCAGCTGCTCCGGGACCATGGCGGTGGCGCAGAAGTCGGAGGCCACGTCCTTGAACAGGTTGGGCAGGTCGACTTCCTGCTGGTAGGAGCCGCCGATGGCGCTGCGGTCGGTCTGGCCGACGATCGCGACGACCGGGACGTGGTCGAGCTTCGCGTCGTAGAGGCCGTTCAGGAGGTGGATGGCGCCGGGGCCCGAGGTGGCCGCGCAGACGCCGACCTCGCCGGAGAACTTGGCGTAGCCGACGGCCTCGAAGGCGGACATCTCCTCGTGGCGGGACTGGACGAACCTCGGCCGGTCGCCCGCCCGGCCCCACGCCGCGAGCAGGCCGTTGATGCCGTCTCCCGGGTAGGCGAAGACGTGGGTGACGCCCCAGGCGTCCAGTCGCCGGAGTACGTGGTCGGAGACTTTCTCGCTGCCCATCGGCGGTCGGCCTGCCTTCCTGTCTGCTCGGTCCTGGGCCTGCCCTCTCGGTCGCCGCTGGCCAGGTTCCCGTACGCGGGCGGCCGAAACGGGGGGCTTCAGGGGTGGCCCGAGGCGTGCCCCCGGGGGTGGTTCAGATGCGGCCGCCCATGGCCGAGGAGGGCAGGGACTCGTCGAGGCCGGGCGCCTCGGTGATGTCGAGGAACACGAACGCGGCCTGCGGCCACTTCGCGGTGATGCGCCGCTTGAGCCGCACACAGACCAGTTCGACCTCCTCGCTGTCCAGCCCCGGCACGAGGTCGACGCGGGCGGCGACCAGCACGGAGTCGAGGCCGAGCCGCATGGTCAGGAGGGCCGCGACGTTGTCGATCTCGTCCTGGGCGGCGAGGAAGTCCCCGATGGCGGTGCGCAGTTCCGTGTCGACCGCTTCGCCGATCAGCCGGTCCCGGGCCTCGCGGGCCAGCCGGTACGCCACGCACAGCAGCAGCGCCCCGATCACCAGGGACGCCCCGGCCTCCCAGACGACCCGGCCGGTCACGAGGTGCAGCACGATGCCGACCGTCGCGACGAGCACGCCGACCACGGCCGTCGTGTCCTCCGCGATCACCGTGCGCAGGGCGGGGTCCGCGGCGCCGTCCCGGCGTCGTCGTGCCTGGTGGAGGGCGCGCAGCAGGGAGGATCCCTCGGCGAGGAGGGCGACGCCGAGCACGGCGAGCACCGCCTCGTAGCCCGCCGCCGACTCCGGCCCGCCCGAGCGCAGCGCGTGCACGCCCTGGTACGCCGAGAAGCAGCCGCCGACGACGAAGATCGCCACGGCCGCGAGGAGAGCCCAGAAGTAGCGTTCCTTGCCGTAGCCGAAGGGGTGGCGGGCGTCGGGCGGGCGTCTGCTGCGGCGTACGGCGACGAGCAGGAACACCTCGTTCAGGCAGTCCGCGACCGAGTGGGCCGCCTCCGACAGCAGGGCGGGCGATCCGGCCAGGAACCCGGCGACCGCCTTGGCCGCTGCGATCACGAGGTTGGCGGTGAGGGCGACGAGGACGGTGATCCGCGTCCGTACGTCCCTGGCCGCGGGGTTCCGTGCTCGACGCCCCTCGTTGTCGGTCACCAGAGCAGCCTCCAGGACGCTGTGGGGCCGGCGCGTCGGCCGCACGGTCGCGCGCCGAGGGCGCCTGCCTTCCTCTCCCCGGTTGCCCTGTTGAGCTGCGTTCATGCGCGGGCGGCGGGGCCGCGTACGGGACGGGGCGGGCGTTGGAGCGGGGCGCGCGGGGGTACTCGGCGAGCAGGCGCGGCGACAGGGCCGGGCCACGGTCCGACAGGGGAACCGACATGATCAACGACGTGCGGGACATCATGGCCGACGCTCCGACCGCCGTGGACGCGCGTGCGTCCGTGACCGCCGTGGCGCAGGTGATGCGGGAGCGGGGCACCGGACTGGTGATGGTGGTCGCCGACCGCGAACTGGTCGGTCTGGTCGACAAGCACGATCTGGTCGAGGCGGTCGGGGACGGCGCCGACCCGCGGCGCGTGCCGGTGGCGCGGGCCGTGCCGCGCGAGGCGGTCACGGTGCGGGTCGACGAGGACGTACGGCAGGCGGGGCGGCGCATGCGGGCCGCGTCGGCCAGGTACGCGGTCGTGGTCGCCGCCGGGGAGCCGGTGGGGCTCGTCCGCGCCGCCGACGCCGCCGCGGCCGCGCCCTCCGCGCCCCCGGTGGCGCCCACGCCGGACCTCCACGGCTCTCCTTGACCGCCACGTACGAGCCCCCGGTGCCCGCGGGTACCGGTCGCGAAGGAGGAATCATGCCTCAGCAGGTGCGCGAGATCATGACGACGGACCTCGTCACCGTCGCCCCGCTGACCTCGGTCATCGACATCGCCCAGCTGATGCGCCGGGACGATGTCGGCGACGTGCTGGTGGTCGACGACGGGCGGCTGCGCGGGGTGGTGACCGACCGGGACCTCGTCGTCCGGGTCATGGCCGAGGGCGGCTCCATCAACGACCGGACCGCCGCCACCGCCTGCAGCAGCGACGTGGCCACCGTCTCGCCGGACGACGACGTCGACCGGGTCATCGGCCTGATGCGGGAGCGTTCGGTGCGCCGGATCCCCGTCGTCGAGGGTGAACGCCCGGTCGGCATCGTGTCGTTGGGCGATCTGGCCGTCGAACGGGACCCGGACTCCGCGCTCGGCGACATCAGCGCGGCCCGGCCCAACGAATGAGGCTCACCGCACGGACAGGGCTCAGAGCAGGTCGCGTCGGACCGTCTCGTACCAGTTGCGGGAGTAGACGCGGCGCGCGCCCTCGTAGCCGTCGAGCTGGGCGTCGAGCTGCAGCTCGTCCGCCGTGCAGGTGAGGGTCGTGCGGGTCTCGGTGCGGACCTGCCAGTCGCCGCGTGTGAACGTCATGGTGGTCTCGACGCGGCCCCACACGGACGTGAAGTCGTCGGCCACCGACCCGTACCGCTGTGCGACGTGGTGGCCGACTTCGAGGTCGATGTCGTCGAGCCGGATGACGCCCGCGTCCTTCACCACCCGCAACTCCGAGCGGTAGCCGACCAGGTCGCGGGAGACCGTCCACTGCTGGTCGCCCGGGGCGAGCCGGGTCACCGGCAGCGGTGTCGCCCCCTCGGGTTCCTCGAACGGCCGCAGTGCCGCGTCGGCGGCCGGGTCCGGCGGGCGTTCCGGGAGCAGCAGCCGGCTCGCCCCGGTGTGCACGGTGAGGCGGACGGGCCGCGGCGGGGGCCAGGCGAGCGGCCAGTACGAGGTCGACAGGGAGAGCCGGATCCGGTGGCCGGGCGGGAACGCCTGCGCCACGGCGTTGAGGGGGACCCGCACCCGGTACCGTTCGCCGGGCACGAGCGGCTCGGGCTCCTCGTCCCCGTCCCGGTGCGTGAGGTTGAGCAGGCCGAAGGTGACCCGGGTGGCGCTGCCGTCGGGGCGGACGTCGGAGAGCCGGGCGGCGATCATCGCCACGGGTTCGCTCACCGACACCTCCAGCTCGACGGCGGGCCTGCCCACGATCTCCAGCCGCTCCTCCAGCAGGTCGGAGTTGAACACGAGCGAGCCGCCGTCCTCCTCGCGCTGGTCGTACGGCAGGTCGGGCGGGGCCGCGTACGAGCACCACTTGCCGGCGAACTGGCCGACGGACAGGGGCGATTCGACGGGCAGGTCCTGCGCCGGCGGCGACTCGTCCGGCTCGGCCAGGCGGTGGTCGGCGAGCGGCAGGGCCCGTACGACGGTGTGCGGGGAGGGCCAGGAGGGTTCGCCGACCCAGCGGCCGGGGCGTTCCTCGTACGCGGTGGACGGGGCGACGCTGTCCTGCAGCCACACGCGGAGCATCGGCTCGTCGGGTTCGCTGTCCGGCTCGTCCTTCAGCCACCGGTTCCACCAGCGGACGACCTCCTGGAGCCAGCCGATCGCCGGGCCGGGTTCGCCGAGGTGCGGGTACTTGTGCGACCAGGGGCCGACGAGTCCGCGGCGCGGCACGTCCAGGTGCTCCATGAGGCGGAACACGGCGTTGGAGTAGCCGTCCGCCCAGCCGCTCACCGCGAAGACGGGCACCTGCACGTCGCTGTACTGCTCGCACACCGAGCCGAACTTCCAGTAGGCGTCGCGGCGTTGGTGCTGCAGCCACTCGTGCAGCCAGAGCCCGCTGCCGTCGAGCCGTTCGAACCACATGTCCCGCCAGCGTTCGCCGACCAGGGCCGGGTCGGGCGGGCAGGAGGTGCGGGCGAACATGACGCCGGACTCGGAGATGTTGTCGGAGAGCAGGCAGCCGCCCATGAAGTGCATGTCGTCGGCGTACCGGTCGTCGGTGAAGGAGGCGATGACGACGGCGCGCAGGCTGGCCGGTTTGCGGGCGGCGACCATCAGGGCGTTGAAGCCGCCCCAGGAGATGCCCATCATGCCGGTGCTGCCGTCGCACCAGGGCTGTTCGGCGGCCCAGGCGAGGACGTCCTCGGCGTCCTGCAGCTCCTGTTCCAGGTATTCGTCCGTCAGCACGCCCTCGGACTCGCCGGTGCCGCGCAGGTCGACGCGGAGGCAGGCGTAGCCGTGGCCGGCGAGGTAGGGGTGGTGGACGGAGTCGCGGACCGCGGTCAGGTCGCGTTTGCGGTAGGGGATGTACTCGACGACGGCCGGTACGGGATCGTCGTCCGAGGACACCGGCCGCCAGAGCCGCGCGGCGAGCCGGGTGCCGTCGGGCATCGGGATCCACAGGTGCTCGTCCTCGCGTACGGGGAAGGGGAGATGGCGCACTTCGCGCATCAGGGGACCTCCTCGACGTGGAAGCCCAGGGCGGACACGCACTGGTCGTACTTGCGGCGCAGCTCCTGCTCGTCGTGGGCTCCGATGTAGAGGTGGGCGAGTTCGTAGCTGTAGCTGTCGTGGGTGTGCGGGGCTTCGGAGAGCCGGGTGCCCGCGTCGACCAGGGGCCGTACCCGTACGCCGTCCAGGTCGGCCTCCAGTTCGGCGATTTCGGCGTCGCCGGCGCGTGCGGTGACCGTGCCGTCGGTGAAGCGCCGCAGGAACCATTTGGCGGCGACCTCGAACCTGCCCTGCCGGAAGGGGAGTTGGGGGTTCTCGCCGAGGGCGAGCCGGATCATGCAGTGGTGGTTGGCGATGCCGTCGACGAGTTCGAACAGCTCCGCGTGGGACTGCGAGTGGCGGGGGTTGATCTCCAGGAGGCTGAACCTGCCCTTCTCGGGGAGGCAGAAGTACTCGACGCAGAACGTGGCGTCGTCGAGCCCGAACCGGGAGATCACGCGTTTGGTGACGTCCTCCAGCTGCCGCACCAGGTGCGCGGGCAGCGACGAGGGGTACTGGTAGCGCAGGAAGCTCGACTTACCGGGGTACGGGACGGAGTCGACGACGCCGTAGACGGTGACGCGGCCGCCCTGGCTGTAGCCCTCGACCGTGGCCTGGGCGCCGGACAGCTCCTCCTCCGCCAGACAGGCGCGCGGCCCGGCCGCCTCGATCTGCTCGGGGAGCGGGACCAGGTCGAGGACGTCGGCGAGCCGGTCGCCGATGGCTCCCGCCTCGTCCCGGATCCGCGCGAGCGCCGCGTCGAACTCCTTACGGTCGGCGGCGCGCAGGGCGAGCTGGGAGGCGTACGACTTCACGGGTTTGAGCCACACCGGGAACGGGATGTCGTCCGGCACAGTGTTCTCCTCGTCCGGGTCGACGAGCGCGAACCAGGGCACCTCGTCCATGACCTCGCGCTGTTCGAGGCGGCTCCAGTACTTGTGCTCGCACTTGAGCACGGCCTCCAGGTCGGGGCCGCGCAGGCCGTGCCGGGCGCAGAGCAGCGGCACCATCAGGCTGACCGGGAAGTCCCAGTACCCGACGATCGCGTCGGGCTCGGCCTCCGCCCGGGCCAGGACCCGCTCGGCGCGTTCGAGCAGTGCGGGCACCGGGGTCTCGGCGTCCTGCAGCTCGGCACGGGTCAGCAGGCCGTGGAAGCGGTACGGGTCGGCGCCCGGGAGTTTGCGGAGTGTCGCCAGGTTCTTGTCGTCGAGCCCTAGGACATGGATGTGGGAGCTCGCCATGGACGCCGGGTAGCCGCGCGGCGCCGCCCGAAACACCCCGGCGGTCCGCGGGGCCGCACTGTTTCGGAACCGCTGAGCTGGTGACCCACCCGTTAGTACGCGCAGTACGTACGTGCCGCGAGAGAGCCGCGCGTACGGGTCGAGAGCGAGCAGTACGTACGTGTCGAGAGAGGTGAGGTGAGATGTCGAACCCGCAGTCTCCGTCGGAGCGTCGGGACGGCCGGAGTGCGGCCACGCCGCTGGAACAGGCCAAGAACAAGGCCGGCATGGACCGCAGGGCGCCCGGCGGCACCGAGCATGCGCACGGCACGGACAAGGGCCGCAAGGGCGGCGGCGAGGGCGGCGGGGTTCCGCCCGACCAGCAGCCGGACCACCCCGAGTGAGCCGAGCCCCCGGTGCCCGGCCCCGAGGCGTACGACGCGACGCCCTTCGTCCCGGAGGGCGCCCGCATCGGCGAGCTGCGCGAGGCGGCCGCGGGGTGCGAGGGGTGCCCCTTGTTCCGTGACGCCACGCAGACGGTGTTCGGCCGGGGGCGCCTCTCCGCGCGCGTCGTCCTGCTCGGCGAGCAGCCCGGCGACCAGGAGGACCGGCAGGGCGAGCCCTTCGTGGGACCGGCCGGGAAGCTGCTGCGGCGGGCCTGCGCGGAGGCGAGCATCGACCCGGACGACACGTACGTGACGAACGCGGTGAAGCACTTCAAGTTCGAGCTGCAGGAGGAGCGCGGCAAACGGCGCATCCACAAGCCGCCGACCCTGCGTGAACTCTCGGCCTGCCACCCCTGGCTCACGGCCGAACTCCACCTGGTCAAGCCGGAGTTGGTGGTCGCCCTTGGCGCCACCGCGGGCAAGGCGCTGTACGGTTCCGGCTTCCGCGTGACGCAGGAGCGGGGCTCCGTGCTCGACCCGCCGGACGGGCTGGAGGCCGACGCCGTCGTGGCGACGATCCACCCGTCGGCGGTGCTGCGCGCGGGCGACAACCGCGACGAGGTGTACGCGGGCCTGGTGGCGGACCTGCGGGTGGCGGCGGGCGCGCTGGGCTGAGCGGCCGGGTGGGGCGTCCATGTGGCTCGGCCCCTGCCCGCTGTCGAACATGGGACCCGCCCGCTGCTGCCGGGCGGGTCCCTCCGCGTTGATCGGCGCCGGGCGGGCCCCCTCCGCGTTGTTCCTGGGACGTCAGTGCCTGCCGTGGGTGCTGTCCGCGGCCCCGCCGAAGAGGCGGGCGACGGCGCGGAAGGGCAGGGTGACGACGGTGGCGATGGCTCCGCCGATGGACCGGAGCACGTCGGCGATGGCAGTCAGCATGAGTCCTCCTCGTGCACGCGCGGGCCCCGTGGGAGGGGCGGCTAGGCCAGCAGGGACACGGCCATGGCGATCAGGCCGACCGCGACCAGGACGGTCACGACGACGATCAGGGCGATGGGCATGGCGCCCCAGCCCTTGCGCAGCTCGCGCTGCGGATACGAGATGCCGGCCGAGGTTCCCGCCTCACCGGGCGGGGTCTCACCTGGGGGAACTCCCCCGCCCGCGTCGAGGCCGGGGGTCCGCTCCGGCCCGGGATCAGGCCCTCTCATGACGCACGCTCCTCTCGTCACGTCCCCCTGGGAGTCGGGTACCCACGGATACGGAACCCACGTACGAGGAGAAGCGGAAGCCGGGACGGGGCCCGACCGGGAGGCTCAGCGTTCGGTGCGGCCGGGCGCGGCCGGGGCCGTCCCGGTCCACTTCTCCTCGATGCGCCCGAACCGCCACACGGCCAGGGCGACGGCCCAGGTCAGCAGGAAGAGGCCGACGATGGTGAAGCCGACGTAGTCCAGGTCCAGGGAGGCGATCCACGCCAGCGGTCCGGACTCGATGCCCAGGCGTTCGACGAGGAGCCCGGTGAGGACGAGGACGCCGATGACGAGGGCGACGGTGACGGACAGCACGGTCACGGTGAGGTTGTAGAAGACCTTGCGTACGGGCTTGAGGAACGCCCAGGCGTAGGCCCGCGACATGAGGACACCGTCAGCGGTGTCGAAGAGGCTCATCCCGGCGGCGAACAGCACGGGCAGGACCAGGATCGCGTACCACGGCAGGACGTACGCGGCCGAGCCCGCGGCGAGGACGAGGAGGGCGACCTGCGTGGCGGTGTCGAAGCCGAGGCCCATGAGCAGGCCGACCGGGTAGAGGTGCCAGGCCTTGCTGACCCGTTTGGTCGCGCGGGCGAGGAGGCGGGCCAGGAAGCCGCGGTTGTCCAGGTGCCGTTCCAGCTCGGCCTCGTCGTACTCCCCGGCGCGCATCTTGCGGAAGACCTTCGCGATGCCGACGGCGGCGGCGAGGTTCAGCAGGCCGATGAGGAGCAGGAAGGTCCCGGCGACGATCGTGCCGATCAGGCCGAGGAGCTGGGCGGTGTCGGAGTTCTCGTTCTGCACGACGCCCGCCACGGAGCGCACGCCGAAGGCGAGCAGCAGGCTCGCCACGAAGACGACGGAGGAGTGCCCGAGCGAGAACCAGAAGCCGGCGCTCACGGACGGCTTGCCCTCGCCGACGAGTCTGCGGGTGGTGTTGTCGATGGAGGCGATGTGGTCGGCGTCGAACGCGTGCCGCACACCGAGCAGGTAGGCCGTCAGCCCGACGTTGACGCCGAGGACGCCCGCACTGCCCAACTGGTAGCCGTGCGGCGCGACGGCGAAGATCAGCACGCCCCACCCGACGATGTGCAGCAGCACGACGAAAGCGCTCATCCCGCCGATGGACCGCCACTCGGCGGGCGAGAAGGCGGCACGAAGGCTGCCGCCCGCTCGGCCGGCCGATCCGGATGCGGAGGCCGACGCGGATGCGGATGCCGATGGGGATGCGGCTGCGGCTGTGGCTTTCGGTGAAGCGCTGGAGACCATCGATCCTCTGATCCTCATCGGAAGAGCCCGGACTGCGGCCCACTCGCGGGGCTTATTGCAAACTATTCGCAAGTGGGCCTGGCGGGCAATGCCGGTCTCAGCCTCCGGACGACTCGTCGACGGCGGGCATGGGCTCGCCGCCCGGGTGCCACTTGTCGAGGAACGCGGCCTGCCGGGCGATGTCGACGAGTTCGACGCGGGCGCCGACGCTGTCCATCCGGTGGTACGCGAAGGGCCGGCCGTAGGGGCAGCCGGAGAAGTCCTCGGGCAGGCCCGCCTCCGCCAGCCGCCGCGCACCGCGCCGCAGGTCGGTTGTCCAGAAGCCGATGTGGTCGAACCTGGCGCCCTCGGCCGCGTCCCAGGGGCTGCCCGGCGGCCCCTCGATGAGCTCGATGAACGGCGGGCCGCCCGTGGTGAAGACGATGCGGTAGTCCCACTCGCCGAGCCGGTCGGCCAGGGGCTCGCTCCACTCGACCCCGGCCGCCCGCTCGAAGTCCCGCATGGCCTGCTCGATGTCCGGGACGACGAAGCACACGTGATAGAAGGCAGTCATCCGCCCATGATCGACCACTCCGGCGGCCGGGCGCGGAGTTCGACTACCCCTCCGCCTCCACCCCTGCCGCCCCCTCCCCCGCCGCGAGCGTCGTCGCCAACCGGCCCAGCAGGTCCGCGAGTTGGGCCTGGGAGCGGTCGTCCAGGCCTGCGAGGAGGCGGCGCTGGTTGGCGAGATGGGTGGCGATGAGGGTGTCGGCGAGCTCGACGCCCTCCGCGGTGAGGGTGACGAGGCGCCCCCGGGAGTCGTGCGCGGCGACGGATCTGCTCACGAGGCCGCGCGCCTCGAGCCGGTCGACGCGCTTGGTGACGGCGCCGGTGGTGACCAGGACCGTACGGCTCAACTCCCCCGCCGACAGGGCGTAGGGCTCGCCGGAGCGGCGGAGTGCCGCAAGGACGTCGAAGTCGCCGTTGCCCAGGCCCGCCTCGGCGAAGGGTGGACGCAGGCGCTGGTCGAGTACGCCGGTGAGCGCGAAGAGGCGTCCGACGACGAGCATCGGGGTCGGGTCCAGGTCGGGGCGTTCCCGCTTCCACTGGTCGACGATCGCGGCGGTCGGGTCGGCGACGCCGCCCGCCTCGTCGGCCGTCTCGTTGGTCTTGTCGGCTTCGTTCTCCATGACCGTTGATTGTATCTTCCCTGGAAGGTAATTTCTCTTCCGTGGAAGATATGGAAGCGATACGCGTCTCCCGGCCCCTCACCTCCGACCACCCCGACTCCCGCACGACCTCCCCTGCGACCTCGCCCACGGCCTCCGGCAAGGCCACGCGCCGTCGCCTCGTCGCCGCGAGCCTGGTCGGTTCCCTCGGGGACGGTGTCTACGTACCGCTGACGATGCTCTTCGTGCAGGCGCTCACCGGACTGTCGCTCACGGCGATCGGGGCCGGGCTGACGCTCGCCGGGCTGTGCGCGCTCGCGGTCATGCCGGTCGTGGGCATCGTCATCGACCGGTTCGGCGCGAAGCGCGCGGTGCTCGCCGCGCTGGCGTTGCGGGCGCTCGGCTTCGCCGCGTACCCCTTCACCGACGGGTACGCCGCCTTCCTGGCGGTCGCGTTGCTCGTCGCGGTCGGGATGTGGGCGGCGTCGCCGAGCCAGCAGGCGCTCATCGGGGAGATCGCCCAAGGCGCCGAGCGGGACCGGCTGTTGGCGTGGGACCGCAGCCTCCGCAACGCGGGCATGGGGGCGGGCAGCCTGGCCGCGGCGGGGCTCCTCGCGCTCGACGGCAGCACCGGTTTCACGGCGGCGGCCGTCGCGCTGGCCGTGCTGTTCGCGCTCGCCGCGGCGCTCGTCGCCCGTATCCCCGTGCCCGCCGCCGTCGTACGGGAGGAGTCCGCGCGGCGGGTGGAGGGGCGGGCGGGGGCCGCGCGGCGGGCGGAGGGGTACCGGCGGGTGCTCGCCGACCGGCCGTACCTGACCGTCACGGCCGCCAACTTCCTGATCGCCTTCGGCTATACGACGCAGGCCATGGCGCTGCCGGTGTTCCTGACGCGGGACGTGGGACTGCCGGAGGCGCTGGCGGGGGCGGTGTTCGCGGTCAACACCGCTCTGGTAGCCGTGCTCGGCGTGCCGGTCGCGCGGCTGACGCTGCGGGGCAGGCGTGCCCGTACCGCCGCGCTCGGGGCCGGGATCTTCGCGCTGTCGTTCGCCGCGTTCGCGCTGCTGCCGCGTTTGGCGGGCGATGGCCGTGGCGGCCGTACGGACGTGGTCGTGGCGGTGCTGGCGGTGGCGGTGCTGTACACCGTCGGCGAGTTGGTGCACTCGGGGCCGGCGCAGAGCCTGTCCGTGCAGGCCGCGCCGGACCACCTGCGGGGGCGGTATCTGTCCGTGTACCAGCTCTCCTGGTCGCTCTGCCGGACCGTCGCACCCCTGCTCCTGGGCCTGCTGCTCGACGCCGGTACGTGGCAGTTGTGGTCGGTGCTCGCCGCGCTGGTCCTGGCCGGGGCGGGGGCGCTGCTGTGGGCCGAGCGCGGGCTGCCCGCGCACGCCAGGACGGGGACGTGAGGGGCGTTTCGGGTTGTTCGAGGCCCGGTTGCCGCCCCGACGGGCGGGCGGGCCGGGTGGGCCAGTAGCCTGCCTGGCCGGGCAGGTGCACGGCGATCGAAGGAGCGGGCCCATGTTTGGTTTCGGACGCAAGGGCGGCAAGGGGCCGGTGGTGCAGACGGCGGTCGTCGGGTCCCGTGAGCACGGCAAGAGCACCGTCGCACGGGCACTGAGCGAGCTGCTGCCGTACGAGTACCGTCAACCTCCGCAGCCGGCCGGGCAGTTCAGCACGGGACGCGGGCCGTACCAGCTGTACGACTGCCTCGACCCCGCCGACTTCCAGTCCCGGCTCGCCGTGGGCGCCGACCAGTTGGGCGGCGTGCTGCTCGTCGTGGCCGGCGACGAAGGGCCGATGCCCGAGACCCGCGAGTACCTCGAAGCGGCCAGCGCGGCCGGCGTGACCGAGGTCGCGGTGTTCCTGAACAAGCTCGACGTGCTCAACGACCCCGACGTCGAGATCGTCATCGAGCTGGAGATCCGCGAACTCCTGGAGGAGCTGGGCTTCCAGGGCGCCGAACTCCCCATCGTCCAAGGGTCCGCCCTCCAGGCCCTGCACAACGCCGACTCCCGCAAGGGGCGGCGGGACGTGCTGCGGCTGGCGGACGAGATGGACCGGTTGTTCCGCTGAGCGTTGTTCCGACTGAGCGTTGTTCTGGCTGAGCGTTGTTCCGGCTGAGCCCTGACGGTGTGCGCCGGCAGGCGGTTCAGCCCGTGCCCGCCCCCGCCGTCGCCTCGGCCTGACTCGGCGTTCCGGTCCGCCGCCGTGCGGCCGTCTGCGTGAGTTCGGCACGCCCGAACAACAGGGCGTACCCGGGCGGGAGTTGGTCCAGGATCCGGGTGAGCAGCTCCTCCCCCGCGATCCGGGCCACGGTGTGCAGGACGGTTCCGGTGTCCCAGCGGGTGGTGGCGGCCGCGCGGCCGGTACGGGAGGCCAGGTCCTTCACGAAACCCCAGCCGGTCAGGGGCTCACGGGCGGGGATCTCGGAGGCGAGGACGACGGCGGCCTCGTGCGGCAGCCGGGCCGCGAGGTCCACCCGCTCGTCGCCCGCGAGCTGCCGTCCGAGCGCGGCCAGCACGGCACGCACGGATTCCTCGGCCCGCTCACGCGTGGGGTAGGCCCCTTCGTACCGCACGATCTCCAGCATCTGCTCGAACGTCATGCCGACCGGGGGCCGGTGGGACGCCTGCTGGTGAAGCGTCGGCTGGGTGCGGTGCGTCTGCTGGCGGCGGAGCGTCTGCTGGTCGGGCATCGCGGGCGGGTCGCCTTTCTCGTGTGCTGTTGTGGGTTTTCGCGGTTGTGGTCAAGGAGGTCGCGGGCGGTCAGGGCTGCTGTGGGTGGCCGAACAACAGGTCGTACCCGGCCGGGAGTTGGAGCAGCACCCGGCGCGTGAGGTCCTCGCCTGCGGCGTCCGCGGTGACGCTGAGCACGGCGCCGACGTCCCAGGCGGCGGTCTGTTCGGTCGCACCCTCGATCCAGGCGGCGGTGGCCCGTACGAACCGTTCCGGGGAGAGCGGCTCGCGGGCCTGCAGCGGATTGAGGAGGACGAGCGCCAGCTCGTCCGGCAGCCGGGCGGCGAGCTCGGCCCGCACATCGCCCACGACATGCGCGCCGAGCAGGGCCAGCACCGTGCGTGCCGCCCGCGCGGCTTCCTCCGGGTTCTCGTACTCGCCGCGCTCCCGGATCTGGTCCAGGAACGGCTCCCAACGCATGGCCATCACTGCTCCCTCGCGTACGTGCGGGGCGTGAAGGGTGGGGGTGGGGCGGGAGACGGCCGGGCCGTCTCCCGGTCACCCGCAGGGGCCGGGGCGGCTTCGTGGTCGCCGCCCGGCCGCCTCAGCCGCTGATCTCCTTGTGGGCGGAGCCCGCCCCTACGGTGATCTTGCGGGGCTTGGCGCGCTCGGCGATCGGGACGCGCAGGGTCAGTACACCGGCGTCGTAGTCCGCCTTGATGCGCTCCGTGTCCAGGGTGTCCGCCAGCATCACCTGGCGCGAGAAGACGCCGAGGGGCCGCTCGGACAGCTCCATCTGCACGTCGTCGGCCTTGCTCACGGGCCGCCGCTCGGCCTTCACCGTCAGCATGTTCCGCTCGACGTCGATGTCGATCGAGTCCGCCGACACACCGGGCAGGTCGAGGGCGATCACATACTCGTCGCCCTCGCGGTACGCGTCCATCGGCATCGCCGACGGCTGCGACCACGTGCCGGACGTGTTCAGGAACTGCTGGGCGAGCCGGTCCAGTTCACGGAAGGGGTCGGTACGCATCAACATGATCGAAACACCTCCAGTGTTCAGCTCAGGCACTGTGCGCCAATGCGTCCACCTGCTTTCTCTTGTAACATGTCGTCCATCCGATGACAAGCCTGTTGTCGTCGCCATGACGACACACACTGGACGCTCCGCAAGGAGGGAAACCATGCCCGCCGACGAACGGAACGCTCCCCGCCCGCACGCCCCGGGCCCCGCCTCCTTCACGGCGGCCGCCCTCACGCTGAACGCGATCCGCGAGGCCCTCGACGGGGCCGGTACGGCGCCGGGCGCGGAACGGGACACGTCGACGGCGGAACCCTCGAGGCCGTCGTCATCCGCCTCCTCCGGGGCGGCCGGGTCCCGTCTCGGCTCCGGGGACACGGGCTCGGTGTCCCGCCTCGGCTCCGGGGACACCGGCTCGGAGCAGGCGCTCGCCGCCCTGCTGCTGCTCCGGGAGGTGCGCGACCAGCTCGCCGCGTGGGAGCCCGCCCTGATCGAGGAGGCGAGAGCGGCGGGCGCCAGCTGGGCCGACCTCGCCCACCCCCTCGGCGTCTCCAGCCGACAGGCCGCCGAACGGCGCTACCTCCGCGTCCGTCCCGGAACGCCGGGGTCCACGAGGGAACAGCGCGTGCAGGCCACCCGGGACCGCCGCGCCGCCGACCGCTCGGTGATCGCCTGGGCCCGCGCCAACGCGGCGGAGCTCCGCCAACTCGCCGGTCAGATCACCGCGTTGACCGACCTGCCCGCCGCCTCCCGGACCGCCCTCGCCGACCTCACCCACGCCCTGGCGGCCGACGACGCCGCCGATGTCGTCGCCCCGCTGGCCGCCACGTACGCGCATCTGGAGCCCCGCCACCCCGACCTCGCCGCCCGCGTGGACGACATCACCCGCCACACCGACCAGCTGCGGCGCGACAGCGGCGACCAGCGGCGCAATCGCGCGTGAGGCCCACGGGCGCCGCCCAGCCGGTGCAGTGACCGACCAGGCTCGCCCGTGGAACGGCGCGGCGGGGGAAGCGGCTCCTGTCGCGCCGCTACCGTCGGGCGGATGACGGGAAACGACGCCGACCGAAGCTGGTCCGAGTCCATGCCGGCGGCCTACGAGCGGTACCTCGTGCCGGTGGTCTTCCGGCCCTTCGCCGACGACCTGGCCGCCCGCGCGGCCGCGCTCCGTCCGCGCCGGGTCCTCGAACTGGCCGCAGGTACGGGCGTGTTGACGGCCCGTCTGCTCGACGCGGTCCCGTCCGCCGAGGTGACGGCAACCGACCTCAACGAGGCCATGGTCTCCCTCGGCTCGACCCGGGCCCCGGGCGCGGAGTGGCGGCAGGCCGACGCGCAGCGGCTGCCCTTCCCGGACGGCGGGTTCGACCTGCTGGTCTGCCAGTTCGGGGTGATGTTCTTCCCCGACCGCGTCGCCGCCTTCGCCGAGGTCCGCCGTGTGCTCGGACCGGGCGGCCGGTTCCTGTTCAACACGTGGGGGCCGTTCGAGACGCACGGCTTCGAGGTCGCCCTGCAGGCCGGGCTCGAACGGGCCTTCCCCGTGGACCCGCCGCGGTTCTTCCAGCGCGTTCCGCACGGCTACGCGGACCCCGCGACCGTGGCCGCCGACCTGACGGCCGCCGGGTTCACCGTCGAGGCCGAGCAGGAACTCACCCTCCAGGGCCGAGCACCGTCGACCGCCGACCTGGCCACGGGGTACCTCACCGGCACTCCGGTACGCGCGGCCGTCGAGGACCGCACCGACGACACGGCGGCCGTGCGGTCCACGGTCGTGGAGGAGATGACCGCCCGCCTGGGCCCCGGTCCGGTCACGGCGCCGATGACTGCGTACGTGTTTCGCGCGGCGGCTTGAGCGGGGACGCGCTGACGACGGCCTGGGCGCATCGGCGGGCCCGGCGCGCCCGCGGGCTGGCAGCACCGGCGGGCCGGCAGCACCCGCGGGCAGGGCGCGGCTCCGCCTGGTGAGGGCGGCTCCGCCGGGTGGGGCTCAGGAACTGCTGCCGCAACTGGAGCCGCCTCCGCCGGAGGAACCTCCGCACGACGAACCTCCCGAGCTGTCCCCGCTCGACCAGCCTCCCCCTGAGCCACCGCCCGCCCCGGCGGACGAACTGCCGCACGACGGCCCGCCGCAAGACGCACCGTCGCCACCGCCGCACCACGTCACGGCCGCGTCGCCGACGAACGAGGGATGACCGGAACTACCGGAGCCGCCCGGTCCTGCGCTCGTGGCCCGCATCTTGCTCGTGATCGTCAACTGTTCGCGCATCAGCGGGTCCGGGGCGCTCCGGGGGCCGAAGCACGCCACCAGGTGCAGCGGGTCGTTCCCGTCCGCCCTCCGCCGGAAATCGCGCAGCGCCCGCTTGCCGGCGGCGGTACACCGTCCGCCGAACACCGCCAGGAAACCCCAGCCGCCGAAGTACCCGGCCAGGCAGGCCGGGAGCACCGTCAGGAAGAACGGGAGCGGGGTGCCGCCGCCGTCCAGCTCCGAGAACTGGAGGAACGTCAGGCCGATGGCGACCGGGCCCGCCCCGAACGACAGCAGCATCTGCCGCTCGGCCCAGCTCCGCAGCGCGCGTTGTGCGTCCGGTCGGACCAGCAGCCCGCGCCGGGCGAGGTCGTCACCGACCGCCTGAACGGCCGGGCTGCGCATCGTGCCGATCCGTATCCACTCCAGCGCGCTGCTCGGCGCCGCTGCATGCGCGTCGAGCACCGCCTGCTCCACGGGGTGCCGCGCGGATCCCTGCCCCACGCCGACCAGTCCGGGCCGGACGACCGTGATCAGCCCGTCGGCGTGCATGGCCGTCAGGGCGGCGTCCGCGACCTGCCCGGGGCCGCCCGTCAGGAACGCCGCCTCCAACGGGCCGAGTTCACGCGCGGCGGCGGACGACCTGGCCGTACCGGCGGCCCGGGCCCGGAACGCCGAGGCGATCAGCCCCACGGTCGAGGCGGCGGCGCCGACGTAGTAGAGGAACACCAGGAAAGTCACCAACACCGTCACCGCACCGCTCCCTCCCCCGTCGGGGACGAGGACATGCAGAGGGGGCTCGGAGGTTCCGCCGCTGCGGAAGTCCGCGATCCGCGAGCGGCGCCTTCGCTACGATCGGTCGCCATGTCCGCCCCCGATGCCCCCACGCCGCCGCCCCCGTCCGGGACGGTCCGGGCGCCGGTGCGGGTGATGCGTCCCTCGCCCGTGGCGTTCGTGAAGGCGGTCCGGGGGTTCGCGAGCGGGGCCACCGGGGACGCCTTCACCAAACGCCTGCGCCGCGCCGCCCGCACCCCCGACGCGGACCTCACGCAGGGCGTCAACGCCACGACGTACGCACCCCTCGCCCTGCGGGACACGGGCGCGGCCTGCCTCTTCGACCAGTACGGCCTGCGCCTGGAGGGCAGTTCCGAGCTCGCCCTCGCCGTGCCTTGGACCGAAGTGGGACGCGTGGCACTGCAAGTGCAGCACTCCCCGTTGCTCGGCCTGAAGATGCTGCGACTGGTCCTGTGGCCGACGCACCCGCAGACCTTCCTCACCGCCCACCCCGGCAGCGCCCCCGCCTGGGACCCTGCGCTCGGGGCGTGCACACTGGCGGTGGTCAAGGGCACGTCCATCCCCCAGGACTCCGTCGAACTGGCCTTGGCGGGCCTGCAGTTCGCGGGCGGGCGCTTCGACGGTCGGGTGGAAGAGGTTCGGCCTGCCGGGTGAGGAGGCGGCCCCTCAGGCGGTCATGAAGCGGCTCAACTCCTGCGACTTCAGCCGCAGAGCAGCCGCCCTTGCCCTTGCGTCACCCGAGGAAGCCGAGGCCGTCGGGATCTGCACGTCCTCGCCGCTCTCGCCCACATCGGGTGCCACCGGCTGGCGGCCCGCCTCGATGCCCGCCCTCCGCGCAAGCACCAGCACCGTGGCGACGAACCCCTCGGCCAAGGCCCCGATGACGGCGTGACGCGTCCGCTGGTACCACGCGAGCAACGCCTCCACGAACGCTCCGAACACGTCGGCGTCGATCTGGCACTCGTCATCCTCCATCGGCCCGATGCCCGACGGCAGGCTCAACTCGGCCTCGTAGACGGCCACTTGGCCCAGGAACAACCGGGAGGCGCCGTTGGACGGGTTCCAGAGCGTCCGGTCGCCCATGGCGTAGTACTGGCTCAAGACGGCCCCTCCCCTGCCGGTCGTTCGACCGGTGTCCCGCCTGCGGGCGCATCACGCTACAGCCGCCGACGTCCCAGCTCCCCGCACCCGTACTCAACCCCGTACTCAACCCCTCCCCCGCCCGTCCCGGCGGATCGTGTTCCAGAGGTGGGTCGCTGCCGGTTCGGCGGGTTGGACTCTGTTCGGGTCCTCGGGGTACGGCTCGACGGGGAGGGTGTGGAAGTCGATGGCGTCGGGGGCCACGTCGGCGAAGTCGTGGGCCAGGGACGAGAGGGCCTTGAGGGAGCCGAGTTCCTCGTCGGTGGTGAGGGCCGAGGTGGCGGCGTCGGCGATCCGGTAGAGGCGGACGGGGTTGGTGAGCAGGTGGTCGGCCTTCATCTGCACGGCCAGGGCGGACAGGAACAGCTGCTGCAGGCGTATCCGCCCCAGGTCGCTGCCGTCGCCGATGCCGTAGCGGGTCCGTACGAGCGCGAGCGCCTGTTCGCCGTCCAGGCGGTGCTCGCCTCGGGTCAGGTCGAGGCCGCTCTTGGGGTCGTGGATGTCCTGGGGCACCTTCACCTCCACTCCCCCGATCGTGTCGATGAGCTTCTTGAAGCCGGTGAAGTCGACCTCCACCACGTGGTCGACGCGGATCCGGCTGAGGCTCTCCAGCGTCTTGACCGTGCAGGGGCTGCCCGCCACCGCGTACGCCGTGTTGAACATCGCGGCGGACGCGGGCCCGGCGGTCGTGCCGTCGGGGCGGACGCAGGGCGGCCGGTGGACCACCGTGTCGCGGGGGACGCTGACGACCGTGGCTGCGGTGTGGTCCCCGTTCAGGTGGACGAGCATGGCGGTGTCGGAGCGGGCTCCGTCGACGTGCCCGCCGTACGCCGCGTTGTCCCCCGCGCGGGAGTCCGAGCCCAGCAACAGGATGTTCAGGGCCTTGCCCGCGGTGCGGGGCGGGCGGTCGGAGCCGAGGCGGGACGTGACGTCCGTGGTGGACAAGTTGTCGTTCAGGCTGTCGTACGCCAGCCACGAACCCAGGCCGGTACCGGCGAGCAGCAGGCAGCCCAGCAGGGCCGCGAGGCGCCGGCGCGCACGACCACTGCCGTGCCTGCGGCGGCGGTCGCGCGGCTGTCCGTCGCCGGTCCGGGCGGCGGCGCCGCTGGTGCGTTTGTGGCGGGCTCCGCGGCTGCGCGGACGAGGGGGTGTGGGGCGCACTGGGTCCTCCGGGCTGCGGCCCGCGACGGCACGGTTCGCCGCAGGGCCGCAGCGGGTTCGATCGGGCTCGGCCGGACAACCGCGACCGGTGTCGGGCCTCGTACGACGGCGGTGGGTGCCGGGGGCCCGCACCGGGCCCGTACGGCGGCGGTCGGGCTCAGACCTGGTAGCGGTCCGCGGCGAAGAGGTGGAGGTTGTCGCGGATCCAGTCCGACGTACGGCGCAGGCCCTCGTCCAGGGAGACCTCGGGGCGCCAGCCCGCCCACTCGCGGGCGCGGGAGTTGTCGGAGAGCAGCCGCTGCACCTCGCTGCCGGACGGCCGCATCCGGGACTCGTCGGCCACGATCTCGGCGTCCCGGCCGGACGCGGCGATCAGGGACTCGGCCAGGTCGCCGATGGAGATCTCCTGCCCGGTGCCGAGGTTGACGCTGTGTCCTACGGCCCGGTCGCAGTCCGCCAGGGCCAGGAATCCGGCCGCCGTGTCGGTGACGTACGTGAAGTCGCGGGTCGGCGTGAGCGAGCCCAGCCTGATCTGCCGTGCCCCCGCGTGGAGTTGGGCGAGGATCGTCGGGATCACGGCGCGGGCGGACTGGCGCGGGCCGTAGGTGTTGAAGGGGCGTACGACGGTCACCGGGAGCTCGAAGGCGTGCCAGTGGGAGAGGGCCATCATGTCGGCGCCGATCTTCGACGCGGAGTACGGGGACTGCGGCTGCAGCGGGTGGTCCTCGGTGATGGGGGCGGTGCGGGCGGTGCCGTAGACCTCGCTGGTCGAGGTGTGGAGCAGCCGCCGGACCTGGTGGTGGCGGCAGGCCTCGGCGATGTTCTCGGTGCCGACGACGTTGGTGTGGACGTAGGCGCCGGGCGAGTCGTAGCTGTACGGGATGCCGATGAGCGCGGCGAGGTGGAAGACCGTGTCGCAGCCGGCGACGGCGTCCGCGACCCGGCCCGGGTCGCGGACGTCGCCGGCGATCGTCTCCACGCGGCTGTGCGGGTCGGCGAGGTGGTGGGCGAGGTGGCCGGCGTGGCCGTACGGCTTGTAGTGGACGAGGGCGCGGACGTGCGCGCCGCGGGCGGCGAGGAGGTCGACCAGCGTGGAGCCGATGAACCCCTCGGCTCCGGTGACGAGGACGGTGCGACCGGCCCAGTCGGCGGCCTGACGGGAGGAGGAGGCGGGGGTGCTGTTGCTCATGCGAGGGTCTCCGATGCGGTTGCGGTGGGGGTGGGAGCGATGGGAGTGGGGGCGGTGGGCGTGCCCGGGGCGGGGTGGCCCGCGAGCCGCAGTACGTGGGCGGCGAGCAGGTCGTCGGCCTGTGCGTGGGTCCCGGGGTCGGCCGCGGCGGCCATGGCGCGCAGGCGGTCGTCGTCCCACAGGAGTCCGCCGACGCTCGCAGCCAGGCGCGGGGTGTCGGTCGCCGCGTCCGGGAGCAGCACTCCGGCGCCGACGTCGGTGAGCACGCGCGCGTTGTGCGTCTGGTGGTCCCCGGGGGCGTGCGGATAGGGGACCAGGACCGCGGGCGTACGGGTGGTGGCGAGTTCGGCGACGGTCGCGGAACCTGCGCGGCAGACGACGAGGTCGGCGGCCGCGTACGCCAGGTCCATGTGGTCGAGGTACGGGACGGCGGTCGCGACGGCGCTGCCGCCGCTCGCCACCAGCTCCTGCCGCGCGTCGTCGAGGGCCGCGGGGCCCGTCTTGATCAGCAGGTGCACGTCGGTGCGGTCCTGCCACAGTGCGGCGAGGCCGACGGCGGCCGCGGTGAGCCGGGCCGCGCCCAGGGAACCGCCGTTGACGAGCAGCACGCGGGCGGCCGCCGGGAGGCCGAGGCGGCGGCGGGCCTCCGCCCGCAGGCCGGACCGGTCGAGTGCGGCGAGCCGCGCGGCGACGGGCATGCCGACGGTGTCCGCGCGGCGGCCGCCGGCCAGGTGCTGCCTGCTCTCCTCGAAGGCCAGGGTGATCCGGTCCGTGAGGTGGGCGGCGAAACGGTTGGCACGGCCGGGCACCGCGTTGGACTCGTGGATGACGCTCGGCAGTCCGGCCATGCGCGCGCCGACGATCACGGGTGCGCTGGGGTAGCCGCCCATGCCCACGGCGACCTGTGCCCGTTGCTCGCGCAGGATGGTCCGGCACTGGGCGCCGGATTTCAGGAGGGCGGCGGGCAGCAGGTAGCGCCTGGCGCCCAGGGACGGGTCGAAGGGGATCATGTCGACGGTGTGCAGCCGGTAGCCGGCCTCGGGTATGAGCCGGCCCTCCAGGCCCCGTTCGGTGCCGACGAACGTGACCAGGGCGCCCGGCACGGCCCGGCGCAGCGCGTCGGCCAGGGCGAGTCCGGGGTAGATGTGGCCGCCGGTGCCGCCGGCGCCGATCACCACCGACAGAGGCGGGACAGTGGGGTGGGGTGAGTGCATGCCGCCAACCTGACGGCCGCCTTTAAGAAGGTTCTAAGACCGGGCTTTGGCAGGCTGGACGCCATGAGCACACCGGAAGACCCCCGCCCCGCACCCCGGATCCTCGTGGTGGACGACGACCCCGAGGTCCGCGGTGCCGTCGCGGACGGCCTGACGGTGGAGGGCTACGACGTGCAGGACGTCGACAGCGGCCTCGCCGCGCTCGCCCGCATCGGCGCGTGGGCGCCCGACGCCGTGGTGCTCGACGTGCTGATGCCCGGCCTGGACGGCCTCGGAGTCTGCCGGCAGCTGCGGGCCGTCGGCGACCGCACGCCCGTCCTCGTCCTCACCGCCCTGGACTCGGTGAGCGAACGCGTCGACGGCCTCGACGCGGGAGCGGACGACTACCTGGTGAAGCCGTTCGCCCTCGACGAGCTGATCGCCCGCGTCCGCGCCCTGCTGCGCCGCGCGGCACCCCCGCCGGAGGAGCCGGAGGAGCTGTCGTACGGAGACCTCGTGGTCGACCCGCGGACGCGTACGGGTCGACGCGGCGGCCGTCTCCTGGAGTTCAGCCGCACCGAGTTCGCCCTCCTCGAACTGCTGCTGCGGCACCCCGGCCAGGTGCTGCCGCGCGAGGTGATCCTGGAGCGCGTCTGGGGCTGCGACTTCGGCCCGGACTCCAACTCCCTCGCGGTGTACGTCGGTTACCTGCGGCGCAAGCTGGAGGCGGACGGCGGCCCGCGCCTTGTCCACACGGTGCACGGGGTCGGCTACCGGCTGGACCTGTCGTGACTCCCGCAGGCCCGCGCCCCTCACGGTCCGGCGGCGGCGACGGGCGGCGTCGGCACGCCCGCTGGCTGCGGCGCCGGCCGCTGCGGACGCGGCTGACGCTGGCCGCGTCGGCGGCGGTGGCGGCCGTCGCCGTCGGGGTGTGCGTCGCCGCGTTCCTCGTCATCCGGCACCAGCTCCTGCACCAACTCGACCTGCACCTCTCGCAGTCCGCACGGCTCGCCGCGCAGCAGGCGCAGCACGAGCCCCTCGGCGTCCTGCAGGGCGAGTGCCGCTACCTGGCCGCGCCCGCCTGTGCGCAACTCGTGCCCGCCGACGCGGCCCGCGATCCGGAATCCCCGTACCGGCTCCCGGTCACCGAGGCGACGCGTCAGGTGGCGGCCGGGCAGCGGGCGGCGTACTACAGCGAGCTGGACCTCGCCGGGCACCGCGGGCGGATGCTCACCAGGCCCCTCGACGACGGGCGTGCGCTGCAGGTCGCGGTGCGCGCGGACACCGTCGACCGGGGTGTGCGGCAGGCGGCGTGGCTCCTCGGAGCGGTCGGGGGCGTCGGCGTGCTGCTCGCGGGCGGCCTCGGCTGGTGGGTCTCGCGCACCGGTCTGGCGCCCGTAGGCCGTCTCACCGCCACGGCGGAACGCATCGCCAGCACGCGCGACGCCCGGCACCGCATCGAGCTGCCGCCCGGCTCCCCCGACGGCGCGGACGAAGTCACCCGGCTCGCCGCGTCGTTCAACCTGATGCTCGACGAGCTGGAGCGGTCGGTGACGGCCCGGCGCCGGCTCGTGGCCGACGCCTCGCACGAGCTGCGCACCCCGCTCACCGCGCTGCGCACCAACGTGGAGCTCCTCGCGCGCGGCGACCGGCTCACGGATGCGCAGCGGCAGCGGGCGCAGGCGGGCCTCGACCGGCAGCTGCGCGAAGTCACCCTCCTGGTCAACGACTTGATCGAGCTGGCGCGCGACGAGGAGCCCGATCCGCTTCTGGAGGAGGTACGGCTCGCCGCGGTCGTCGCGCACACCGTGAGCGCGGCCCGCGGACACTGGCCGGACGTGCCGTTCCGGCTCTCCACAGATCCCGACGCGGAGACCGCCACGGTCGCGGGCGTGCCGCAGCGGCTGTCCCGGCTGATGTCGAGCCTCCTGGACAACGCGGCGAAGTACAGCCCGCCGCGGGAGCCCGTCGAGGTCACGCTGACCGCGTCGCAGAGCTCGCTGGAAGTGACGGTCCGCGACCACGGGCCCGGCATCGCCGCGGAGGACCTGCCGTACGTCTTCGACCGCTTCTACCGGGCCCGCAGCGCCCGTGCCCTGCCGGGGTCCGGGCTCGGCCTCGCCATGGCCCGGCAGATCGCCGACGCGCACGACGCGAAGCTGACGGCCGAACACGCGCCGGGCGGCGGCGCCTTGTTCCGGCTGCTGTTCCCGCGTACGTGAGGACAGTTTCACGCGCGCTTCGCCCATGTGACGAACTTCCGCATGTCAAGGGCCAGTTCCCGCCAGGGATGACGCGTCTTTCAGCTCACGTTGCGACGAAACACGCAGTTAACCCCGCACTCGATTTTGCAGGGTTATTGTGTTTCTTGACCGTTCGTTGACCAAGCACTGACGTGCTGTAGAGACGTGGAGCAGCGGGCCCGCCGGGCACACCCAGCGCCGCGCACGGCCCGTAGTCGAGATCCCCGACAGTCCACCCATCAGCGGCACTTCAGGTGCTCCGCCGTCGACGCCGGAGCACGAACGACACCCGTCCTGTACGTCCGACGCGCCCGTGCGGCGCGCCAGGAGGAACCACAAGAACCATGCAGCCCCTCATCGACAACGCCCGTACGTTCGGACAGCGCCCTGAGGAGTTCGCCAAGCTTGCCGAGGGCCAGTCCCCGGAAGTCCTGTTCATCACCTGCGCCGACTCCCGGGTCGTCCCGGCCCTGATCACCGGCGCCCGGCCCGGCCAGCTCTTCGAGCTGCGCACGGCCGGCAACATCGTCCCGCCGTACGCCTCCACCACCCCCACCGGCGAGACCGCCACCATCGAGTACGCGGTGGAGGTCCTCGGCGTCCAGCACATCGTCGTCTGCGGCCACTCGCACTGCGGCGCCGTCGGCGCGGTCGTACGGGGCGACGACCTGGAATCCGTCCCCGCCGTACGCGACTGGCTCGCGCACGCCGCGGACGAACCCCGCTGCGAGGACCCGGCCGACCCGACGGTCGCCGAAGCCGTGCAGCACCACGTCCTGACGCAGTTGCTGCGGCTGCGCTCCTACCCGTGCGTCGAGAAGCGGCTCGCCGCGGGCCGGCTCACCCTGCGCGGCTGGTACTACGAGGTCCACACCGGCGCCGTCCTCGAGCACGACGCGGACACCGACGCGTTCGCCGCGCTGTGAGGGCCGCCATGGGTGTGCTGACCAAGTTCCCTCATCTGCGGCAGGACTTCGCCGCGTCCATCGTCGTGTTCCTGGTCGCCGTGCCGCTGTGCGTCGGCGTCGCCGTCGCCTCTGGCGTCCCGGCCGAACTCGGCCTCGTCACCGGCATCGTCGGCGGGCTCGTCACCGGTCTGATGCGGGGCAGCAGCCTGCAGGTCTCCGGCCCCGCGGCCGGGTTGACGGTGCTGGTCTTCGAGGCGGTCAGCGAGTTCGGCGTCGCCGCGCTCGGTGTGATCGTGCTGATGGCCGGTCTGCTGCAGCTCGCGATGGGCTTCTTCAGAGTGGGCCGCTGGTTCCGGGCCATCTCCGTCGCCGTCGTCGAGGGCATGCTCTGCGGCATCGGCCTGGTGATCATCGCGGGTCAGCTGTACGCGGCGGCGGGGCTCAAGGCCCCCGAGTCCGGCATCGGCAAGATCGTGGGCCTGCCCGGCGCGTTCGGCGACGTCCTCGGCAGCACCGAGGCCCTCGTCTCCCTCGCGGTCGGCGCGGGCACCGTCGCCGTCATCGTGCTGTGGAAGAAGCTGCCGAAGGCGGCCCAGGCCGTGCCGGGTGCGCTCGCGGCGGTGCTGCTCGCCACGGTCGCCTCGCTCGCCCTCGGCCTGCCGGTCGCCACCGTCCAGGTCGAGGGGCTGCTCGGGGTCGTCCAACTCCCGGGCGTGGAGGCCTTCGCCGAGCTGGCCGACCCGGCGATCTGGGGCACCGTCATCGCGTTCGCGCTGATCGCCTCCGCCGAGTCGCTGTTCAGCGCGGCCGCCGTGGACCGGCTGCACGACGGTCCCCGTACCGACTACAACAAGGAGATGATCGCCCAGGGCACGGGCAACACCCTCTGCGGCCTGCTCGGCGCCCTGCCGATGACCGCGGTGATCGTGCGCAGCTCCGCCAACGTCCAGGCGGGCGCGAAGACCAAGGCGTCCCGCGTACTGCACGGCGTATGGCTGCTGCTGTTCGCCGCGGCGCTGCCCTCGGCCCTCGCGCTGATCCCGCTGCCCGCGCTGGCCGGCATCCTCGTGCACGCGGGCTGGAAGCTCATCCCGTTCCGGCAGATCGCCGAACTGTGGCGCGGGCACCGGGGCGAGGCACTGATCCTGGTGGTCACGGCCGTGTCGATCGTCGCGGTGAACATGTTCGAGGGCGTCCTCATCGGCCTCGCGCTCTCCGTGATCAAGACGGCCTGGGAGGCCTCGCACGTCAAGCTGGAGGTCATAGACAAGGGCGCCGGCCCGATCCAGGTCTACGCCTCCGGCAACGCGACGTTCCTGCGGCTTCCGAAGCTCCTCGACAGTCTGGAGGCACTCCCGCAGGACCGGCCCATCGAGCTGAACCTGTCCGGCCTGCACCACCTGGACCACGCCTGCCGCGCGGCCCTGGACAACTGGGCCGAACGCCACAGCGCACCGGACACGTCGCCGGTGCGGGTCACGGCGCACGGCGAGCGGTCGGGGGCTGCGGTGTCGTCATAGACCGCCCGGATGCCCCGCGCGGGGCGGAGGCTCGCCCTCCGAGCCTGCGTCCCGCGCGTGCGCCCACCGCAGAACAGCAGACCGCTCTGCCCCCTCGCCCCCTCCAGGAATCCGGCCGCCCCCGAAGTCCGAGATCCCGCTCGCGCAGCTGGTCAGGGGCCCGATTAGCCTGCTGCCATGACTGATTCCCTGCCCCAGAACCCCGACGAGGCGTTCAAGCTGCTCCTGGCCGGAAACGAGCGCTTCGTCGCAGGCACCCCGTCGCACCCGAACCAGGACGCCGCCCGGCGCACCGAGACCGCGCCCGCCCAGCGCCCGTTCGCCGTGATGTTCGGCTGCTCCGACTCGCGCCTCGCCGCCGAGATCATCTTCGACCAGGGCCTCGGCGACCTGTTCGTCGTCCGCACCGCGGGCCACGTGGCCGGGCCGGAGATCCTCGGCAGCATCGAGTACGGGGTCAGCGTCCTGAACGCCCCGCTCGTCGTCGTCCTCGGCCACGACTCGTGCGGCGCCGTCGCCGCCACCCGCGCCGCGCTCGCCGACGGCGTCCCCGCCACGGGATACGTACGCGACCTGATCGAGCGGGTCACGCCCAGCGTCCTCGCCGCCCGCGCCGCCGGGCTCAGCGAGGACGACGACATCATCGCCGAGCACATCCGGCACACCGTCGACGTCCTCATGGACCGCTCCCGGGTCCTGGCCGACCAGGTCGCCGCGGGCAAGACCGCCGTCGTCGGCCTGTCGTACCGCCTGACCGACGGCAGCGCCCGCCTCGTCACCAGCCGCGGCCTGACGCAGGACGCCGCGGCCTGACGGCCTGGCCGGTTCGGGAGCCGTGCACGGCCTGCTGCTCCGCCCCGGGAACGGCCGCCGGGGGCGGAGCGGAGCCGGGTGCCGGAACCGGAACCGGAACCGGAACCGAGTGCCGGAACCGGGTGCCGGAGTCGGAACCGGAACCGGAACCGGAACCGGAACCGGGTGGCATGGTCCGCTCCGATCACCCGCCCGGTCACTGCCCGATCACCGTCCGATCACCGCGGAGTTGGAGGCGACCATGCTGCACCTGCTGTCCCTGCGTTACACGGTCCCGGAGGCGGAGGCGGAGCCGTACGTCCGCGCTCACGTCGACTACCTGGAGCGCCACCACCGGGACGGCACTTTCCTGGTGTCCGGTCAGACCGTGCCCACGACGATCGGCGGGGCGATCCTCGCAGCCGGCGTCGACCGCCCGACCGTCGAACGGATCGCGGCGCAGGACCCCTTCGTCCTCAACGACGTCGCGGAGTACGCGATCACGACGATCTCCCCCGCGCGGGTGCACCCCGGCGTGAGTGCCGTACTGACAGCGGAACGCTGACGTACGTCTCCCGCCCCGCTTACCTCGGGCCCGCCGCGCGCTGGAGGCGGTTGGCGATGGCGAGGCCGAGCTCCGCCTCCGCCGGCAGGGACGCGACGATGAGGTCGCAGCCCTGCCGGTCGAGCTCGCGGAGGTAGCCGAAGAGCACCCGCGCGTAGTCGGCCGTCGACTCGGGGACCGGCACCACGGCGTGCGCCTGCACCGGCGTACCGGCGAGCGCGGGCGGCAGGAACACGCCCACCCGGTGGCCGAGTTCCTGCGCACGCTCCGCCTCGGCGACGACCTTCTCCGGCTCGACGAGGACGACCCGCGCATTCGGCGCGTAGTGCGACGGATGCTGTCCCGGTACGCGGACCTTGCTCGTGGTCGGCACGTCGAGCGGGCGGCCGAGCGCCTCCTCCAGGTCCTCGCGGGTCACGCCACCGGGCCGCAGGACGGTCGGGTTCTCGCCCGTGGCGTCGACGATGGTCGACTCGACGCCGACCTGGCAGGGCCCGCCGTCCAGCACGAAGTCGACGGCGTCGCCGAGCTCGGTGCGTACGTCGTCGGCGGTCGTGGGGCTCACCGAGCCGAAGCGGTTGGCGGACGGGGCCGCCACGCCACCGCCGAACTCGGCCAGGAGGTCGAGGGCCACAGGGTGGGCGGGCACGCGCAGGGCGACCGTGTCGAGCCCGCCCGTCGCCGCGAGCGGCACCCGGTCGCCGCGCCGCAGGACCAGGGTGAGCGGCCCCGGCCAGAACCGCTCGGCCAGCAGCCGCGCGGTCTCGGGCACGTCCGCCGCCCAGTCGCCCAGCTGGTCCGCGCCGCCGATGTGGACGATCAACGGATGGGACGGCGGGCGCCCCTTGACCTGGAAGACCCGGGCGACGGCAGCGGGGTCCTCGGCGTTGGCGCCCAGGCCGTAGACGGTCTCGGTCGGCAGGCCCACGAGGCCACCGGCACGCAGGACGCCTGCGGCCTTCTCGATGTCACCGGATGGTGCTAGTGCTCTCACCCGCACGATTCTCCCACTGCTCCGCGACACCCTTCCGGGCCTGCCCCCAGCACAACGACTACCGACGTCCCCCGACACCGGTAGCGCTCCCGCCCGGCGACCTCAACTCTCCTGATCCGCACGGCACTTGGCAGGCCAGACGCACGGGAGCCCGGACCGCACCCGCACCTCAGGCAGACGCGAGCTCGCAGGCCCACCGCAGAAGCCCGCCAAGCGCACGGGCCACTGGGCCACGAGCCGCGGGGGACGCCGGATCGCGCCGGGCAACCGGACCGGCGAAGCGCCGCCGATAACGCGCCACGTCCCCACACCCGCCCCTCAGGCCGACGCCGGCTCGCGAACCCACCACGGAAACCCGCCAAGGCCGCCTACCGGGCCACCGGGCCGCCGGGCGCCAGGTCGCCGGGTCGCCGGGTCGCGCAGGGCAACCGGACCGCCGAAGCGCCGGAGCGCCGGAGCACCGGAGCGCCGCCGACAACGCATTACGTCACCGCACCTGCCCCCAGGCCGACGCCAGCTGGCGCACCCACCACGGAAACCCGCCAAGGCCGCCCACCAGGCCACCGAGCCACCGGGCGCCAGGTCGCCGGATCGCGCCAGGCAGCCGGACCGCCGAGCCGTCGGGCCGCCGCCGACAACGCACTACTACGTCCCCCACCACGGAAACCCACCAGGCCGCCCACTGGCCGCCGGGTCGCGCCGGTAACCGGATCGCGGAAGCGCCGGAGCGCCGCCGGGGCGCCGCCGACAACGCGCCACGTCCCCACACCCGCCCCCCAGGCCGATGCCAGCTCGCGGGGCCCACCACGGAAGCCCTCAAGATCCCCCAGGCCACGAGCTACGAGCCACGGGCTACGGGCTGGCTACCGGGCCACGGAGCCCAGCCATCGCGCCACCAGACGGCCCGGCCGCCGCCGACAACGTGCGCCACGTCCCCTCATCCGCCCCTCAGGCGAACGCGGGGGGCACGGACCCACCACGGAAGCCCCCCACGCCGCCACCGGGACACCGAGCCAAGGCCGCCGGGCCACCGGATCGCCGGGGCGCCGGACCACCGGGGCACCGGGGCACCGGGCCACCGAGCCACCGAGCCACCGAGCAGCCACGTAACCCGACCACCGGGCCCACCGGACGACCCGGCCGCCACCGACAACGGTCTGCGCGCCAGCCCCCGCCCCCGCCCCTCAGGCCGAAGCCGCCGGCTCGTGGGTCCAGCGCAGGAGGGCGCCCAGGCCGCCTGCCGGGCTGTCAGCGGTTCCCTGCCGTACTGCTTCCGCGGCGTTCGCGGGGACGATCAGGACGTCTGCCGACGTCGCGGCCGCCGAGCGCAGCAGGGCGTCGTCGGCCCGTGCGGCCACGGGTTCGCGCTCGCCCAGTGCGCGGGCCTCCGTGCGGCGCACCGCCAGCTGGTCGGGCTCGGCGCCCACCCAGGTGTCGCGGCCGAGGTCCGGGCCGTCCGGGCAGATCAGGAGGGTGTCGATCTGGTGCTCACGCGCGGCCTCGACCACGGCGGGCACGCCTTCGACCGCCTCCGGCCGTCCCTCGCCACCGCCGCGTCCCGCGTGGAAGCGGTCGAGGGCGCGGGCGACGCCGCGGCGGGCGTGGTCCCGCGCGGCCCGGGCGATGTCCTGCTCCAGGGCCGGCGACTCGGACCCCTGCGCGCGTCCGCCGTGCTCGGTCTCCGACGTGACGTCGCGTACGGCGTCGGGGAGCCGGTCGTGCACCGCGCGCCGTTCCCGGGGGTCGCCGACGAGGACGACCAGGTCGGCGCCGGAGTCGAGGAACGTGCCGGTCAGCGCCTCGGCGATCTCGCCCGCGTTGTGCTCCCAGGTGTTCTCGACCCTGACCTGGAAGTGCGGGGCGGACAGGTCGCCGGTGGCGGCGCGGTGGACGGGCCACTGCCGTCCTTCCACCTGCCCCGCGTCCTCGGGCCCGGCCGCGCCGCGCACCTCGAAGTCCGCGCCGGTGCGGTCGACGTACGCGACGAGGCAGACGGGGTCCTGGCCGGAGAGTTCGAGGAGCGGGGTGAGGCGGGGCAGGGTGGCCCAGCAGACGATCTGACGCTGCGGCGGCCGGGAGAGCCGGTGGCTGAGCACGACCTCTCCCTCGGTGGCGAACACCGCCCTGCCGGACGGGTAGTCGGCGGGGCTGCCGCTGCTGAGCGCGTCGTGTACGGCACGCACGGTCGCCGCGTCGGCGCCGTCCTCCACGAGGGTGCGGCTCACGTCCCGCACGGCGAGTTCGCGGCGCTTCGTGCCCGCCTCGTCGTTGTCGGCCGGCGCTGCGTAGACCGTGGCCCACGGGCCGGGGCGGCCGATGAGTGGTTCCAGGAATGCCAGCTGCATGGTGTTCCTCCCCCTTCGCCGCAATCTCCGTTGCGTCGGTCGGGTTCGGGTCGCGATCGGGTCGCGATCGGGTCGCGTCGGTTCACGGACCGGGTTCCCGTACGAGGTCGGAGAACACCCGCAGGACGTACGACAAGGGCGACACCGCACGCGGGCGTTTCGAGCCGGGAGGGCTCGGGAACCCGGCGGCATGATGAGCGAGCCCAGCCCCACCCAGCCCAGCCCCCAGCCCCGCCCCGCCGGGCGGACCGTCGTCGTGACCGGCGCCACCGGCAACGTCGGCACCGCCCTGGTGCGTGCGCTGGCGGCGGACGAGCAGGTGGCCCGGATCGTGGGGCTCGCGCGCCGCGTGCCCGAGTGGGACCTGCCCAGGACGCGGTGGACGAGCGTCGACCTCAGCAGCGCGTCGAGCGAGGAGCTGACGGCCCTCTTCCGCGGGGCCGACGTCGTCGTGCATCTCGCCTGGCTGCTCCAGCCCGCGCGCCGGCCGAACGTCACCTGGCGCACGAACGCGCTGGGCACCGTCGCCGTGCTGGACGCCGTGGCCGCCGCCGACGTGCCGGCCCTCGTCGTCGCCTCGTCCCTCGCCGCGTACAGCCCCGGCCCCAAACGGCCGCCCGTCCGCGAGGACTGGCCGACGCACGGCCGGCCCGACGCGCCCTACCCGCGGGAGAAGGCCTACGTGGAGCGGGCGCTCGACGCGTTCGAGGCGGCACACCCGGAGCGGCGGGTGGTGCGGATGCGGCCGGGCTTCACGTTCCAGCGCACGTCGGCCCTGGAGCAACACCGCCTGTTCGCCGGGCCGTTCGTGCCGCACAGCCTCGTACGGCCCGCGCTCGTCCCGGTCGTGCCCGACATCGAGGGCCTGGCCTTCCAGGTGCTGCACGCGGACGACGCCGCCGAGGCCTACCGTCTCGCCGTGCTCGGCGACGCCCGCGGGGCGTTCAACCTGGCCGCCGATCCGGTGATCGACGCCCGCGTGCTGGCCGGGCTGCTCGGCGCGCGGGTGGTGCGGCTGCCCCGCCCGGCGGTACGGGCCGCGGTGCGGGCGGCGTGGGCGGCTCATCTCGCGCCCGTACCACCGGAGTTGTTCGACACTCTGCTCGACCTGCCCCTGCTCGACACGTCCCGCGCACGGGACGAGCTGGGCTGGGTGCCACGGCACGCGGCGGACGAGACGCTCGCCGGATTCCTGAAGGCGCTGCGCGAGGGCGAGGGCGCACGGACCCCGCCGCTGGAGCCCGGCGCGCTCCCGGCGTGAACAGGCCCGGACGTACGCGGCGCCCCCGAGCCCAGGGGCGTGCGGGCGTACGGGGGGGCGTACGGGCGGGCGTACGGACGAGGCCTTTGGGGTACGGCGTCAGCAGTCCCGTCGGGGCACGACGTCCCCCGGGTCCCGGCCCGTGCGCACCACGGCCTCGGCGATCCGCCGGAGCTTGACGTTCATGTGCTGCGAGGCGCGTACGAGCATGTCGAAGGCCTGCCGTGACGTGATGCCGTGCCGCTCCATCAGGATGCCGCAGGCCTCGCCGATGACCTGCCGCGAGGCGACGGCCGCCTCCAGCGTCTCCTGCACGCGGGCCCCGGCGAGGGCGACGGAGGCGTGCGCGGCGAAGATCAGCGCGAGTTCCTCGGCGGTGGCGTCGAAGGCCCGCGGCCGGGTCCCGTAGACGTTCAGCGAGCAGGGCAGTCCGACCGTCGACGGCATGGGCAGCGCGATCATGGAGCCCACGCCGAGTCCGTGGGCGCGGGCGGCGAAGCGCGGCCAGCGCGGTTCGTGTGCCATGTCGGGGATGCGGACGACGGAGTGGCCGGTCGACGCGTCCAGGGTCGGGCCTTCGCCGAGCTCCACCTGGGCGCGGTCGCAGAGGCGCACCCAGTCCGCCGTGCAGGCGGAGATCTCGGGCTCGCCCTTGGGCCGCTGCAGCAGCGCGCCCGCCCCGTCGCAGCCGTCGACGGCCCACTGGACCGCCTCGACGACCTCGGCGAGGGTCCGCTCCCAGCTGTCCTTCTCGTTCAGTTGCTGCGCCAGGTCGGCGAGCATCCGTGCCAGCTTGATCGCTGATTCGTCCACGCACCGCTCCATGCGTCGCCGGTTCTTCAGACAACCAGCTAACCACGGGCGGATGCGCGGGCGCGTGGGGAAGCCGGCCGCGGTCCGGCCGCCCCAGCTGACCCGGAGGCTGTCGGCTCAACCACCGGGTTGACTTCGGTTACCCCCGCTGGGGCGCTGTACGCCTGTCCCTCGGGCGACATCATCGCCGCCCTCTGACGTCCCAACCGGTCCCAACTCATCCCACCTGGTCCCAACTGGTCCCACCTACTGGTCCCAACTGCCGTCAGGCGTCGGCGAGGAGTCCTTCGCGCAGCCGGTCGCAGGTCGCGCGGAGCAGGCGGGACACCTGCATCTGGGAGACGCCGATCCGGCCCGCGATCTGTGCCTGCGTGAGGCCCCGGAAGAACCGCAGATAGAGGATGAGCTGCTGGCGCTCCGGGAGTTCGGCCAGCAGGGGTTTGAGCGATTCCCGGTCGACGACCAGGTCGTAGGCCTCGTCGTCGTCGCCCATGACGTCGACGAGGCTGGACCCGGCGCGGCCGGGCACGGGCGCGTCCAGGGACGCGGCCCGGTACGCCTCGTGCGCCGCCATCCCGGTGGCCGCCTCGTCCTCGGTCAGGCCCGACCGCTCCGCGATCTCCCGGGTCGTCGGCTCGGCGCCGGGGTGGGCCTGGTCCAGCTCGACGGCGGCCAGATAGGTCCTGGTGTGCAGTTCCTGGAAGCGGCGCGGCACGTGCAGGCTCCACAGGTGGTCGCGGAAGTGCCGCTTCAGCTCGCCCACCATCGTCGGGATGGCGTACGAGGCGAAGGCGTACCCGCGCTCGGGGTCGTAGTGGTCGACCGCCTTGACGAGTCCGAGCGCGGCGACCTGGAGGAGGTCCTCCCGGCTCTCGCCGCGGTGCCGGAAGCGCCGGGTCACGCGTTCGGCGACGGGCATCCAGGCCCGGATGATCTCCTCGCGTACGGCGGTGTGCTCGGGGCCGTACGGGAGGCGGGCCAGCCTGCGGAACGCGGGCGCGGTGTCAGGGGTGTCGTCGTGGCGGCGGGGGGTGTGCTTCCGAGGGGGTTGTCTCCGTCGGAAGTCGTCACTCCGGACGTCGGTACTTCGGACGTCGGTACTTCCGGCGTCGGTACTTCGGGAGCCGGTATGAGGAGGCTCCTTGGCGTCACGGTCACGGTCGGTACGCATGGCTCCCGTGCCTTTCGTGTGGCTGACGGTTGTCCGCCGTGGGAGCCGGCCAGCAGGCGCAGCCGCCGGGACAGCGTCCCTCGGCGTGCCTCTGGCCCGAAGCACCCTTCCACGATACGCGCCTTCGGCCGCCCGTTCCTGGGCTCGGCGTCTCACGGAGTGAGCACGGCCTTGATCATCCCGTCGTCCTTCGCCTGGAACGCCGCGTACGCCGCCGGGCCCTCCTCCAGCGGAAGGGTGTGGGTGGCGAAGTCCTCGACGCCCAGGACGTCCTCGTCGTCGAGGAGCGGCAGGATGTCGCCGACCCAGCGCTTGACGTTGGCCTGGCCCATGCGCAGCTGGAGCTGCTTGTCGAACATGGTGAGCATCGGGACGGGGTCCACGGCGCCGCCGTACACGCCGATGACGGACACGGTGCCGCCGCGGCGGACCGCGTCCACGGCCGTGTCGAAGGCGGTCATGCTGTCGACTCCGGCGCGGCTCATGACCTTCTCGCCGAGCGCGTCCGGCAGCAGCCCGGCGACCCGCTGGGCGGTCTTCGCCAGCGGCGCGCCGTGCGCCTCCATGCCGACGGCCTCGATCACGGCGTCGGTGCCGCGGCCGGCGGTCCGGTCACGGATCGCGTCGCCGACGGCCTTGCCGTACTCGCGCAGGTCGAGGGTCTGCACGCCGCGGGCGGCGGCGCGGGCCAGCCGCTCGGGAACCAGGTCCACGCCGATGACCTGGTCCGCGCCGCGGTGCAGGGCGATCCGGGCGGCCATCTCCCCGATCGGCCCGAGCCCGATCACGGCGACGCTGCCGCCCACGGGGACGTCGGCGTACGCCACGGCCTGCCAGGCGGTGGGCAGGACGTCCGACAGGTAGAGGTAGCGCTGGTCGGGCGGGCCGTGCTCGACCTTGACCGGCAGGGTGTTCCCGAACGGCACCCGCAGCAACTCGGCCTGCCCGCCCGGCACTTGGCCGTACAGCTTGGTGTAGCCGAAGAGGGCGGCGCCCATGCCGTGCTCGGTCACCTGGGAGGTCTCGCACTGGGAGTGGAGTCCCCGGTCGCACATCCAGCACGTGCCGCAGGAGATGTTGAACGGCACGACCACGCGGTCGCCGACGGCCAGGGCGGTGACCTCGGGGCCGGTCTCCTCGACGACGCCCATCGGCTCGTGCCCGAGGATGTCGCCCGGTTCGAGGAACGGGCCCAGCACTTCGTACAGGTGCAGGTCCGACCCGCAGATGCCGGTCGAGGTGATGCGCACGATGACGTCGGTCGGCTCCACGACGACCGGGTCGGGGACGGTCTCCACGCGTACGTCGCGCCTTCCGTGCCAGGTCAGGGCCCTCATCGCAACTCCTGTGGGTCGGTTCCCCCCTTGCTCTGCGCCTGCCGTCGGGGTGTGGGTTCCCCGGGGCGGGGCGGTTGCCGCCGGGTACCCGTTTCGTTCGCACCGACCCGGGAACCTGGCGTACGAAACCCGACCGGGAACCTGGCGTACGGAACTCGACCCGGGAACCTGGCGTACGGAACTCGCTGCGCAGCCCCACCCCCCACCCCACGCGAGGCAGTCATGAGCGAGCAAGAGAGGGCGGACGACGCCTACCAGCCCGTCGGCGACAACGAGGAACAGCAGGACGCCGCGCCGCTCGACCTGGAGAACGCGGCCGACCCGGACGCCTACGACGACGTGCTCGACCAGGGGTACTCACCGCCCGAGAAGCCGTCCGGCGTCGACAAGGTGGGCACGACGGCCGCGGAACAGCGCGAGGGCGAGACGCTCGACGAACGGCTCCGGCAGGAGCGGCCTGAGCGGTCGGAGAGCCCGGAGAGGCCTGAGGGCGGGGAGGGCTCCGGGGAGGGGTGAACGGGGATCAACAGGAGGAACGAACCGGGCTCGGCCGGCCGACGGCGGGGTCTACCCTGACGGTGTGGAAGCGATCCTGGTCAGTGCGTGTCTGCGTGGAGTTCCCTGTCGGTTCGACGGGCGGCACAAGGCGTCGTCCGACATCGAGGAGGCGGTGGCCGGCCGGGACGTGGTGTCGTTCTGCCCCGAGGTCGCGGGCGGCCTCAGCACGCCTCGCCGGCCGGCCGAGCTGGTGGGCGGCGACGGGCACGACGTACTCGACGGCACGGCGCGGGTCGTCGAGGACACGGGGCGGGACGTGACCGCGGAGTTCGTGGACGGCGCCCGACGCGCCCTCGCCGCCGCCCAACACGCGGGCGCCACCGAGGCGTTGCTCATGCCGCGCAGCCCTTCGTGCGGCCGGGGCGAGGTGTACGACGGGTCGTTCGGCGGTGAACTCGTGCCCGGGGACGGGGTGACCGCGGCGCTCCTCGAACGGAACGGGATCGCGGTGCGGCCTGCGCCCGGGGTGTGAGGCGGGAGCCTACGGAGGAGTGAGGCGGCGAAGTCGGGCCGGGGCGGACGTCGCGGGAACACCCGGGCGGCCCGGCGCGGTTGCACGACCGAGGGACCAGCGCCCGCACGCACAGCGCGCGCTCGGCCCATTTCGTACGTACGGACTTACTCAGGAGAACGCATCCATGACTGACCGCCGCCCCTTGACGCTCATGGCAGTGCACGCCCACCCCGACGACGAGGCCACCAGCACCGGAGGAGTGCTCGCCCGGTATGCGGCGGAAGGCATCCGGACGGTGCTCGTGACGTGTACCGACGGCGGTTGCGGTGACGGGCCGGGAGGCGCCAAACCGGGCGAGCCCGGGCACGATCCGGCGGCCGTCGCCGCGCTGCGCCGCAAGGAACTCGAAGCAAGCTGCGAGGTCCTGAAGATCAGCGACCTGGAACTCCTCGACTACGCCGACTCCGGCATGATCGGCTGGCCCAGCAACGACGCCCCTGATTCCTTCTGGCAGACCCCCGTCGAGGAAGGCGCCGCCCGGCTCGCGGAACTCATGGAGCACTACCGCCCCGATGTGGTCGTCACCTATGACGAGAACGGCTTCTACGGGCACCCCGACCACATCCAGGCCCACCGCATCACGATGGCGGCGCTGGAGCGGACCGAGCTGACGCCGAAGGTGTACTGGACGACGATGCCCCGCTCGGCGATGCAGCGCTTCGGCGAGGTCATGCGCGAGTTCGACGAGAACATGCCGGAACCGGACCCCGCCGAGGCCGCCGCACTCGCCGAGATCGGACTGCCCGACGACGAGATCACCACGTGGGTGGACACGACCCCGTACAGCGACCAGAAGTTCGACTCCCTTGCCGCGCACGCCAGTCAGGGCGAGAACATCTTCTTCCTCAAGATGGGCAAGAAGCGGTTCGGCGAGCTGATGGGCATGGAGACGTTCGTACGCGTCCAGGACCCGACCGACAGCCCCGTCCCGGAGACCGACCTCTTCGCCGGGCTCCGCTGACCGTTCACGACGTACGTCCCGTCCCGTGCCCTCACCTGAGGCGCAGGACGGGACACTGCCCGTCGCGCGGACGACGCGTGTGTGCCTTACGTCAGCCCCAGTCCCTCAGCGATGCCGAGCCCCGTCTCCCTGGCCGTGAGATACGGCCGTACGTCATGGGCCTTGGCACCGTTGTGGATCGAGACATCCCTGATGCGCTCACCGAACCTCGGCGCGAGTTGCTTCACGAGGGGCACCACGTCGCCGCGGTCGGCGACATTGAGCCAGCGCTTCACCGGACTCGGCCAGGAACCGCGGCCATCGACCGGCGGTGGCAGCAGCCGCTCGAAGACCAAGTTGCGTACGGCCAGCGGCGATCCGAGCGTGACCAGCGACATGTCACGCCAGTCCGGGTGGGCGCACAGCGTCTCGTATGCGACAACGCTCCCCAGTGAATGCGCGACGATCAGCTCCGTGTCCGCCGTCACACACCGCTCAAGGCGCTGTTGGATCACCGCCCGGACTTCGGCGTCGGTGAAGTAGGTCCGCACCTGCCGGGCGCTCCAGATCAGAAGTCGCTCGCTCAGTCCGGCGAAGAACGCCGAGTGGCTGAGCGCGTCCAGAGCTCGCTGCACCAAGTACGGGGTGCGCAGCCTGGCCGGAGCCTCGGGGCCAGGGACCGCAGGATCGGCCTCGGCCGCCTCCGCCCACCACTGGAGCAGCAGGTCTCGCTCCAGCCCGTCCATGACGTCCGAAGCATCCAGCTCCGGGACACCGAGCCCTCGATGGCCTGCGGGCCGGAACACATCGCCGTAGAACGCCATGGACACGTCCTCGTACGGGAGTTGGACCCCGGTGGCCAGGGCGAGGCCGTCGGCAAGCGCCGGGTACCAGTCGGCGAGGAGCGTCTGCGATCCCTTGTACTGCTGGGCGATTCCGTGCACCAGGACGACTCGGCTCATCATCTGCTCCCTTGGTCTGCAGAGGCCTTGGGGCGGAGTTGCAGCGTGACCACGCCCATGTAAGTGGCCGCGCAGAGGCGGCCCGAGGTGTCGAGCGAGATGCCGCGGATGGCGCTGCCGATGTCGAGTTCGGCGTTCCAGGCGGGAGCCCCTGGCGTCCAGACCCGCATCAGTCCGTGCTGGTCCGCGGCCACCAGAGTGGGGATGCCCGCCACCATTGCCACACGGATGGCGTGGATCGCCGACGGGAAGGGCTCCAGATCCCAGTTCGCGTCGCTCCCGTCGTCCAGGTTCCAGGCCCTCAGTACACCGTTGCCCGCGCCCGTCACGACGAGGTCCCGGTCGAGGCGCGCGATCTCCAGGCCGTACGCACCCATGACGTGGCCGTCGAACGGCGCCCCCACGGAAGCCCCGCCGTCCAGGTCCCACACGCGTACCGTGCCGTCCTCCGAAGCGCTCGCCACCAGGTGCCGGTCGCCGACCGTCGCGGGGCGAAGCGCCGTCACCTCGGCCGTGTGCCCGGTCATGGGCGGGCACACGGGTGCCTGCGTGTGCAAGTCCCAGGCGTTGAGCGTGTAGTCGACGGCCACGGAGATCACCACGGGCCGCTCACCCGCCGGGTGGACGCAGGCACCCCACGACATGCCGGAGCGCTTGCCGATCGGCCTGCGTGACTCGAGGCTCCACACCTCGGTCTCCGTCCAACTGCTGCGCACCACCACGCTGTCGCCGCCCAGGTCGACGGCGGTGGCGCCGTACACCACTGGCGAGGCCGTGGTCATGTGCGCGGCGACCTGGCGGCCGTCCTTCAGATCGTGGGTGCGCACCACACCGTCGACGGCGCCCGTGACAACCACGTCCGTGCCGTCCCCGGTGCGGAGGATGTCCGCCGAGAGCAGGCTCGGGTCCGCGCCGCTCAGCGGCTCTCCGAGAGGCCTCATGGTGGCGAGGTCCCAGAGGCGCACCTCACGCGAGGTGGCCAGGGCGGTGACCGGCACGCCGTCGATCTGCCCGAGCGCGGGCGCCGCCCGCTCCACCCCCTGGCCCATGCGTGTGTAGCCCTCCATGGGAGGGCCCAGAGGCTCGCCGGTTTCCACGTCCCAGGCTCGCGCAGTGTCGTCGAAAGCCATGGAGGCGACGAGAGTGCGCTTCCCGACCTGCGCGAGGGCGCCCACCATCACGTACGCCGTGTGTCCGGTCATGGGCCCGGCGAGCGCCGCGCGTGTCTCCATGTCGTGCACGTACAGGTTGTTGCCTTCGAGCACGGTCAGGACGACAGGGCGTCGCTCGTGGAACGCCACCCCCACAGCCCGGGCCGATTCCGTGAGGTCCTCCACGTCGAAGTGTGCCTTCGGCGCGACTGGTCCGGGTTCCGTGGCACCCTCCACCTGCCAGACGTACGCGTGGTCGAGCTGGGTGGACAGGACGATCTCCATCCCACGGCCCAGCGTCTGGACCGCGAGGTGCCGGATGCCCCCGATGTGCCCCACGAGGGGGCTGCCGATGGCGTCTCCGGTGGCGACGTCCCAGAGGCGGACGGTCCCGTCCTCGCCTCCGCTGACGACTACCGCGGTCCCGCTCAGTTCACCGAAGGCCAGGCAGCGCACAGCGTTGGTGTGGCCCACGAGAGGGGCGACGGGCGCCGCGGCGGCGGAGGCGTCCCACAAACGGACGGTGGTGTCCGCCCCGGCGGTGGCCACCACTGTTCGGCCCCGGACCTGCCCGAGGGCCACCGCGAGCACCGGACCCGAGTGGCCCTCCATCGGCCCGCATACCTGGGTACGCGTGCAGGGGTCCCACAGGCGCGCCGTACCGTCCTCGCCTCCCGTGAGGATCCGAGGGCGGCCGCCGATCGTGGCGAAGGCGAGGGAGCCCACCGGCCGGGCATGGCCCTCCACGGGCTGATCAGCCGTCAGATCCCACATGCGTGCCGTACGGTCCTGGCCGACCGTGACTGCGAGCGGGGCGTCGGTATGGTCGGTGAAGGCGGCTGCGGTGATGTCCGCTACGTGCCCGCGCAGCGGGTGCCCCAGTTGCTGCAGGGTCCGCAGATCCCACAGCCGTGCTTCCCTGCGCCCGCTGGTCAGTGCCACCGGGCGGCCGCCGAACTCACCTACGACGGCTGAAGCGACACCGCTGCGCGCCTCGTAGACGTGTGCCGTGACCGGTTCGCCGATCTGGCGACGGGACTCCACGTCCCAGCGGCTGAGCATGCCCGCCCGGTCACCGACCAGTGCCACTGTCCGCCCGTCGAGCCGCGCCAGGCACACCGTGTTGACGGCCTCCGCGGGACCGATCAGCGGGCTGCCGTCGGGGCGCGCATCACCACCGTGGAGGACTTCACTCAGGTCCCACACGTACACCGACTTGTCGTCGCCACCGGTGACGGCGATCGGGCGCCCGTTCAGCTCGCCCAGATCCACGTCCCATACCGTGCGGCGGTGAGCGCTCAGGGCAGTGCCCAACTGCCGCCGGGTGACGAGGTCCCAGACCCGAGCCGTGCCGTCGGCGCTGGCGGTGAGGACCACGGGGTGGCCGTCTATGGCTCCCACCACGATGCTCTGGACCTGGTTGGTGTGCCCGGCGAGCGGCAGGCCGTACTCCTGGCCCGCCGACAGGTCCCAGACGCGGACCGTGCCGTCCTGTCCGCCGGTGAGGGCCACGGTGTAGTCGCCGAGGTCCCCGATGGCGATGGCACTCACCGCGATCCCCACGCGCAGCGGGTCTCCGATCTGCCGCTGCGAGGTCAGGTCCCAGACCCGGGCCGTACCGTCGAGGCTTCCGGTCACCGCGATCGGGCGGCCGTCGAGAACTCCTACCGCGACGCAGCCCACGGACTTGGCGTGGCCGCTGAGCAGCCGGTGGACTCCGCTGGTCGACCACCACGCCCACGTGGCCGACCACGGCAAGTCGACGCCGAGTTGCTCGATCCGGTCGGCCAGGCGGTCGGCTTCGCAACGCCGCGCCGAGAGCTGCAGGTCGGCCGCGCGCTCTCCGAGCGGACGGTCGGCCGTCAACCGGTGCGCCACCTGCTCGTACGAGCCTCGGATGCGGCGCGGCCCGTCGCCTTCGATGGATGCGAACGCCCGCAACAGCGACAGCGGTTCACTGGCCAGGAGGAATCCGGGATCCTCGATGAGTTCCGCGAGCTGGCCGGCCGCCGCGGCATGCGTGGCCAAGTGCTGGCGTACGTACGGGATGGCCGCGAACCACTCCCGGCGACCGTCCGGCGACGTGGGCACGAGCGTGCCCAGCGCTTTGACGACGGCCCGCTGGACGACCTCCGAGGGCCGGTCCGCCGTCGCCCGCAGGTGCTCAGCCAGGGCCTTGTGGTAGAGCCGGTAGACGGAGCGCTGATCGTCGTCGATGACCTCGGCGATGTAGGCCTCCGCGACGTCGAGCACCCAAGCGACGTCCTCTTCCGTGCACTCAAGGCCTGAGATCACGGAGCTCAGAGCGGTCCAGACGCGGCCACGAGGCAGCCCCTTCCCCTCGGAGAACGCAAGGGCGAGCAGCATCCGGCGCACCCTCGGCTCGTCCGGGCCGAACCGTGCGAGGTAGTCGTCGAACGCCTCCCCCACCTCGCTGGGCAACGCGTCGGCCCACCCTGGCCTGTTGACGTCGACCGCATGCTGGTCGGAGCGCAGTGTGCGGGCTGTCGTCCTGGCGTACAGATAGACACCGGCGGCCTTCTCGGCCACACCGCGGGCGACGGTCGCGGCCAGGTCCGGCAGACCACGGTACGGAGTGCCTACGTTGTCTTCCTCGGTGGCGAGGAGAACACGGGTGACGTAGCCGGCGACATCGTCCTCTCCGGCCCGGTAGTCGGGAAGGTCCAGGTCGATGGTGGTGAACGTGGGGCCGAGGGGGCCGACCAGTTCATGACGGGTCCCGACGAGCAGCCTGACCCCGGGGATCTCGGACATGGGGCGGAGCAGTTCGCGGGTGATCCGGCGTGGCTCGCCGTGGCCCCCGGCGTCCGCCGCCGTGTCGGATCCAGCCTCGTCCACCGCGTCGACGACGATGACCGAGGTGTGGCCGAGACGGCCGCGCCGCGTGAGCTCCTGGAGCAGATCCGCGACTCCCTCCGCCGCGGTTCCCAGAGCGGTGGCGATCCGCTCGACCACTTCTTCGAGACGCTTGTGCCGCGCATGCACCGCGGCTGTGACTCGGCCCTCGGGTACCACGGTTTGCGGGTCGAGGCTCGACAGGTCGAATTTCGATCGGTAGCGCCCGTCCGACAGGGCCACGATCCGGCCGAGCACCGCTGATTTGCCGCATCCGGGGCTGCCCGTGACCACCCTGCCCCGGCCGTCCCCGTTCACAGCCGACAGCCATCCGACCAATTCGGAGAGGACCCGCGCACGTCCGCTGAAGTACAGGCCCTGCTCCGACTCGAACTCGACTCCACGCGACCTCGGTCCGAAGTGTTCGGTGATGTCCCGTGCCGCCACCCGCCGCTGCACCTCGAGGTCGGTGCCGAGCGGAGGAAGTCCCTCCTGGTAGCCGGAGTTGGGCAGGAAAGGAGCGAGCCCGGTCACGAGTCCGCTCGCCAACTCGGCCCGCTGTCCTCGGCCTTCGGCGTCGAACCGCTCGTTGACCGCCTTGACGAGCTCGGTGAGGTCGAGGAACTGCTGCCGCTGTCCCGTGCGTTCGGTCGTCTTCTGTACAGCGTCGACCAGCGCGGCCACGAAGGCGCCGTCCTCGGCGATGTCCTTGCGTCGCGCGGAGGCGAGGAACCACATTCCGGTGGACGTCCGCAGCCCCGTGTTGCGGTAGGCGATCGACTGCAGCGCGACCGCCGAGGCCTCCGCGCTGCCCGCGCCGCCCGCGCAGGTGTCGAGGATGAGCAGCAGGTGCCGCAGATCTCCTCTGCACAGGATCCGCAGCAGATCTTCGGTGGCCAGAGCAGTGGCCGCCAGGTCCTCGTCCTGGGAGTCCCAGCAGAGCAGGTAGTGCCGGTCCCGGTCCTCCACGACGCCATGTCCAGCGAAGTAGACGACGACCACGTCGTCGGCCGCCAACCGAGCGTCCGCCGACCAGTGCCTCAGCTTCTGGCGGATCTGTTCGGCCCCGTCGTACTCACCGAGCCCGGGCAGTACGACTTCGTACCCGAATGACGCGAACAGCTCGGCCGCCGCCCTGACGTCGCTCGGGACGGATTCCAGCTGTGCATCCTCGGGAAGATGGCGGTAACGGCCGCTTCCCAGCGCAACGAAGTACCGCCGCCCCACCTCAACCGCCCTGTCTCTAGCGCTCGTTGCCCGGGTTCAACTCTATCCGCAGACCCTGGGGCGGCGCCTGTGACAGCGTGGATTCACCAGCGAGCGACAGATGACGCCACCGCTGTCCAGCCACGCCCGAGCCAGCGGACGAGCGGACCCCGCCCCCGACAACTCGTCGCCCCCGCAAGGGAATTGCGCGACCTCCTGTCGGTTGTGGCGTACGTCACTGCGCGGCAGGGTGCCCGCCATGTCAGAGACACCAAGCACACCCGAGGTCCACCGGCTCAAGGCGAATTCCGTCGGGCTCGTCGGCGTCGTGTTCATGGCCGTGGCCACCGCGGCGCCGATCACGGCCATGACCGGGAACCTGCCCATCGCCGTCGGGGCAGGAAACGGCACCGGTGCGCCTGCGGGCTATCTCTTCGCGACCCTCGTCCTCACCGTCTTCTCGGTCGGCTACGTCGCCATGGCCAAGCGGATCACCGCCGCCGGGGCGTTCTACGGCTACATCTCGCACGGGCTCGGCCGGATCGCGGGCATGGCGTCCGGGATGCTCGCCGTGCTCGCGTACGTCGTCTTCGAGGCGTCGATCGTCGGCGTCTTCGCGTACTTCGCGCAGACCACCGTCCACGACCAGTTGGGCGTCGACCTGCCGTGGATCGTGTACGCGGCCGCGATGCTCGCGGTCACCGGCGTCCTGTCGTACTTCGACATCAACCTGACCGCGAAGGCCCTCGGCGTGATGCTGATCGCCGAGATCGCCGTGCTGTTCGCCGTGGCGACCGCCGTACTGCTGCACGGCGGCGGCCCCGACGGCATTCCCGTCGAACCCGTCAACCCGGCCAACGCCTTCACCGGCACCTCCGCCGGGCTCGGCCTGTTCTTCGCGTTCTGGTCGTGGGTCGGCTTCGAGTCGACCGCCATGTACGGGGAGGAGTCCCGCAACCCGAAGAAGGTGATCCCGCGGGCCACACTCGTGTCGGTCGTCGGCGTCGGCCTCTTCTACATCTACGTCTCCTGGATGACCATCGCGGGCAACGGCCTGACCGGCGCGGTGCAGGTCTCGCAGTCCACGAGCCCGCTCGACCTGTTCTTCGACCCGGCGCACAGCTTCATCGGCGCCTGGGCCGTCGACGCCTTCCAATGGCTCCTGATCACCGGCTCGTTCGCCTGCGGCATGGCCTTCCACCAGTGCGCGTCCCGCTACCTGTACGCGATCGGCCGCGAGGGCTTCCTGCACCGGGGCCTCGGCCGTACGCATCCCGTGCACGGCTCCCCGTACGTCGCCTCGTACGTCCAGTCGGCGATCGCCGTCGCCCTCGTCGGGGCGTTCTGGATCACCGGCCAGGACCCGTACGTACACCTGTACACACTGCTCGCGATCCTCGGCACGATGGCGATCCTCATCGTGCAGACCCTCTGCTCCTTCGCCGTCATCGGCTACTTCCGCCACAACCACCCCGAGGACCGGCACTGGTTCAGGACCTTCCTCGCCCCGCTGCTCGGCGGCGTCGGCATGACCGCCGTCGTCGTCCTGCTCGTGGTCAACATGGACACCGCGGCGGGCACGGCCGCCGGCTCCGTGTTCTTCAAGGCCGTCCCGTGGATCGTCGGCCTCGTCTTCTTCGGCGGCCTCGCCCTCGGCCTCTACCTGCGGGCACGGCAGCCGGAGCGCTACGAGATCATCGGCCGGATCGTCCTGGAGGACGCGGTCGAACGCGACACCGAGCACAGCCCCGAGAACGGCACTGCGAACGGCGCCAAGAACGGCACCGAGAACGGCAGCCAGAACAGCACCGAGAACAGCACTGACGCCGAGTCAACTTCCGCCACAGCCTGAGGAGTTCTCCCGTGTCTCGTACTCACCCCATGCACGCGTTGAAGCGACTGGCAGCAGAGCACGGCGCGGCCCGGCGCCTCGGGATCCCCGTCGCGGAACTCCGCGGCGCCGCGGCAGCCCAGGCGGCGCCGCCGGGCCGCCGGGCCGTCCTCAAGGGCGCCGCCGCGGCGGGCCTCGCGGTCGGCGCGGGCGTCGCCTCGGCGCCGCGGGCGAGAGCCGCCACGCCCCGGGCCGCGGGCGCCGCACCCCGCATAGCCGTCGTAGGAGCCGGGATAGCGGGCCTGACCGCCGCGCTCACGCTCCACGACGCGGGCCTCGACTGCACGCTCTACGAGGCGAACCCGGACCGCGTCGGCGGCCGCATGTACACCCAGCGCGACCACTGGGCGTACGGGCAGACCTCCGAGATCGGCGGCGAGCTGATCGACACCAGCCACAAGAAGATCCTGGAGCTGTGCCGCCGCTTCGGCCTGCCCGTCGAGGACTTCCTCGGCGGCGGCCCGCAGGGAGCCGAGGAGATCCTCTGGTTCAACGGCGGCTACTATCCGCGCGCCCAGGCCGACGAGGACTTCAAGGCGGTCTACCAACTCCTGCACCGCGACCTGTCGGAGGCGGGCGAGGTGATGTGGAACCAGACCACACCGGCCGGCACCGCCCTCGACAACATGTCGATCTACGAGTGGATCGAGTCACGCGTCCCCGGCGGCCACGACTCCCCGCTCGGCCGCTGGTTCGACGTCGCCTACAACGTCGAGTACGGCGCCGACACCACCCTGCAGTCGTCCCTCGCCCTCGTCCTGCTGATGGGCTACCAGACCAATCCGGGCCACTTCAACATCTGGGGCCTGTCCAACGAGCGGTACCACATCGTCGGCGGCAACGACCAACTCCCGCGCGCCATCGCCGACTTCCTGCCCGCCGGCACCCTGCGCCCCGGCTGCGCCCTGACCGCCGTACGCGCCAACGCCGACGGCACGCACACCCTCACGTACACCGAGGCCGGCGCGACCCGCACGGCCACCGCCGACCACACGATCCTGTGCGTGCCGCTGCCGGTGCTCAAGGAACTCGACCTCAGCCGGGCCGGGTTGGACCCCCGCATGACGAACCTGCTGCGCGACGCCCGCATGGGCCACTGCACCAAGCTCAACATGCAGTTCTCAAGCCGCCCCTGGCGCGGCACCGGCCCCTGGCCCGGCGTCAGCGCGGGCGACTGCTTCACCGACGCCGACTTCCAGCAGACCTGGGACACCACCAAGATCCAGCCCGGCACGGGCGGCATCCTCATCCAGTACGGCGGCGGCAGCCTCGCGGAGTCCCTCTCCCCCGCGGGCCCGTTCAACGTCGAGACCGACCCGTACGTACGCGGCCTCGCCGGCCGCTACCTCGCCCAGATCGACCAGGTCTTCCCCGGCACCTCGACCGCCTGGACGGGCAAGGCGCAACTCTCCGCCTGGCACAAGAACCCGTACGCCCGCGGCGCCTACTCCTACTGGCCCGTCGGCTACCTCCACCGCTACGCCGGCTACGAGGGCACCCCGCAGGGCAACCTCCACATCGCCGGCGAACACTGCTCGTACGACTTCCAGGGCTTCATGGAGGGCGGGGCGACGGAGGGGGAACGGGCTGCTCGGGGGGTGATCGGGAAGGTGGTGTAGCGGCGGTGGCCCGGGGCGGGGCGCACCGGCGGGGGCGGCCGCCGGTGAGCCCGGCCAGTCCTCCCACCTGCGAGTGACGCCGGGCGGTCGCAGAATAGTTCGATGTGGTCCCGTCGGATGCTGCTGGGTGCCGGGGTCGTGGTGACGGCTCTGCTCGTGCTGCAGGACGCACCGACCCGGCACACCCGTCCCGAGCCCAGGCCCGAGTCCGTCGCCGTCGGACCGGCCGCGCCTCGGCCCGCGATCGTCGCCCGCAAGGCATGGCGGGCCGACGAGAGGCTGGTCAAGGAGCGGCCGACGCAGTCGGGGCCGGTGAACGCGGTCTTCGTCCATCACACCGGGCATTCCAACGACTACGACTGCGCCGACGTCCCGCGCATGCTGCGGGAGATGCAGCGGGCGCACGTGCAGGGCGAGGGGTGGGACGACATGGGCTACAACTTCGTCGTCGACCGCTGCGGAACCATCTACGAGGGCCGGGCCGGCAGCATCGGACGCCCGATACACGGCGCGCACACCAAGGGGTTCAACGCCGGCACCATCGGCATCGCGGCGCTCGGCACCTTCGACGCGGGTACGAAGGTGCCGCCCGCGCTGGAGGCCGCGCTCGCGAAGGTCGCCGCGTGGAAGCTGAAGCCGGGCGTCGACGCCCGAGGCACGGTCCGGCTCGTCTCGACGAACGACGAGAGCCTCTTCAAGAAGGGCGAGGCGGCCCGGCTGCACGTCATCTCCGGCCATCGCGACAGCTTCCACACCAATTGCCCCGGCGACGCCCTGTACGGACGGCTGCCCGCCATCAGGGACGCCGTGGCCTCGCTGCGGAAGGACTGAGGCGCGTACGGGCCCCTCCGGGGGCGTCAGCCGTGGGGTTCACGGCGGGCGGTTCTGCCCTTGCGCAGGAAGCGTTCCAGGCGGGTCCACGGCCAGGTGTTGATCACGTCGTCCGTGGTGAGCCAGCCGCGCTGCGCCATGCCGACGCCGTAGCGCATGTTGGCCAGGTGGCGTACGGAGTGGGCGTCGCTGTCGACGGCGAACTTCACGCCGTGCCGCCGGGCCCGCAGGATGTCCTCGTCGCGCAGGTCGAGGCGGGCGGGGTGGCCGTTGATCTCCAGGGCGGTGCCGGTGCGCGCGCACGCGGCGAAGATCTCGTCGAGGTCGGCGTCGACGGGCGGCCGCTTGCCGATGATGCGAGTGGTGGGGTGGCCGATGACGTTGACGTGCGGGTTCTCGCAGGCCCGTACGATCCGCCTGGTCAGCGCCTCGCGGCCCTGGTTGAAGTGCGAGTGCACCGAGGCCACGCACACGTCGAACCCGGCGAGGAACTCCGCCGGCCAGTCCACCTCGCCGTTCGTGTCGATGTTCAGCTCCACGCCGTGCAGCAGCCGCAGGCCCCTGCCGCCTCTGCCGCGCCGGGTTCTGTCGAGTTCCCGTACGCGCTCGCGCTGGGCCAGGATCCGCTCGTCGGTCATCCGCTGCATGACGAGGTCCGGGCCGTGGTCGGTGATCGCGTAGTAGGCGTAGCCGCGCTCCGCGGCCGCGGCGATCATCTCCTCCAGCGAGGCGAGGCCGTCGGTGAGGTCGGTGTGGGTGTGCAGGTCGCCGCGGATGTCCTGTTCCTCGACCAGTGCGGGCAGCTCGTCGTGCAGCCCGGCCTCGATCTCGCCGCGGTCCTCGCGCAGGGTGGGCGGGATCCACGGCAGGCCGAGCCGGGCGTACACCTCCTCCTCGGTCTCGGAGACGATCTTCTCCTCGGTCTCGGTGTCGAACAGCCCGTACTCGGAGAGCTTGAGCTTCTGGTGGACGGCCAGTTCGCGGGTGCGGATGTTGTGCGCCTTGGAGCCGGTGAAGTACTGCAGCGCCGCGCCCCAGGAGTCCGGCGGCACGACCCGCAGGTCGGCCTGGGGGCCTTTGGCGGTGCGGATCGACGTCTTCTTGCTGCCGTGCACGATGACCTCCGAGACGTACGGCAGCTCCGTGAACGCCCGCATCAGCGGCGCGGAGGCGTCGGCCGCGGCGAGCACGTCGATGTCGCCGATCGTCTCGCGGAAGCGGCGCAGCGACCCCGCGTGCGTGCAGCGCAGGCAGCCGGTCACCTGCGACAGCGCGGTGACGAGGTCGTCGGCGAGGTCGGTGGCGGTGTCGAGCAGGACCCGCTCTCCGGCGGACTGGAGGAGTTCGATGCCGTGGAGGATGTTCTCCTCCGTCTTCGGCCCGAAGCCCTTCAGGTCGCGCAGCCGTTCCTCGTGGATGGCGTCGGCCAGCTCCTCGACGGAGGCGATGCCCAGCTCCTCGTACAGGAGGAAGGCCTTCTTCGGGCCGAGCATGGGGATGGCCGTGAGGCGCCGGACGCCGTCGGGGATCTTCGCCCGCAGCTCCTCGACCGCGGCCACGCTGCCGCTGCCGAAGTACTCGACGACCTTGTCGGCGATCGACTTGCCGACGTTGGGGATCTCCCGCAGGCCCTTGGCGTCGAGGGTGGACACGTCGGTGTGGTGGCCGCCGATCGAGCGGGCGGCCTTCTCGTAGACGCGCGCCCGGTAGGCCTCTCCGCCGGTGATCGAGATCAGGTCCGCGTACTCCCGGAGCAGCTCCGCGACCTCGTCGTTGGAACGAGTCATGCCGTACGGGTAGGCAGGCGACGCCGGTTCATGCATGCGCGGCCTTCGGACCCGGCGGGGCGTACGGCGGAGTGGGCGCACCACGGTTGTGCGCGTCCCGGGGACGGCTGATTCTGTAGGGGATGAACAGGGCTGATGTGGCGCGATGACGGCATCGAACGCGGAGCAGAGCGCCGAGTTTCGTGGTCCGCTCGACGTCACCAGGGCCGCCACGGTGGTCGTCGACGCCCAGGACACGGTCATCGGCTGGAGCCCGGCGGCGGAGCGGCTCCTCGGCTACGGGTCGCAGGAGGCCGTCGGCCGGGCCCTGGACGCGTTCCTGTCGTTCCCGTTCCCGTTCCCGGACCCGGCGGTCTCGTCGGACGCGGCGGTCTCCCCGGACCCGGCGGCTTCCGCGGACGCTGCGGGCTCCCCGGACCCGGCGGTGTCTGTCGAGCCGATGCCGTCGGCCGGCCCGCTCCCCGTGTCCTTCCTGGGGAACGCGATCGGGGTCGCCCGGCGCCGGGACGGGCGTGAGCTGGTCGTCGCCACCGCGATGTGTCCCCTGCCGGGCGCCGGGTCGGCGGCGCGCGTCCTCGTCGCGACGGAGCTGCAGGAGCTCCGGCTGTGGGAGTCCCGTCTCGCGCTGCTGCGCGGACTGGCCGCGCAGTCGCCCCTCGGCCTGGCCATCTACGACGCCGAACTGCGCCTGACCTGGTGCAACACGATGTTCGAGCGCGAGATAGGGCGGCCGTTCAGCGAGTTCCGCGGGCTGCGGGCGGACGAGCTGTACTCCGACGGCAGGTTCGTGACCACCGGGCATCCGCCCACGCTCGACGCGGTCATGCATCACGTCCTCGACACCGGCGAGCCGTTCGTCGACCTGCACTTCCAGGGACGGCCGCCCAGCGACCCGGAGACGGAGCACGTCTGGTCCTGCGCCTACTACCGGCTCCAGGACGCCGACGGGCACGTGATCGGCGTGTGCGAGGACGCCTTCGACATCTCCGACCGCTACAAGGCGCAGCAGCGGCTCGCCCTGCTCGTCGAGGCGGGCCGCGGCATCGGAACGGCCCTGGACGTACGGGCCACCGCCGAGAAGATCACCGAGGTCGCGGTGCCGGACTTCGCGGAGACGGTGACGGTCGACCTAGCGCCGGAAGTTCTGGAGGGGGAGGTTCCGACTGCGGGCGGGGCTTCGGCGGTCTCTCTGGTGCGGGTCGCGTGGCGTTCGGCCGGGCCACCGCCTCCACCTCCTCCAGCTCCTCCGCCTCCTTCCCCGGGCTCGGCCGTGGAGTACCCGCCCGGCTCGCCGCAGTACCGCAGCCTCTCCTCCGGCGGGCTCGTGCTCGACGACACGACCCTGGTCGTGCCGCTGCGGGCCGGGCACAGCACGCTCGGGCTCGTCACGTTCATGCGCGGCGCCGGAGCGCCCACCTTCGACGGCGGCGAGGTGGCGCTGGCCGACGAGCTGGCCGCGCGTACGGCCGTGTCCGTCGACAACGCCCGCCGCTACACCCGCGAGCGCACCGCCTCCCTGACCCTGCAGCGGCAACTGCTGCCGCAGCACGTGCCGGAGCAGTCCGCGGTCGACCTGGCCTACCGCTATCTGCCGTCGGACGACATGACGGGCGTGGGCGGTGACTGGTTCGACGTCATCCCGCTGTCCGGTACGCGGGTCGGGCTCGTCGTCGGGGACGTGGTCGGCCACGGCCTGGAGGCGGCGGCGACCATGGGCCGGTTGCGTACGACGGTACGGGCGTTCGCCCAGATGGACCTGGACCCCGTGGAAGTGCTGTCCCGGCTGGACGACCTCGTGGCGCAGTCCGTGGAGGAGCAGTGGGGCGAGCCGGGCATGCCCGACGGGTCCCGCGCCGACGTGACGACCGGCGCGACCTGCCTGTACGCGGTCTACGACCCGGTGTCCAGGCGCTGCGTCATGGCCAGGGCGGGGCATCTGCCGCCGGTGGTCGTCGACCCCGAGGGGCGGCTGTCGTTCCCGCTGCTGCCGGCGGGGCCGCCGCTGGGCGTCGGGGGCCTGCCGTTCGAGTCGACGGAGATCGAACTTCCGGTGGGCAGCCTCCTCGCGCTGTTCACCGACGGTCTGGTCGAGACCCGCGAGCGCGACATCGATCACGGGCTCGACATCCTGGGGCAGGTGCTCACCGACCGGAACGCGTCGCTGGAGGCGCTGTGCGACCGGGCCGTGGCGGAGCTCCTGCCGGGCGGCTCGGCCACCGACGACACCGCGCTGCTGCTCGTACGTACCCGCGAGCTCGACGCCTCGCAGGTCACCGAGTGGGAGCTGCCGGCGGAACGGGTCGCCGCGGGCCGCGCCCGGGACCTGGCCACGCGGCAGCTGCACGACTGGGGGCTCGAAGAGCTGTCCTTCGCGACCGAGCTCGTCGTCAGCGAGCTGGTGACCAACGCGGTGCGGTACGCGGAAGGTCCGATCCAGGTACGCCTCATCCGGGACCGCACCCTGCTCTGCGAGGTCGCCGACCGGGGCCACACCTCACCCCACCTGCGGCACAGCGGGGAGGACGACGAGGGCGGGCGCGGCCTGTTCATCGTCGCGCAGCTCGTCCAGCGGTGGGGAACGCGCTACACCCGCTCCGGCAAGACCATCTGGACCGAACAGGCCCTTCCCGGGGAGCCGGGCGGAACGGAGCCCGGGGCGCTATGACGTACCGATGTCCTCCCGCCACAGCTCCGGGTGGGCGGCGATGAAGTCCCGCATCAGCTCGGCGCACTCGTCGAGATCGAGGACCACCACCTCCACGCCGTGGCTGCGCAGCAGATCCTCGCTGGTCGAGAACGTGCGGTTCTCGCCGACGACGACGCGGGGAATCCCGTAGAGCAGCACCGCTCCCGCGCAGAGGAAGCACGGTGACAGCGTGGTGAACAGGGTCGTCCGCCGGTACACGGAGGCCGGCTGCCGGCCGGCCCGTTCCAGACAGTCGATCTCGGCGTGCCGGGTCGGACTCGCCTGCTGGACGCGGCGGTTGCGTCCGACGGCCAGCACCTCGTCCTGCGAAACGAGTGCGGCGCCGATCGGGATTCCGCCCTCGGCGGCGCCGAGGCGTGCCTGTTCGATCGCGTGCCGCATGAATGCGTCGAACTCGGACACTGGAGCCTCCCGGTGGACCCGCTCGCCGGATGAAGTGAATCGCTGCGCAGCAGAATTCTGCACCCCGCGGGCCTCCGGTGAGCGGCCCGCGGGCCGTGGTTCGCGGGTAGGGCGGGTAGGTCTGCGGCGTCGCGGAACACGCTCATCCGCAACGTCCGTGCCCCTCCCCCGCTCCACGCGTCGGGCCATCGGGCGGCAACTCCGAGGATTCCCGCCGCAGTTCCTCTTCGCCGGTCCCGACGCCGCCGCTGTGTATCGCGGGTGTATGGAAAATCGCATACGCCCCGGCAACACCTCTTCCTCTTCAGTGGAGGCATGAACCACAAAACGTCATCCTCGTCACCAGCCCTGCGCGCGTACCGGATCGTGCTCGTCACCCTGGCCGCCCTTGGGCTGGCGTTCGCCGTTTTCGTGCTGCGGCGGGCGTTCGTGGGGTCCTTCCGGATGGTCGGCCACCTGGGGTGGGAGGGCTTGTTCAGCACGTGGAACGGTGTGGGGCTCCTGACCCTGGGCGCCTTGCCGTTGTCCGCGCTGGCGGTGTGGTGGACGGCGCAGCGGCGGAGGGCCGCCGGCGTCCCGTCGGCGTGGCGGATGTCGGTGGCCGAGGTCGGCCTCGTCCACGGAACGGTGCCGTGGGTCATCATCACCCTGCAGCCCGGCGCCCGGGCCGGTGAAGTTCCCGGCACGTTGAGCCTCGTACCGCTGCGCGACCTGCTCACGATGGACACCGGCCAGATCGTCGGGAACCTGCTGGTCTTCGCCGCGCTGGGGTTCCTCGCCCCGCAGCGGTTCACGGCGCTGGCGTCGGTGCCGCGGGTCCTGGGCCTCGCGGCGGGCTGCTCGGTCCTGATCGAAATCGCGCAGTACGTCCTGCAGTTGGACCGGGTGTCCTCGGTGGACGACGTTCTGCTCAACGCCTCCGGCGCCGCACTGGCCGCGCTGGCGTCGCGCCCCTGGTGGCGGACGGCGACCGGGGCGCCTTCGGAGCGGCCACGACCGGCCCTCGCGTCTACGCGCTGAGCCTCGGGTCTCCGGTCGCCGGTCTCCGGTCGCTGGTCTCCGGTCGCCCGTCTTCGGTCGCCGGTCTCTCGACGCCGGTCGTCTGTCTCTGGTCTCCTGCCGCCTGCCTTCCGGTCCGAGGCCCGCCCGGGGAGGCGCCCCGGGTGTCCGCGCACCCGGCTGCCCGGCTGCCCGGCTGCCCCGGTTCCGAATGCCCGATTTGCATACGTCGGCGATATGCCGTGCTGCCTACGCTTGCGGGATGCGCGTGCTAATCGTGGAGGACGAGCCCCATCTGGCCGAGGCCGTCCGTGACGGTCTCCGGCTGGAGGCGATCGCCGCCGACATCGCCTACGACGGCGACTCCGCCCTGCGGCTCCTCAGCCTCAACTCGTACGACCTGGCGGTCCTCGACCGCAACATCCCCGGGCCCTCCGGCGACGAGATCGCCCGGCACATCGTCGACTCCGGGAGCGGCATCCCGATCCTCATGCTCACCGCCGCCGACCGGATCGACGACAAGGCGTCCGGGTTCGGGCTGGGCGCCGACGACTACCTCACCAAACCGTTCGAGCTGCGCGAGCTCGTCCTGCGGCTGAGGGCGCTCGACCGCAGGCGCGCGCATGCCCGGCCGCCGGTCCGCGAGATCGCGGGGCTCCGTCTCGACCCGTTCCGCCGGGAGGTCCACCGCGACGGACGGTTCGTCGCACTGACCCGGAAGCAGTTCGCCGTACTCGAAGTGCTCGTGGCCGCCGAGGGCGGTGTCGTCAGCGCCGAGGAGCTGTTGGAGCGGGCCTGGGACGAGCATGCCGATCCGTTCACGAACGCCGTACGCATCACCGTCTCCGCCCTGCGCAAGCGGCTCGGCGAGCCCTGGATCATCGCGACGGTGCCCGGGGTGGGCTACCGCATCGACACCGGCCGTACGCATGCCTAGCCGCCCGCGGTTCAGTGCCCGGCTGAAACTCGCCCTCAGTTACGCCGGGTTCCTCTTCGTCGCGGGCGCTGCGATGCTGGCCGTGATCTGGGTGTTCGTGCTGCGCTGGCTGACCGACCAGGACGCCGATGCCGTCCGGAGGTCGGGCGAGTTCCCGGCCGACGGCGTGCTCATCGTCCTCGGGCCCAGCCGGGCCGCGGTCATGCGGGACTTCGTGCCCGCCGCGGCCACCGTGATCGTCTTCCTGCTGGTGTTCGGCCTCGTCGGAGGGTGGATCCTGGCCGGACGGATGCTCGCGCCGCTGGACCGGATCGCGGACGCGGCACGGCTGGCCGCCGGCGGTTCCCTCTCCCACCGGATCCGTATGGAGGGCCGCGTGGACGAATTCCGCGACGTCGCCGACGAGTTCGACACGATGCTCGGGCAACTCGAATCCCACGTGGCCGAACAGCGGAGGTTCGCCGCGAACGCCTCCCACGAACTGCGTACGCCCCTGGCCGTCACGAAGTCGCTCCTCGACCTCGCCCGCCGGGACCCCGCACACGACCGGGAGGAGCTCCTCGAACGCCTCCACGCGGCCAACACCCGGGCGATCGAACTCACCGAGGCCCTCCTGCTGCTCAGCCGCAGCGACGGCAGGCACGTCCCGCGTGAGCACGTCGACCTCTCCCTCCTCGCCGAGGAGGCCGCCGAAACGCTGCTCCCCTCGGCCGAACGGCGCGGTGTCGGACTCGACGTCACCGGCGGGACCGCGCACACGGTCGGCTCCGCGGAGCTTCTCCTGCGGATGGTGACGAACCTCGTCCAGAACGCCGTCGCCCACAACCTCCCCACCGGCGGCACCGTGACGGTCCACACCGCGTCCCAGGACGGCGCGAGCGTGCTGCGGGTCGAGAACACCGGGCCTCCACTCCCGCCGGAACTGGTGCCAACCCTCACGGAACCCTTCCAGCGCGGCACGGAACGCGTACGCACCGACGATCACGCGGGCGTCGGCCTCGGGCTGGCCATCGTGCACAGCATCGTCCGAGCCCACGACGGGACCCTCGACCTCACCCCCCGCCCCACCGGCGGCCTCGTCGTCACGGTCCGCCTTCCCGGCACGCCGTAGCCGCCGACACCGGTCGCCGGAGGGGAGGGTCCTCCGGCGACCGGCGTCGGGGTCAGCGGCCCGGCAGCGGGGAGAGTGCGGCGCCTTCGCTCACCGTGCGAGCCACGCCGCGGTGTCGGGGGCCAGCCGACCGTCCTCCAAGTGGCCGCTGGCCAGCAGCACCGACTCGTGCTCCGGCAGCTCGTACGGTTCGGAGGACAGGTTGACGACGCAGGTGAAGCCCGGCTCGCGGGTGAAGGCGAGCACACCGGCCGGGGCGTCCAGCCAGGTGAGGTCGCCCTCGCCGAGCGCAGGCAGCTCACGGCGGAGCTTCAGACTGCGGCGGTAGAGCTCCAGCATCGAATTCTCGTCGCCGGTCTGCGCCTCGACACTGTGGTCCTTCCACAGCGCGGGCTGGGGCAGCCAGGGCTCGCCGGTGGCGCCCTCCGGGCTGAAGCCGTACGGGGCGGTCTCGCCGGACCACGGGATCGGCACGCGGCAGCCGTCCCGGCCCCGGTCGGTGTGGCCGGAGCGCTCCCAGCACGGGTCCTGCAGCACTTCGTCGGGCAGGTCCTCCACCTCCGGCAGGCCCAGTTCCTCGCCCTGGTAGACGTACGCACCGCCGGGCAGGGAGAGCATCAGCAGGGCTGCCGCGCGGGCCCGCCGGGTGCCGAGCTCGAAGTCGAGCGGGCCCTCGGGCCGGTAGACCTCGTTGGCGACCCACTTCTTGGTCGTCCTGCGGCCGAAGCGGCTGGGGTGGCGGCACACGTCGTGGTTGGAGAGCACCCAGGTGGCCGGAGCGCCGACCGCGCCGAGACTGCCCAGCGAGCGGTCGATGACCTCGCGCAGGTCCTCGGCATCCCAACTGGCCATCAGGAAGTCGAAGTTGAACGCCGTGTGCAGGCCGTCCCGGCGGACGTACCTGGCGAGCCGCTCGGGGTCGGGCGCCCACGCCTCGGCGACGAACTTGCGGTCGCCGGAGAACTCGTCGGCCACCCGCCGCCACGCGCGGTAGATCTCGTGCACCTCGTCACGGTCCCAGTGCGGGTGGTCCACCGGCTCGTGGGAGGCGGGGCCGGCCGCGTCCCGGCGGGGCGGCAGGTCGGGCAGCTCGGGGTGCTTGATGAGGCCGTGCGCCACGTCGATACGGAAGCCGTCCACGCCGCGGCTGAACCAGAACCGCAGGATGTCCTCGAACTCCGCGCGCACCTCGGGGTGTTCCCAGTTGAGGTCCGGCTGCTTGGCGTCGAACAGGTGCAGGTACCACTGGCCGTCCGGCAGCCGGGTCCAGGCGGGGCCGCCGAAGCAGGACACCCAGTCGTTGGGGGCCTCTTCGCCGTTCTCGCCGCGCCCGTCCCGGAAGACGTACCGGTCCCGCTCCGGGCTGCCGGGGCCGGCGGCCAACGCCGCCTGGAACCAGGCGTGTTCGTCGGAGGTGTGGTTGGGAACGATGTCGGGGATGACCCGCAGGCCGTGCTGGTGCGCCTCCTCGATCAGCGCCTCCGCCTCGGCCACGCTGCCGAACAGCGGGTCGATCTCCCGGAAGTCCGCCACGTCGTAACCGTGGTCGGCCTGCGGCGACTTGTACCACGGGTTGATCCAAATGGCATCGACGCCGAGGGACTTCAGGTACGGGAGGCGGGAGCGGATACCGGCGATGTCACCGACGCCGTCGCCGTTCGCGTCGGCGAAGCTGCGGATGTAGACCTGGTAGATGACGGCGTCGCGCCACCACGGTGCGGTGTTGGACATGGTGCTGCGCACTCCTGTGGGTGAGTAGTGATGCGAGGTTGCGGGGCCTCGCTGCGGAAGGGCTACTTCGCGGCGCCGGCGGTGAGGCCGGCGACGATGCGGCGCTGGAAGACCAGGACCAGGACCACCAGTGGGACGGTGACGAGGACGCCGGCGGCCATCTGGCTGCCGAAGGGGGTCTCGAACTGGCTGGCGCCGGAGAACTTGGAGATCGCGACGGGCGCGGTCTGCATCTCCTGCTTGTTGGTCATGGTCAGGGCGATGAGGAACTCGTTCCACGCGGCGATGAACGTGATGATCGCGGTGGTGAAGATGCCCGGCGCGGCGAGCGGCAGGATGACCTTGCGGAAGGCCTGGCCGCGGGTGCAGCCGTCGACCATGGCGGCGTGCTCCAGCTCGTCGGGCATCTGCCGGAAGAAGGTGGTCAGATTCCATACCGCCAATGGCAGGGCGAAGGACATCGAGGGCACGATCATGGCCTGGTACGTGTTGATCCAGCCGATGTCGGTGAACGTCTTCAGCAGCGGCACCACGATCGAGACCACCGGGAACATCGAGGTGGCGATGATCGCGGTGAGCACCACGCGCTTGAACCGGAAGTTCAGTCGGGCCATGGCATAGGCGGTGAGGGTCGCCAGCACGAGGGCGGCCGCGGTGGTCACGCCGGCCACGACGACGCTGTTGAGCAGCGCCCGGGTGAAGCCGTGGGCGGGGTCGATGACCGCCAGGTAGTTCTCCAGCGAAAACGCGCTGGGCCAGGCCGAGTTGTCGAAGATGTCGGAGGTGCGGCGGAGGCTGGAGACCAGCATCCAGTAGAACGGGGCCATGCAGTAGCCGACGACCAGGGCGATACCGGCGTACGACAGCCACTTGCGCCAGTTCAGGGAGAGAGTCATGCCGTCACCTCCGTGCGGCGGCGCGCCGGGAGGGCCTTGCGGCGACGCGGGGAGCCGTCGCCGTCTCCCACGACGTCGGCGCCGAGCAGCCGGACGAAGGCCAGCGCGATGAGGAAGACGTAGACGAACAGGATCACGGCGTAGGCAGCGGCGGGGCCGAAGCGGACGTTGGAGGCCTCGTCCTGGGCGAGCATGGACAGGGTTTCCACCGAGTGCTTCTGGGCGCCGATGAGGATGTAGGGCAGGTCGAACATGCGCAGCGCGTCCAGGGTGCGGAACAGGACCGCGACCAGCAGAGCGGGCTTGACCAGCGGCAGGGTGACGTTCCAGAACTGGCGGAGCGCGCCGGCGCCGTCGATCCGGGCCGCCTCGTAGACCTCCTTGGGGATCACCTGAAGGCCGGCGAGGACGAGGAGACCGATGAAGGGGGCGGTCTTCCACACCTCGGCGATGATGACGGCGAGTTGGGCCTGGACGCCTTCGGTGGTCCACAGGATCTGCTCGCCGAGGACGGCGTTGGCGACGCCGTCGCTGTTGAAGATCCAGCGCCACAGCAGGCCGGAGATGGCGGTGGGGACCGCCCAGGGCACCAGGATGCCGGCGCGCACCAGGGAGCGGCCCTTGAACGCCTTGTGCATGATCAGCGCCATCGCCACGCCGATCAGGGTCTCCAGGACGACCGTGGTGACGGTGAAGAAGGTGGTGTTGTAGAAGGCGTTCCAGAAGCGGTCGCCGGCCTCCCCGCTGAAGACAGCGGTGTAGTTGTCGAGGCCGACGAACGGCTCGGTCTCGCTGACGAAACCGGTCTCCGGGTCCAACCCGGCCTCGCCGAACAGGGAGTCCTTCAGCGCCACCATCGTCGGGAACAGCACGACCAGGGTGAGCACCAGCATCGTCGGCGACACCAGCAAGGCCGCCACCCGGCCCGCCCCCGACGTCGCCCGGGACCGCCGACGCCGATGCTTCGGCGGTGCCGACGCCTCGGCGGACGCGCCGCCCCGGTCGGTGCCGTGGGCACGGCCCTCCGGTCCGGCGCCCGGCTGCTCCACTGCTGCGCCCGTTCCATCTGTTCTGTCCCTACGGTCCGAGGCGGAGCCCGAGGGGATGGGTGTCTTCACCACGAGGGGCTCCTCACTGCGCCGCGGTCGTCCGAAGGGCCTTCCGGAGTTCCTCCTGAAGGTCCTTCAGTGCCTGGTCACTGCTCTTGGCGCCGGTCAGCGCCGCGTACGCCTCCTGTTGGATCGCCTTGCTGGTGTCGCCGTACTGGACGACGCGGGGCCGCGGCTCGGCCCGGAGGATCGATTCCTTGAGCACCGGCAGGTACGGGTACTTCTTCACCAGCTCCTCGTCCTCGTAGAGGCTCGCGTAGGCCGGTGCCAGGGAACCCTTCTCCAGGTTCTTGCGGGAGTTCTCGGCGTTGGAGAAGAACTTCATGAAGTCGAGGGCGGTGGCCTTGTTCCGCGCATGGCTCGACAGCGCCAGGTTGTGGCCGCCCAGGCTGGAGGAGCCGGGACCGTCCAGTCCTGGCAGCGGCGCGACATCGAACTTCCCGGCGACCCTGCTGGAGCCGTCGTCCTTGGCGGCCGCCGTGTACACGTAGGGCCAGTTGCGTTCGAAGATCACCTGGCCGTTCTGGAAGGCGCGGCGGCCGTCCTCCTCCTGGTAGGTGATGGAGTCCTTCGAGATCGTGCCGTCCTTGAAGGAGCCGGCCAGGAAGTCCAGGCCCTGCTCGGCCTCGGGGGTGTCGACGTCCGGCTGCCCCTTCGCGTCGGTGACCACGCCGCCCGCGGAGTGCACCGCCTCCGCGAAGTTGACCGTCAGGCCCTCGTACTTCTGGAACTGCCCGGTGTAACAGGACATCTTCCGGGCCTCGGGCAGCTTCCTCACCTTGGCGCAGGCTTCCTTCATCGCCGCCCAGGTGACCGGCGGCTCGTCGACGCCGGCCTTCCTCAGCAGGTCGCTGCGGTAGTAGAGCAGGCCGCCGTCCGAGTCGCGCGGTATCGCGTACTGACCGCCGCGGTACCGCCCCGTCTCGACCGCCGGCTTCACCATCCTGTCCAGCGGGAACTCGTCCTCAGGCAGCCGGTCGACCCATCGGTGGGCGGCGAACTCCGAGGTCCACACGGCGTCGAGGGACAGCACCGTGTAGGCGTCGGACTTCGTCTCCGCGTTCTGAATCATCTGCCGGCGCTGCGAGTCGGGGTCCGTCGGCAGCTGGACGAAGGTGACCTTCTCCTTCGGGTGCTGCTTGTTCCACGCGTCGAGAACCGGTTGGACGGTGCCGCTGACGTCCTTGCCCGCGACGTACGTGATGGGGCCGCGCCCCTCGAACGAGCCGACGTTCTGGGCGGGCCCGCCGCCGGACGAACCGCAGGCGGTCGTGAACAGCCCGGCGGCGAGGACGGCGGCCGAGCACTGTGTTGCTCTGGTCGTCGAGGTCTTCATCGGTTGTTTCTCCTGGTCGTGCGGGACGGGAGGGGATACGGGGTGGGAGGTGGGCTGAGGGGTGCGGTCGGCCGACCCGTCGCCGGTCAGTGCCTGGCGATGCGCGGACCGGCGCCGGTCAGTCGGTCCGTCGGTCAGTCGGTGGCGATCCGCCGACCGGTCCTGGCGGAGAAGAAGTAGCCGCCGCCGGGGCGGATGCGGAGGCTGATCCGCTCGCCCTTGGCGGGTGCGTTCCGGGGGTCGACCCGCGCGATGATCTGCCCCTCGGAACCGGTGCCGAGTCCGGCCGGGGCGAGGGCGGAGCCTCGGGTGTTGGTGCCGGTGCCGGTGCCGGTGCCGGTGCCGTCGAGCGTTCCGTACGCGTACGCCTCCGCCCCGAGCTCCTCCACCATCGCCACGGACATGCTCAACGCCCTCTCGTCGGCGCCGACCTGCTCCAACGCCTCCGGCCGGAAGCCGAAGACGATGCTGTCGCTGTCCTCGTGCGCGGCGGCGGCGAGGACCCGACGGCTGAGCGGCAGGTGGGCGCCGCCGATCCGCACACCGTCGTCCTCGATGCGGACCGTGGTGAGGTTCATGGTGGGAGAGCCGATGAAGGAGGCCACGAAGACGTTGTCCGGCTCTTCATAGAGCGTCCGTGGCGCGGCGCACTGCTGGAGCAGGCCGTTCTTGAGTACGGCGACCCGGTCGCCCATCGTCATCGCCTCGACCTGGTCGTGGGTGACGTACACGGTCGTCGTGGCCAACCGCCGCTGCAGGGCGGCGATTTCGGTACGGGTCTGCGTGCGCAGCTTGGCGTCCAGGTTCGACAGCGGCTCGTCCATCAGGAAGACCCGCGGCTCGCGGACGATCGCCCGACCCATGGCCACCCGCTGCCGCTGACCGCCGGACAGCGCCTTCGGCTTGCGCTCGAGGAAGGGCTCGAGGTCCAGGATCCGGGCCGCCTCCCGCACCCGTCGGCGTATCTCGTCCTTGGACGTGCCGGCGACCTTCAGGGCGAAGCCCATGTTGTCGCCGACGGACATGTGCGGATAGAGCGCGTAGTTCTGGAACACCATGGCGATGTCCCGGTCCTTCGGCGGCAGATGCGTGACGTCGCGCTCGCCGATACGGATCACCCCGTCCGAGACGTCCTCCAGCCCTGCCAGCATCCGCAGGCTGGTGGACTTGCCGCACCCCGACGGGCCGACGAGCACCAGGAACTCGCCGTCGGCGATGTCCAGGCTCAGCGCGTCCACGGCCGGCCGATCCGCGTCTGGATAACGTCTGGTGGCCTTCTCGTAACTGACTGTGGCCATACGGGACCTCATCCCTTCACCGGCGGGGACGCCGGACGGTATGGAGGGGCGTTCAGTACAGAGGGGGGCGACAGCTGATGAATGCGCTGTCATGACTGCTCAGCTGCGAGAATCCACAGCTCATTGCCACTGAGGGCCGCTCCGCGTGGGTGACGTGAGCCCTTTCGAGATAGCGATTTCAAGCTAGGAGGACACATTGCGGAAGTCAATGCGTTACGCCGAAGTAATCTGCAGGCCATTTAGCCCGAAATACCCCCTTTGAAGGGGAGGTGAAGAGAACTATGGAGCCGCGATCCTCCATGACAGCGCTGTCACAATGATGCCGTCGAGGTCGCTCGCCTGTGCTAACGTCCGCTCATGCCAGCACCCCAACGGCACCCCACCATGGCCGACGTCGCCGAACGGGCCGGGGTCTCGCCCTCCACCGTCTCGCGCACCCTGCGCGGCCTCTCCTCCGTCTCGCCGGAGGTGCGGGCCCGGGTCGAAACGGCCGCCAGGGAACTGAACTTCGCGGTTTCCCGGCAGGCCGCGAGCCTGGTCACCGGCAAGACCGGTCGGGTCGCGGTCCTCGTGCCCATGCTCAACTCATGGTTCATCGGCTCGGCGTTGGACAGCCTGGGGCCGGTCCTGCGTACGGCGGGCATGGACCTGGTCGTCTACGTCGTCCCGGACATGACCGAGCGCGCCGTCTTCTTCGACCGCCTTCCGGCCCGCCGGAACGCCGACGCGTTGCTGGTCTTCACCTTCGACCTCAGCGACGAGGAGAGCGCGCGCCTCGACAGCCTCGGCATGCCGGTCGTCTACGTCAGCCAGTACGCCGAGGGCCGACCGAGCGTGTACATCGACGACGTGGCCGGTGCACGCCGCGGGACGCAGCATCTGCTCAACCTCGGACACCGCCGTATCGCCTTCGCGCAGACCGTCGGCCCCGCCGGTTTCACGTTCAGCTCTCGCGAACGGCTGACCGGCTATCAGCAGGCGCTGACCGAAGCGGGGATCCCGCTGGACGACGATCTCGTGGTCGCCGCACCCGTCGGGGACGAACGCCTCGTCACGCAGGCGGTCGGAGACCTCCTCAGCCTTCGGGAACCACCCACTGCGATCTTCGCCGAGCAGGACGAGCACGCCACCTCGATCGTCTCGACCCTGCGCAGGGCCGGTGTCGAGGTGCCCGGGAGGATGTCCGTCATCGGGTTCGACGACCACCAGATCGCCAAGTGGTGGGACCTGTCGACGATCGCCCAGTCACCCGCGGACATCGGTCACGCCGCGGGCGAGCTGGTCTGTTCCCTCATGAACGACCCCGACGCCGAGCAGTCGCGGCACATCGTCCTCCCCACCCACCTGATCCCCCGGGGCACCACCGCGCCGCCCTTCCAAGCCGAGGCACAGCCCACGGGCGACGGGAGCGCGGAACGCGGAACGCACGGGTAGCACGCGCGCAGTTCAGGCACGCGCACCCGGCAGTCCCGTCGAGCCGAGGCTCGGTCAGCCGAGAAAGCTCAACCGCACCTGCCGGTCGGGGTTGTCCCTGTTCGTGTCGACCAGGCACACCGACTGCCAAGTCCCCAGCTCCATACGCCCGTTGACGACCGGCAGCGTCGCGTGGGGCGGCACCAGGGCCGGGAGGACGTGGTCGCGGCCGTGGCCGGGGGTGCCGTGGGCGTGCTGCCAGCGGTTGTCGGCGGGGAGGAGGGTGTGGAGGGCGGCGAGGAGGTCGTCGTCGCTGCCCGCGCCCGTCTCGATGACCGCGATGCCGGCGGTGGCGTGCGGCACGAAGATGTTCAGGAGGCCGTCGCGCCCGCCCGCCGCCTCGGCGAGGAATCGCTCGCAGTCACGGGTGAGGTCGACGACTCGTTCGGTGGTGCCGGTCGTGAGGTTCAGGACGTGCGTGGTGAAGGAATCGGACATGCCGCCATCGTCGCGCACGTCGCGGCCGTACGCCCGATGACCTCACCGCGAGCCCTCCCCCGGCCTCGGCCTCTGCCTCGGTCTCGGCCGCTTCGTACGTCCGCAGTACGAGACACCGTTGACCGTACGTGGACCGGCTCGCTACGTTCTGCGGCATGTTGCGTTCTGCACTGCTCACCACGCGCGGTCACATCGACCTGCTGCGGGTGGCCTCCGCCGCCTGTCGCCGCGGCTGCTGACGTTCCCTTTCGGTTCGTCGGCCTTCTCGCTTTCCCTTCTCTTCTTTCCTTTCCTTCACGCCCCTCCCTCAGTGTGAGTTCTGAGTAGGGGTCAGTTCCCGGCTGCTGCCGTCCGTCGTGGTGCCGTCGTCCCGCGATGTCGCGTGTCTCGTCGTGTCGATATCGCGATGTCTCGGTGTGTCGGCATGTCTCTACATCGGTACGTCGGTACGTCGGTCCATCGGCTCGCCGCCGGTTCCTCCCCCGGAGCATCCCCATGACCATCGACCATGCCCCGCCTCCGTCCAGCACCTCGCCCTCGACAACCCCGGCCCCGGCCCTCCCTGCCCTCGCCCTCGAACCCCTCCCCTCCTCCGGCCGTCGCCGTGCCGCCCTCCGTGTGCCGCGCTGGCTGCGGCGTACCACCGGGCCCCTTCTGCTGTTGCTCGTCTGGCAACTGGCCAGCGCCACCGGGCTGTTGACGGCCGACGTGCTCGCCTCGCCCGGGACGATCGCCGGGGTCGCCCGTGACCTGGTCGCCGACGGGTCGCTGACCTCCGCCATGGGCGTGTCCGTGCAGCGGGTCGCGCTCGGGTTGGTGTTCGGGACTGTCATCGGAACCGTGCTCGCGCTCCTCGCGGGGCTGTTCCGGGTCGGCGAGGACCTCGTCGACGCCAGCGTGCAGATGCTGCGGACCGTGCCGTTCGTCGGCCTGATTCCGCTGTTCATCATCTGGTTCGGGATCGGTGAGGCGCCGAAGGTCGCGATCATCACGCTCGGCGTGACGTTCCCGCTCTATCTGAACGTGTACGCCGGAATCCGCGGTGTCGACGCCCAGTTGATCGAGGCCGGGCAGTCGCTCGGGCTGTCACGGTGGGGGCTCGTACGGCATGTCGTGCTGCCGGGCGCGCTGCCCGGGGCGATGACCGGGCTGCGGTTCTCGCTCGGCGTGGCGTGGCTCGCGCTGGTCTTCGCCGAGCAGGTCAACGCCGACTCCGGCATCGGTTTCCTGATGGTGCAGGCGCGGGACTTCCTGCGGACGGACGTGATCGTCGTCTGCCTGATCGTCTACGCGTTCCTCGGCCTGCTCGCCGACTTCGTCGTCCGTACCCTCGAAAGGCTGTTGCTGCAATGGCGACCGACGTTCACCGGGCAGTGAGCCCGCCCGCCCCCGAGGCACCCGCCCCCGAGGCACCCGCGTCCGCGAGGTCCGCCCCCTCCTTCGTCGCAGGCTCCGAGGCCGTACGCGTGCGCGGCTTGTCCCGTACGTTCGACGGACGCCGGGTCATCGACGAGCTCGACCTCACCGTGCGCGCCGGGGAGTTCGTCGCGCTGCTGGGGCGGAGCGGATGCGGCAAGTCCACGCTCCTGAAGATCCTCGCCGGGCTCGACCGGGACGTCGACGGCGCCGTGTTCGTGCCGCGACGCAAGGCCACCGCGTTCCAGGCGCCGCGTCTGATGCCGTGGAAGAAGGTCTGGCGCAACGTTCTGCTCGGCCTGCCCGGCAAGCCCGAACGGGCCGTCGCCGAGCGGGCGTTGGCGGAGGTCGGCCTCGATCACCGCGTAGACGCATGGCCGAAGACGCTCTCCGGGGGCGAGGCCCAGCGCGCCTCCCTCGCCCGTGCCCTCGTACGCGAACCCGATCTGCTGCTGCTCGACGAGCCGTTCGGCGCCCTCGACGCGCTCACCCGGATCAAGGCGCAGCGGCTCGTCGGCGAACTGTGGCAGCGGCGCGGCTGCGCGGTGCTGCTCGTCACGCACGACGTGGAGGAGGCGGTGCTGCTCGCCGACCGCGTGCTCGTCATGGACGACGGCGTGATCGCCCACGAGACCGAGATCGACCTGCCGCGTCCCCGCGACATCTCCGACCCCGGTTTCGCCCGACTCCGCGCCCACCTCCTCGACCACCTGGGCGTCGAAGCCCCGGATCACGCCGCCGAAGTGTGACCTCCCGAGCCCCACGTCAGCCGAAGGAACGGAATTCCCATGCCACGACCAGCTCCACGTCCCCGCGTACGCCGCCGGGCGCTCCTGCCCGCCGCCCTGCTCCTCCCCCTCCTCCTCTCCGCCTGCTCCGGGGCGTCGTCCGCCGCGAGCTCCACGGGCGGTACGGCGGCTGCCGGGCAGGGCGCCGTCGACGGCAAAGGCTCGCTGACGCTCAACGTCGGGGACCAGAAGGGCGGTTCGCGGGCCGTGCTCGCCGCGGCCGGGGAGCTGAAGGGCCTCGACTACAAGATCAAGTGGTCCACGTTCAGCTCCGGCCCGCCGCTGCTCGAAGCGGTCAACGCGCAGGCCGTCGACATCGGCGCCGTCGGCAACACCCCGCCGGTCTTCGCCGCGGGCGCCGGCTCGAAGATCACGGTGGTCGCCGCGACGCACGGCACCGCGTACGGGGAGACCGTGCTCGTGCCGAACGGCTCGCCGCTGAAGCGGGCGGAGCAGCTCAAGGGCCGGTCGATCGCCGTCGCCCAGGGCAGCTCCGCCCACTTCCAGCTGATCGCGTCGCTGAAGAAGGCCGGGCTCACCCTCGACGACGTACACGTGAAGTATCTGCAGCCCGCCGACGCGCTCGCCGCGTTCACCGGCGGCAAGGTGGACGCGTGGGCGGTGTGGGATCCGTACACCTCGCAGGTCCTGGAGGCGAAGCAGGGGCGGGTCCTCACCGACGGGCAAGGCGTGGTGAACGGGCTCAACTTTCAGGTCGCTGCGCCGAGTTCACTGAAGGACAAGAAGAAGACCGCGGCCATCGACGACTATCTGCTGCGGCTGCGCCGCGCCCAGGACTGGGTGTTCGAGCACCCCGAGGCCTGGGCGAAGGTGTGGGCGAAGGACACAGGTCTGCCGTACGAGGTGGCGCTCGCGGCCGTGAAGCGGAGCAACGGCACGCGGGTGCCGGTCGCCGTCGACGAGAACGTGGTGGCGTCCGAGCAGGAGATCGTCGACACCTTCGCCAAGCTCGACCTGATCCCGCGGCGCGTCGCGTTCGAGGACTTCGTCGACCGGCGCTTCAACGGCGACCTGCCGCCCTCCACGACTCCGGCCCGCAGCTACAAGAGCGACGAGAAGAGCTCCTGATGACCGTTCACCTGCACTGGTTCCTGCCGACCGGCGGCGACGGGCGCACCCTCGTCGACCGGCACGCCTACACCGACGGCGGCATCCGCCGCGAGCGGATCACTCCGGTGAGCGGGGTGCGCGCACCCGACATCGAGTATCTGGCGCAGATCGCGAAGGCGGCCGAACAGCTGGGCTTCGAGGCGGTGTTGACGCCCACGGGCACGTGGTGCGAGGACGCCTGGCTGACGACGGTGGCGCTCGCGCAGCACACCGAGCGGCTGAAGTTCCTGGTCGCGTTCCGGCCGGGCGTGATCTCGCCGGTGCTCGCGGCCCAGATGGCGGCCACGTACCAGCGCATCACCCGCGGTCGGCTGCTCCTGAACGTCGTGACGGGCGGCGACTCGACCGAGCAGCGGCGCTTCGGCGACCACCTCGACCACGACCGGCGGTACGCGCGGACCGACGAGTTCCTGTCCGTGGTGCGCGGCGTGTGGCAGGGCAAGCCGTTCGACTTCGCCGGGGAGCACTACCAGGTGGAGGGCGGGCTCACCGCGCTGCCGCCCGACCCGCTGCCGGAGATCTTCTTCGGCGGCTCGTCGGCGGCGGCCGGGCCGGTCGCGGCGCGGCACTCCGACGTGTACCTGACGTGGGGCGAACCACCCGCCGCCGTCAAGGAGAAGATCGACTGGATTCGAGGGCTCGCGGAGGCGAAGGGGCGCACGGTGCGCTTCGGCATCCGCCTGCACAGCATCTCGCGCGACTCCTCCGCCGAGGCATGGCGTACGGCGAACCGGCTCCTCGACGACCTCGACCCGGAGACCGTCGCGACGGCCCAACAGGCCCTGGGCAGAAGCGAGTCGGTGGGCCAGCAACGGATGCTGGCGCTGCACGGCGGCTCGCGCGACCGGCTGGAGATCGCGCCGAACCTGTGGGCGGGCGTGGGGCTGGTGCGCGGCGGCGCGGGCACGGCCCTGGTCGGCAGCCACGCCGAGGTCGCCGACCGGATCGAGGAGTACCACGCGCTCGGCGTCGACCATTTCGTCCTCTCCGGTTATCCGCACCTGGAGGAGGCGTACTGGTTCGGCGAGGGCGTCATCCCCGAACTCGCCGGCCGCGGCCTCCTCCCCCGCGTACCCGCCTCGCCGCTCCTCGGCGTCCCGGCAGCGAACGGCCGCCCGGCCTCGGCCCCGGGCGGGGCTCCGTTGCTGGTGGCGGGCGGGCGTTGAGGTTGCTCCGCGGAACCGGCGGCCCCTAACCGTGCGGGCTCGGGGGCCGTCAGCGGGCAGACCAGGACCGGGAAGATTCCCAGGCCCGCACGAGTTAGTAGAAACGTGAACCACATCGAGGCACACACAGCGACTGACGCGGTACGGGCGGAGACGGTTCGGGCGCAGTCAGCGACGGACGCGGTACGGGCGCACGCGGCGACCGGCCCGGTACGGAACGTGCAGGTCGTCGTGGTGGGCGCCGGGCAGGCAGGCCTGTCCGCCGCCCACCACCTGCGGCGCACCGGCTTCGAACCCGACCGCGACTTCGTCGTCCTCGACCACTCCCCGCACCCCGGCGGCGCCTGGCAGTTCCGCTGGCCGAGCCTCACCTACGGCCGCGTCCACGGCATGCACGCGCTCCCCGGCATGAACCTGACCGGCGCCGACCCGCAGCGGCCGTCCTCCGAGGTCATCGGCGAGTACTTCACGACGTACGAGGAGACCTTCGACCTGCGCGTACACCGGCCCGTGGACGTGCGCGCCGTCCGCGAGGGCGACGACGGACTGCTGCTCGTCGACAGTTCGGAGGGCACGTACGCGACCCGCGCCCTGATCAACGCGACCGGCACCTGGGACCGGCCGTTCTGGCCGCGCTACCCGGGGCAGGAGCTGTTCCGCGGGCGCCAGCTGCACACCGCCCAGTACCCGGGACCGCAGGAGTTCGCCGGTCAGCGCGTGATCGTCGTCGGCGGCGGCACGTCCGCCGTGCAGCATCTGCTCGAGATCGCTCCGTTCGCCGCGGACACGACGTGGGTCACGCGCCGCGAACCGGTCTTCCGCGGCGACGAGTTCGGCGAGGAGCAGGGCCGCGCTGCCGTGGCCCTCGTGGAGGAACGCGTCCGCGACGGCCTTCCCCCGCGCAGCGTCGTCTCGGTCACGGGCCTTCCCCTGAACGAGGCCGTCCGCAAGGGCCTCGCCGACGGCACCTTGGACCGGCTCCCGATGTTCGACCGGATCACCGCGGACGGCGTGGCCTGGGCCGACGGTCGCGAGGTGAAGGCCGACGTGATCCTGTGGGCCACCGGCTTCCGCCCGGTCATCGACCACCTCGCGCCCCTGCGGCTGCGCGAACCGGGCGGCGGCATCCGCCTCGACGGCACCCGCGCGTCCCGCGACCCGCGCATCCACCTGGTCGGCTACGGCCCCTCGGCCAGCACCATCGGCGCCAACCGCGCGGGCCGGGCGGCGGTACGGGAGATCCGTCAACTGCTCGCGGAGGGGCGCGGGTTGAGGAGCGGAGCGACCGTGGGTGGCGCGGCCGGGGCCGGGGTCGGGGTCGGCGGCGTGGGCGCCGACCACTCGACGGTCTGACTGGGGCCGGCGCAGGGCATTGCGCCGAGTTCGGCTTGTGCTGAGTCGGCTTGCGCTGAGTCGGCTTGTGCCGAGTCAGGGCTTGTGCCGAGGCGGGCCGCCTGCCAGCTCTCCGCTCACCCCTCAGTGTTCGCCTTCACCCCCTCCGGGCCTGCCTGCTGCTGATTCTGTTGCTGGTTCTGCTGCTGATTCTGTTGCTGGTTCGGCTGCCGATCCTGCGGCTGTGCGCCCTGGGTCGCGCCCGACTGCTCGCTCGCGCGGTTGCGGTTGAACTCCTCGACGTTGCGCCGGTGTTCCTCGAAGTCGGCGGTGAACCGGGTGTCGCCGGGCTTCACCGTCACGAAGTACAGCCAGTCCCCCTCCGGCGGCGCGATCGCCGCCTGCAGCGCCTCGTCCCCCGGGTTGGCGATGGGAGTCGGTGGCAGCCCCGTCTTCTCGTACGTGTTGTACGGGCTCTTGATCTTCGTGTCCGCGTTCTTGGTGTCGAGGGTCGAACGGTTCAGGGCGTAGTTGAGGGTCGAGTCCATCTGCAGGGGCATGCCGCGGTCCAGCCGGTTGTAGACGACGCGGGCCACCTTGCCCATGTCCTGCTTGGTGTCCGCCTCAGACTGCACGATGCTCGCGATCGTCACCAACTGGTAGACGGACACGGTGTTGCGCTTCGCCCCCGCCGCGACCGCCTCCGCCCCGAACTTCTTGTTGGCCGTGTCCACCATGTACGCCAGCACCGACTTCGGCGTGGTCTTGCCGCCCAGCGGATACGTCGCCGGGAACAGATACCCCTCGGGGTTGCCGCCGGACTCGCCCGGAAGCTTCAGGCCCGCCGACCCGGCCGCCTTCTTCGTACTGCCCTTCTCGACGCCGAGCGCCTTGTCCACCGCCTCGTACACCTGGCCCGAACGCCAGCCCTCCGGGACGAGCAGGGTTTTCTGACGGTCGGCCTCGCGGTCCAGGAGGAGCAGCGGCACCGCCACGGCCGTGCCGATCACGAGAGCGCCGGTCACAACGAGCGCGACCCGGCCACGGCGGGTCAGCCGGATCTTGCCTTGGCGCGGAGTCTTGTTCACCATGTGCGCACGGTACCCCGAGAGTTAGGACAATCCGGGCACACGCGGCATATCTTCAGCCCGGAGTTCACCCTCTGCTCACCGCCTCTCGCTCAGCCCGCGGCGGCGCGCAACTCAGTGCGGGCGTCCTTGCGGACGAGGGCCGCGTATCTTCCGTTCTGCTCCATCAGCGCCTCGTGCGTACCGCGTTCGGCGATCCTGCCCGCGTCGAGGACCACGATCTGGTCGGCGGAGCGGACCGTGGAGAGCCGGTGGGCGATCGTGATGCTGGTGCGGTTCGCGGACAGGGCGTCTATCGCCTGCTGCACGGCATGCTCGGTCCTGGTGTCGAGCGCGCTGGTGGCCTCGTCGAGGATCAGCACAGGCGGGTCACGCAGGATGGTGCGGGCGATGGCCAGGCGCTGCTTCTCGCCGCCGGAGAAGCGGTGCCCGCGCTCCCCGACCACGGTGTCGTACCCGTCGGGCAACGACGCGATGTGGTCGTGGATCTGCGCCGCTCTCGCCGCCTCGCGCAGCTCCTCGTCGGTCGCGTCGGGCTTCGCGAAGCGCAGGTTGTCGGCGACCGAGGCGTGGAAGAGGTACGTCTCCTGGGAGACGACGCCGACCGCGCGGGCGAGGGTGTCGAAGTCCAGGTCCCGGACGTCGACGCCGTCGAGCGTGACCCGGCCGCCCGTCACGTCGTACAGGCGCGGGACGAGGTGACTGAGCGTCGACTTGCCCGAGCCGGTGGGCCCGACGACGGCGAGGCTGCCGCCGGCGGGGACGGTCAGGTCGACGGAGTCGAGGATGGGGGCGCCGAGCGCTCTGGGGGCGTCGGGCGCCTCGGTGGGCACGTTCGACCCTGCGACCATGGCGGCTTCGGGCTCCGCAGACGCCACGTCCGTCGCGCGCTCGGCGTCATAGCGGAACTCGACGTTCTCGAACCGGACTTCACCCTTGACCGTCTCGAGGCGGACGGGCTCGGCGGGCTCCTCGATGTCGACGGTCAGGTCCAGGTATTCGAAGATGCGCTGGAACAGGGCGAGGGACGTCTGGATCTGGACGCCGGTGGAGAGCAGGCTGACCGTCGGCCGGAACAGGCCCTGCTGGAGGGACACGAACGCGACGAGCGTGCCGAGCGAGATCGTCGGGCCGCCGAAGTGCAGCGCCAGGCCTGCCGCCCAGTAGATGACGGCGGGCATCGCGGCCATGACGATGCCGATGACGGACATCCGCCAGCGGCCCGCCATGCTGGAGCGGACCTCGAGGTCGATGAGGCGCTCGGACTCGTCGGCGAAGGAGCGGGTGAGCGAGTCGCCTCGGCCCATCGTGCGGCCCAGCAGGATGCCGCTGACGGAGAGCGACTCGGTGACCGTGGCGGCCATCGCGGCCATCTGCTTCTGCCGCTGCGTGGCGATCTTCTTGCGTTCACGGCCGACACGTCGGCTGATCCACACGAACAGGGGCAGCAGCGCGAGCGAGACGACGGTCAGCCGCCAGTCGAGCGCGAGCATCGCGACGACCGTCGCGACGACGCTCGTCAGGTTGGAGACCAGGGACGTCGCGGTGGAGGTGACCGTGGCCTGCATGCCGCCGATGTCGTTGGCGATGCGGGACTGGACCTCGCCCGTGCGGGTTCTGGTGAAGAAGGCGAGCGACATGCGCTGCAGTCGGCCGTAGACAGCCGTGCGCAGGTCGTGCATGACGCGCTGGCCGACCGTCGTGGAGATCAGCGTCTGCAGCACGCCGAAGACGCTGGTGACGACCGCGCTGAGGATCATGCCGAGGGCGAGCAGGCTGAGCAGCCCCGTCCGCCCTTCGGGGATCGCGGTGTCCAGGATCTCCTTGAGCAGGAACGGCGTCGCGACCGAGACCAGCGAGGAGGCCGCGACGAGCAGCGCGACGAGCGCGAGCCGGCCGCGGTACGGGCGGAAGAGTCGGAGGATACGGCGGATCTGGCGCGGCTGGTCGGGGTCGGGAGGTGGTGGCGTCCAGCCGGAGTCTTCGGGGTGCATGGGCCTCCTGAGAATGATCTTGAGAATGCGAGCGACATCGCACGCTTCGCGATGCCGGAACGGAGCCTAGCTCATTGTTACCTCTATTCACAATGAGCTTTGTCCTGCTAGGCTGCCGCCATGACCTCGACCGATCCGGACGGCCTGCTCGCCGACCATCTGCTCCGCCTGGCCCGGCGGCTGCACCGCGTCCAGAAGCGCCACCTCGAACCCATCGGCCTGACCCCGGCCGAGTCCAGACTCCTCCGTCTCGTCGCGCACCACGAGGCGCCGCCGCGCATGGCCGATCTCGCGCAGGGCCTGGAGGTCGTGCCGCGGGCCGTGACGACGCTGGTCGACGGCCTGGAGACGGCCGGCCGCGTACGGCGGGCGCCCGACCCGGCGAACAGACGCGTGACCCGGATCGAGCTGACCGACGAGGGCCGCAAGACCCTGCGGACCCTGCGTGACGCGCGCCGGGCCGCGGCAGAGGACATCCTGGCCCCATTGACCGCCGAGCAGCGCAAGGTGCTCGACGGACTGCTCACCACCCTGGTGGCCGACCCGGGGCACTGCTGACCGCTGCTCCGGCGGACATCCGGGGTAAGTGCTGAGCACCGGGCGACCGGCGGGTGAGAGACCACCAGGCGGCCCGGTGTGCCTGACCTGACCCTGTGTGGTCGACCTGCCGCGGCGCGGTCGACGAACGGACGACGACGGAGGAGACGCTCATGCCCCTGCTGGAGCCCAACGCGGACGCCCTGCGGCCCACCGTGCGGGAAGCCGCGCCGGCCCCGGACCGCGTCCCGGACCGGCAGGCAGGCGGCACGCCCGAGCCGCTCCGCAGCGACCTGATCGCGCTGCTCGGCGCGGACAAGGTGCTGCACAAGGTGTCCGACCTGGTGCGCTACGCCTCGGACGCCAGCCCGTACCGCTTCGTCCCGCAGGTCGTGGTGGCCGCCGAGGACATCGACGACGTCTCGGCCGTCCTGTCCTACGCACACGGCAAAGGCCGCGAGGTCGTCTTCCGGGCGGCCGGGACGAGTCTCAACGGGCAGGCGCAGGGCGAGGACATCCTGGTCGACGTGCGCCGGCACTGGGCCGGGATCGAAGTCCTCGACGACGGGGCGCGGGCCAGGATCGGCCCCGGCACGACCGTGGTGCGGGCCAACGCCACCCTCGCCCGGCACGGCCGCGTCCTCGGCCCCGACCCGGCGAGCGCCATCGCCTGCACACTCGGCGGGGTCGTCGCCAACAACGCCTCCGGCATGACGGCCGGGACGACCCGCAACTCGTACCGGACGCTCGCCTCGCTCACCTTCGTCCTGCCGTCCGGGACGGTCGTCGACACCGGCGAGCACGATGCCGACGAGCTTCTCGCGCATGCCGAACCCGCGCTCTGCGAGGGCCTGTTGGCGCTCAAGGCGGAGATCGAGGCGGACCCGGAGCTGGTCGCACGGATCCGCGCCAAGTACGAGATCAAGAACACCAACGGCTATCGCCTGGACGCGTTCCTCGACGGAGCCACGCCCGTGGAGATCCTGCGCGGGCTGATGGTCGGCTCCGAGGGCACCTTCGCGTTCATCGCCGAGACCGTCTTCGACACCCTGCCGCTCGACCGGCTGGTCTCCACGGCCCTCCTCTTCTTCCCGTCGCTGCCCGCCGCCGCGGCCGCCGTACCGAAGTTCAACGAGGCCGGGGCGCTCGCCGTGGAGCTGATGGACGGCAACACGCTGCGCGCCTCCGTGAGCGTCGCCGGCGTGCCCGCCGACTGGGCCGACCTGCCGAAGGACACCACAGCCCTGCTCGTCGAGTTCCGCGCCCCCGACGAGGAGCGACAGCGTGCCTACGAGGAGAAAGCCGGGAGAGTCCTGGAGGGGCTCCAACTCGTCGCGCCCGTCGCGTCGGTGACGAATGCGTTCACGCGTGACGCGAAGACGATCGCCGGGTACTGGAAGGCACGCAAGGCCTTCGTCACCGCCGTCGGCGGATCCCGGCCTTCCGGTACGACGCTGATCACCGAGGACTTCGCGGTGCCGCCCGCGCGGCTCGCCGACGCCTGCACCGCTCTCCTCGAGCTGCAGACGCGGCACGGATTCGACGCGGCCGTCGCCGGGCACGCCGCCCACGGCAACCTGCACTTCCTGCTCGCCTTCGACGCGGGCAAACCGGCGGACGTCGAGCGGTACGCGGCGTTCATGGACGAGTTCTGCACCCTCACCGTGGAGCGGTTCGACGGCTCCCTGAAGGCCGAGCACGCCACCGGCCGCAACATCGCACCGTTCCTGGAGCTGGAGTGGGGGCCGAAGGCGACGGAGTTGATGTGGCGGACCAAGCAAGTCATCGACCCCGACGGGGTGTTGGCGCCCCGCATCGTGCTCGACCGCGACCCGAAGGCGCATCTGCGGGGCCTCAAGACGATCCCGCAGGTGGAGGCGATCGCCGACCCGTGCATCGAGTGCGGCTTCTGCGAGCCGACCTGCCCCAGCCATGACGTGACGACCACGCCGCGCCAACGCATCGTGCTGCGCCGCGAGATGATGCGCCAGTCCCCCGGCTCCCCGGTCGAGGACGGCCTCGTCGAGGCATACGGATACGACGCCGTGGACACCTGCGCCGGCGACTCCACCTGCAAGCTGGCCTGCCCCGTCGGCATCGACACGGGACTGCTGATGAAGGACTTCCGGCACGCCCGGCACACGCCGCGCGAGGAGCGGATCGCCGCGCTCGCCGCCCGCAACTTCAAGGCCGTCGAGGCCTCAGCGCGGCTCGCCGTGGCCGCCGCCGACAAGATCGGCGACCGACTCCTCACCTCCGTGACGCGCACCGCGCGCAAGGCCGTCCGCCCCGACCTCGTACCCGAGTGGCTCCCCGAGATCCCCGGCCCGGCCGCCCGCAGACTGCCGCCGACCTCACGCGTCGGGGCCACGGCCGTCTACTACCCGGCGTGCGTCAACCGCATCTTCGGCAGCCCCGGCGAGGAACTGTCACTCGCGCAGGCCGTCGTCGCCGTGTCCGCCCGCGCGGGCAAGCCGGTGTGGATCCCGGACGACGTCAACGGCACCTGCTGCGCGACGATCTGGCACTCCAAGGGGTACGAGGCGGGCAACCGCGTCATGGCCAACCGCATCGTCGAGGCCGCCTGGGGCTGGACGGCCGGCGGTCGGCTGCCGCTCGTCGTGGACGCCTCGTCGTGCACGCTGGGCATCGCGCACGAGGTCGTCCCGTATCTCTCGGACGACAACCGGGAGCTGCACGCGGAACTCACCGTCGTCGACTCGCTGGTGTGGGCCGCGGAGGAACTCCTCCCCCATCTGACGGTCCACCGCACCGTCAACTCGGCCGTCCTGCACACCACTTGCTCGATGCGGCACCTCGGCGACGGCGACCAGCTCAGACAGCTCGCCGAGGCCTGCGCCGACGAAGTCGTCACGCCCGACGACGAGGCCTGCTGCGGCTTCGCCGGCGACCGCGGAATGCTCCACGAGGAACTCACCCGCGCCGCAACGGCCCGCGAGGCGGCGGAAGTCACCTCCCGCCACTACGACGCGCACCTGTCGGCCAACCGCATGTGCGAGGTGGGCATGGACCATGCGACGGGGCGCAGTTACCACTCCGTGCTGGTCGAACTGGAGCGGGCCACTCGGGAGTGAGGGCCGTCAGCGCTGAGCCGACAACGGTTCTGTACACCCTGCCCTGAACGCAACGGCCTGACCGTGCCGGCCTGTACGCCCTGCCCTGCCCTGCCCTGTCCTGTCCTGAGCTCCTGCCCTGAACGCCTGCCTGAACGCAGGCCGTGCCACGCCGTGCGCTGCGCGGAATCAGGGAGTCCAAGTCCGTTCGCGATAAGTCCAAATCCCCGTCCCTGTCGGTCCCTTGCGCGAGATGTGATCTTCCGGACAGGGTGGCGTCGCCGTTGCTTCACCCACGTACCACCTACGCGTACGGAGGTCCCATGCACGACGACAAGTCCCTGCCGCAGTCCGCGCAGTCCGACGGTTCGGTCGAGGAGACGGGCGCGAGTCCCGGGCAGGACGGCTCCGGTGTGTCCCGCAGAACCATGATGCGCAACGCCGGGATCGCCGGTGTGGGCCTGGGCCTCGCCGGGCTCACCGGGGGCACCGCGCACGCGAACCCCGCCGCCGCGACGACTCCCGCGCAGGCCACCGCGGCCGCAGCGGCCCCGCCCCGGCAGGGCGAGACCATGATCGGGGTGCCGTTCGAGAAGCGGTCCACGGTACGGGTCGGCATCGTCGGGCTCGGCAACCGCGGCGGCAGCATGATCGACCTGTTCCTCGCATTGCCGCAGGTCAGAGTGGTGGCGCTGTGCGACCCGGTCAAGGAGAAGACCGCCGCCGCCGCGAAGAAGGTCACCGACGCCGGGCAGCCCGCCCCAGCCACGTACACCAACGGCGAGGACGACTACGAGAACCTCTGCAAGCGCAGCGACATCGACTTCGTGTACGTCGCGACGCCGTGGGACTTCCATTTCGACATGGCCAAGACGGCGATGCTGAACGGCAAGCACGTCGGCGTGGAATGTCCGATCGCCCTCGAACTCGGCCAGCTCTGGGAGCTGGTGGACCTCTCCGAGCGCACCCGCAAGCACTGCATGCAGCTGGAGAACTGCTGTTACGGCAAGAACGAGATGCGGGTCCTGCGCATGGCGCACGCCGGACTCTTCGGTGAACTCCTGCACGGCGCGGGCGCGTACAACCACGACCTGCGCGGCCTGATGTTCGACCGGGACTACTACGAAGGGCCCTGGCGTCGCCTCTGGCACACGCGGCTGCGCGGCGACTTGTACCCGAACCACGGCTTCGGCCCCGTCTCCAACTACATGGACGTCAACCGCGGCGACCGCGTCACCCACATCTCCAGCTTCGGCACCCCGGCGCTCGGCCTCGCCGAGTACCGCAAGGCCAACATGCCGCCGGGCGACCCGAGTTGGAAGGAGACGTACATCGAGTCCGACCGCACGATCAGCCTCGTGCAGACGGAGAAGGGCCGAGTCATCCGGCTCGAGCACGATGTGTCGACGCCACATCCGTACTCGCGTATCAACAGCCTCGGCGGCACGAAGGGTGTGTTCGAGGACTACCCGTCGCGGATCTACCTGGAGCCCGGCCACACCGACGACAAGTGGCACGACTTCGCCGAGTTCGCCGACTGGGACCACTGGCTGTGGAAGGAGCACTCCAACCCGCCCGGCGGTCACGGCGGCATGGACTACATCATGGTGTTCCGCCTGATGCAGTGCATGCAGCTCGGCCTCGTACCCGACTTCGACGTGTACGACGCGGTGACATGGACCGCTCCGGTGCCGCTGAGCCACGCGTCGATCAAGGCGAACGGCGCGCCGCAGGAGATACCCGACTTCACGCGCGGCCTGTGGAAGAAGGCCCGGTCGGGGGTGGATTCGGAAAAGCCGGCCGGGTGAGTGCGCGGCCGGGGCAGCACGCGTGATGTGGTCCGGCCCCTCGTGCTGTGGGGCCGGACCACATGGCGGCTAGATCAACTCGCCTCCGCCTTCGAGAGGTTCGGGTTCGTGGAGTCCGTGGGGGCCTTCGCGGAGTCCGAGGAGGCCGGGGAGTTCCGCACGTCCCCGGATTCCTGCAGACCCTGCGGTCCCTGGGAGCCCTGCGAGTCCTGGGAGCTCGGCGACTTCGAGAGCTTCGGCGTGCCCGCGGCTTCCTCCCCTTCCTCCTCCGGTACGAACGCGATCTCCCCCGACAGCACCTTCTTCGCCTTGTCCCGGTCCAGCGCGCCCTCCCAGCGGGAGACCGCGAAGACCGCGATGCAGTTGCCGAGCAGGTTCACCGAGACGCGCATCGCGTCCATGATCCGGTCGACGCCGAGGAGCAGGGCGACGGCGCCGGCCGGGATGACTCCGAGTGCGGACGCGGTGGCGGACAGCGCAAGGAACGCGGAACCGGGAACTCCGGCCATGCCCTTGCTCGTCAGCATCAACACCAGGACGACAGTGATCTGTTGTCCGAGCGTCAGGTCCACGCCGACGGCCTGCGCGATGAAGAGCGTGCCGATGGAGAGGTAGATCGAGGCGCCGTCGAGGTTGAAGGAGTAGCCGGTGGGCAGAACCAGCCCCACGGAGTCGTCACGGCAGCCGGCCTGGCGCAGCTTCTGCATCATGCGCGGCATCACGGTCTCGCTGGACGCGGTGCCGAGCGCGAGCAGGATCTCCTCACGGGTGTAGCGGATGAACTTCCACAGGCTCAGCCCGGTGACGGCCTTCAGTGCGACTGCGAGCAGCAGGAGGAAGATCAGCGCCACCGCGTAACAGACACCGATCAGCTTTCCGTACGTGGAGAGCGCGCCGAGGCCGTACTCCCCCACGAGGTGGGCGGTCGCGCCGAACACCGCGATCGGGGCCAGCTTCATGATGAAGCCGACGACCGCGAACACGACTTCCTGCGCCTGCTCGATGGCAGGCAGGATCGCGGGCACCTTGGTGTTGCCGAGGTGCAGCAGCGCCGCGCCCACCAGGCAGGCGAGGACGAGGACTTGGAGCAGGGAGTTCTCCGCGAACGCGCCGACGGCGCTGTCCGGCAGCGAGTGCAGGATGAACTCCGAGGTGGACGGCAGCTCGCCGCCACCGGTCTTCTCGTCGACGGCGGACGCGTCGAGCTTCGACGGGTCGACGTTCATGCCGTCGCCGGGACGTACGAGATTTCCGGCGACGAGGCCGACGACGAGCGCGGCGGTGGTGGCGACCTCGAACCAGATCAGGGCCTTGAGCCCGATCCGGCCGAAGGCCTTCAGGTCGCCCGCCTTGGTGATGCCGGCGACGACCACGCAGAACACGAGCGGGGCGATCATCGCCTTGATGAGTCGTACGAAGCCGTCGCCGAGCGGTTGGACGGCGGAGCCCACCTCGGGCCACAGCCGTCCGACGAGGACTCCGATCACAAGAGCGCAGGCGACCTGCGCGAACAATGAGGTACGCAACAAACGTGCGACGCGTCGCGGTATGGACGGTACGGACTGCGGCACGGGCACTCCTCCGAAGGGACTTCTGGTATGCGGAAAGCGACTTCCGCGAGGCGTCACTCTGACTGAGAGATGAGCCTTGGAGAAGACGTCGGTGTCAGATCCGCGTAAATCTTGGATCTTGCTACAAGGAGTGGCGATGTGAGGTCGCCTGCCCGAAGGGTGGAGATACGCGCGAGTAGGCCCGGGAGGCTGTCAGGCCGGGCTCGTACGCGCGCACGTGCGCGCGGTCGCGTGGCTCAGGAGTCGGCGAGGTTGCCCTTGTCTCCCATGACGATCACCGGGTGCGCCTTCGGGTCCAGCTCGCGCAGCAGGTACTGCATCGCCGACTTGGACACGCTCACGCATCCCGATGTGCCGCTGCCGTGGTCCAGGTGCAGCCAGATGTACCCGCCCTTGGACTGGCCCTGCGGACGGTTCGGGTCGTTGGGCGGGGTGCCCTTGACGCGGTTGTAGTCGATCGCGATGACGTGGTCGAAGTCGTGCCAATGCGTCTTCGGCCAGGCGCGGGAGGCCTGGAACGCCGGCGACTCCGTGTACGGAAGCCGGGCGTCCGGCGCGGCGAGCACACCGCCCGCGTCGCTCAGCGTGAACACCCCGACGGGGCTCCGCTTGTCGCCCTCGCGGTGATCGGTGGTCCAGCCGCGCTTGCCGTTGTGCGCGGGCCAACTGCGGGTGCGGTCCCAGGTCTTGCCGTGCTTCTCGTACAGGAACACCGTGGAGTCGGCGGAGTCCTCGCCCTCGCCGCGGACCACCAGGGCCTGGCGGGAGTCGGCGGGGATGCGGCGGTGCAGGCGGGTGCCTACGTCGGGCAAGCGGGTGAGGTCCTGTGTGCGCTGCTCCGCGCCCTGCCCGCCCTTCCCTCCGGTCTTCCCGACGGAACCGCCGTCCTCCCGGCCGCTCTTCGCGTGGCTGTTCTCCGCCGAGCTGCAGGAAGTGAGCGTCGCCAGCGCGAGCGCCGTCGCGACAGCCGCCCCGAGAACCGTGCGCACAGTCCGCACTCCGCCCACCCCCGATGTCCGCATACGCACCATCGTCCCACCCGTTGGCGCGGCCACCCGCCCTCCGGGCGGCGCCCGCCGCAGGAATGACCGGTTCTTTGCAAGCAGACAGAAAACCGTTTGCCTCGGCCCCCGTTTCGGAGTCAGCCTTGCACGGTTTCCCCCACGCATTCAGCGCCGCGTGCGCCGGCGCGGCGCGCCGATCGACCTCTGGGACGTCATGCAGATCAGCGATCTTCCGTACGCCGACCCGGGCGTGCCCGACGCCCGCTCGGGCCCCCGGTTCCTGTGGTGGCTCGGACGCAACCAGACGGGTGGCCAACTCAGGTCGCTCGCCTGGGGCTTGCTGCACTTCATCACCGTGATGACGCTTCCGTACGGCGTGGGCTTCGCCGTTCAGGCCGTCGTCGAGCGGTCCGGTTCGCGGCTGGCGCTCGCCGGGGTCATGCTCGTCGTCTCCGGCGTCGGCATCGCGCTCGGCGACACCATGCTGCACCGCACCGCCGTCACCAACTGGATCACCGCCGCCGCCCGCGTGCAGCAGCTCCTCGCCCGCAAAACCGCCCACCTCGGGGCCGCGTTGACGCGACGCGTTGCCGCCGGCGAGGTCGTCGCGGTGTCGACCGGCGACGTCGAGAAGATCGGCTGGTTCGTCGAGGCCGTCTCCCGGTTCACGGCCGCGGCCCTCACAGTCGTGCTCGTCTGCGTGGGACTCGTCGTCTACCAGCCGGACCTCGGTCTCGTCGTGGCCGTCGGCGTACCCCTCGTCGGCCTCGGCGTCCTGCCGCTGCTGCCGCGCGCCACCCGGCTCGCGGACGCCCAGCGCGACAAGGCGGGCAAGGCCACCGAGCTCGCCTCGGACACGGTCGCCGGGCTGCGGGTGCTGCGCGGGATCGGCGGTGAGGAACTCTTCCTCGACCGGTACCGCCGCGCCTCGCAGGACGTGCGCCGCGCCGCCGTGCGCAGCGCCCGCATGTGGTCGCTGATCAGCGCCGTTCAAGTGCTCCTCCCTGGTCTGCTGCTCATCGCCGTGGTCTGGCACGGCCTCGGTCTCGTACGGGACGGCCGCGTCGCCGTCGGCGAACTCGTCACCGTGTACAGCGCGGTGATGCTGCTGGGCTATCCGTTGCGGCACTTCGAGGAGATCGCCATGGCGTACTCCTTCTCCCGCCCGTCCGCGAAACGCGCCGCCCGCGTTCTCTCGCTGGAGCGCGACACCGCGGGCGGGGCGATCGCCGGGCCGTCGGACGCCGCCGGGGTGTCGGAAGCCACCGAGGTACCGGAGGTTGCCGAGGCGCCGGAGGTTGCCGGGCTGTCGGGCGCTCCCGAGGCAGCCTTCGCCGCCCCGGGCGGGCCCGAGCATGCTGTCGTGCCCAGCGGTGATCTGTACGACCCGCTGACCGGCCTGCTCGCCCCCGAGGGCCGGCTCACCGCCGTGGTCTGCGGCGATCCCGACGAGGCGGGTCGGCTCGCGGAACGGCTCGGCGGGCACGCCGCCCTCGACACTCCCACCCCCTCCGTACGCCTGGGAGACGCGCAGCTCGACGCCCTTCCCCTAGCCACGGCTCGTACCGCCGTCCTCGTTCAGGACAAGGACCCGGTCCTGCTGTCCGGCACGCTGCGCGAGCTCCTCGACGTACCGGCCTCCGGCAAGGTCACCGTCGAGGACGCGCTGGCAGCAGCCGAGTGCGCCGACGTCCTGGACGCCCTCGCGCAGAACTCGGTGGACGACGACCCGATGGAAGCGCCCATCACCGAACGCGGCCGGTCGCTCTCCGGCGGGCAGCGCCAACGCCTCGCCCTGGCACGGTCGTTGGTGACCGACCCCGAGGTGCTCGTCCTGGACGAGCCGACCTCCGCCGTCGACTCGCACACCGAGGCACGCATCGCGGACGGCCTGCGCACCCTCCGCCGAGGCCGCACCACCGTCGTCTGCACCTCCTCCCCGCTGCTCCTGGACCGGGCCGAGCGTGTGGTGTTCGTCCACGAAGGCGAGGTCGCAGCGGTCGGCGTACACCGTGAACTCGTCCATACCCAGCCCCTCTACCGAGCTGTCGTGACCCGCGAGACGGACGCGGAGCAGCAGGACCGCGAGCGCGGCACCGACAGCCCCCGCATCGGGTCCACGGACTCCGATCGGGCGGCCGGAGGGAAGACCTCAGCCAGGGTCGGCGCGTCCGACCTCGGCCTCGATATCGAGGAGACAGCATGATCGGCCTGGCGCCACCGGAGTACGATCCGGCGGCTCCCCGCACCACGGAGACCCTGCCGGTCGGCAGCCCCGCGACGGTACGGGCGTATGTGCGTGAACTGCTCGGCCGGCACCGCAAGGCCTTCGCCCTGCTGATCACGGTGAACGCGGTCGCGGTGATCGCGTCGATGGTCGGCCCCTCCCTCCTCGGTGATCTCGTCCAGCAGGCCGCCGACGGGAACGGCGACCTCCAACTGGGCCGCGCCGTCGCCCTGTTCTCGGCCGCGCTGGTCCTGCAGGCGGTGTTCATCCGGCTCGTACGGCTGCGCGGCGCCATGTTGGGCGAGCGGATGCTGGCCGACCTCCGCGAGGACTTCCTGATCCGCTCCGTGGGGCTGCCTCCGGGCGTCCTGGAGCGCGCCGGCACCGGCGACCTGCTGTCCCGCATCACCACGGACATCGACCGGCTCGCCAACGCCATGCGTGAAGCCGTGCCACAGGTGACCATCGGCGTCGTCTGGATCGGCCTGCTGATCGGCGGCCTCGCCTTCACGTCGCCGCCGCTCGCTCTGTCCGTGCTGCTTGCGGTGCCCGTGCTGGTCATCGGCTGCCGCTGGTACTTCAAGCGCGCCCCGTCCGCGTACCGTTCGGAAGCCGCCGGGTACGCTGCGGTCGCCGCCGCGCTCACCGAGACCGTGGACGCGGGCCGCACCGTGGAGGCGCACCGGCTCGGCGCCCGCCGCGTCGCCCTGTCCGACCAGCGTGTCCGGGAATGGACCGCGTGGGAGCGGTACACGCTCTACCTCCGTTCTGTGCTGTTCCCCGTCATCAACGCCACGCATGTCACTGTCCTGACGTCGGTCCTCCTCATCGGCGGTGTCTTCGTCCTGCAGGGCTGGATCAACGTCGGCCAGCTCACGACCGGCGCCCTGATCGCCCAGATGATGGTCGACCCGGTCAACCTGATCCTGCGCTGGTACGACGAGCTCCAGGTGGCCCAGGTGTCCCTGGCCCGGCTCGTCGGCGTCCGCGAGATCGAGCCCGGCGCCGGCGACTCGTCCATCGCCCCCGACGGTCGCGAGGTCACGGCGGACCAGGTGCACTTCGCGTACCGCCCGGGTGTGGACGTCCTGCGCCAGGTGTCCCTCACCGTGCAGCCCGGCAGCCGGGTCGCACTGGTCGGCCCCTCCGGCGCCGGCAAGTCCACCCTCGGCCGGCTGCTCGCCGGGATCTACGGCCCGCGAACCGGCTCGGTCGCCCTCGGTGGCGCGGAGCTGTCCCGGATGCCCGCCGAGCGGGTCCGCGAGCATGTCGCGCTGGTCAACCAGGAGCATCACGTGTTCGTCGGCTCACTCCGCGACAACCTGCTCCTCGCCCGGTCCGACGCTGAGGACGCCGAACTGTGGGCGGCGCTCGGCGCGGTCGACGCCGACACGTGGGCCAGGTCGCTGGACGACGCCCTGGACACCGAGGTCGGCTCGGGCGGCTTCACGCTCACTCCGGCTCAGGCTCAGCAGATCGCCCTGGCGCGGCTGGTCCTGGCCGATCCGCACACGCTGGTCCTGGACGAGGCGACGTCGCTGCTCGACCCGCGCGCGGCCCGGAACCTGGAGCGGTCCCTGGCGCGTGTGCTGGACGGCCGCACCGTCGTCGCTATCGCGCACCGCCTGCACACCGCGCACGACGCCGACGTGATCGCGGTCGTCGAGCAGGGCCGGATCAGCGAGCTGGGCAGCCACGACGAGCTGGTCGCCGCCGACGGCGCGTACGCGGCGCTCTGGCGCTCCTGGCACGGCTGAGCCCCTACGGTCCCGGCACGGCCGAGCTCTTGCAGTTCCGGCACGGCCGAGCCCTGCGGGGAGGACAGGAGGTGCTGTCGGACGGCAGCACCTCCACTCACCGTCCCGCGTCCGTCAGCCGATGCCGCCCGTCGCCCGGATGTTCTGCCCCGTTATCCAGCGCCCGTCCGGGCCCGCGAGGAACCCGACGACGTCGGCCACGTCCGACGGCTGCCCCAGTCTGCGCAGCGGGGTCATGGCGACGGCCATGTCCAGGTTCTCCGCCGAGTTGGTGCCCCGCAGCAGATCGGTGTCGGTCGCGCCGGGCGACACCGTGTTCGCCGTGATCCCTCTCGGCCCCAGCTCCTGCGCCGCCACTGCAGTCAGCTGCTCGATCGCGCCCTTGCTGGCCGCGTACGGGGCGTTCCGCGGAGCCGGGCGGACCGTGTTCAGCGTCGAGATGGTGACGATGCGGCCGTCGTCCCGCATGTGCCGGGCCGCGTACCGGATGGTGAGGAACGCGGCCTTGGCGTTGACCGTCATAGCCCGGTCGAAGACGTGTTCCTCGGTCTCCGCGAGCGGCGCGACCGTGAAGTTCAACGCCGCGTTGTTGACCAGGATGTCCAGCCCGCCGAACCGTTCGTCGGCGATCTCCATCAGGCGCTCGGGCGCCCCCGGCTCGGCCAGGTCGAGCCGCACCCCGTGAACGCTGCCGCCGGCGTCCTCGACTGCTCGTACGACATCGGCTGCCGCGTCGGCGCTCTGCGCGTAGTTGAACACCACGCTCGCCCCGTCACGCGCCAAGCGCTCCACGATCGCCCGGCCGATGCCCCGCGAACCCCCGGTGACGACCGCCGTCCTGCCCGTCAGCACGCCCATTACGCCCTCCCCGTCTCGTGACGTCCCCGCCCCTCGGACACGACTCGAATCTACGCCCTGAAACACCCGGAATCTGACGTTCCCACAGGCTGGAACATTCGCTGAGAGCAGAGCGCGGACCGGCATGAAACCAGGCCCGGCACTAACGCGTGGGGAGGCCAGAAGAAGCCTTCCTGAGCCGACGGTCGAGTGGAGTCTCACCCTGAAGTCGAGGTTGAGGCAGAGCCCGAGGCGCCAGGGAGCCAAATGCCGCTGAGCGCCCTCCGGCAACGCCTGGAGGACGCTCAGAGACCGCCTAGATCACCTGCAGCACAGCCTCTAGATCACATTCAGCGCCGCCGCACCGCCCACGCCGCCCAGCAGCATGAACACCGGCATCAGCACCTTCAGCTCCACCCAGCTGCCCGCACGGAACCGCATGCCCTTCGGCGGGCCCATCGGGTACCAGCGCTTGCCCGCGATCGGGATGGGCCACAGGATCGGGCAGCCCGACACCGTCAACGCATCTCCGATGTCATGCACCAGCGCGCCGAGGACGATCGGCAGCCCCAGCCACAGGTACTCCTGGCCCGGGCCCGTGAACAGCCAGTTCGCCCCGTTGCCCGGCTCGTCCAGGACACCCGCGAGAATCCACGCGCTCGTCGCACCGAGCAGCCACACCAGGACGTCACTCGAAACCCGCGCCGCCCGCCACAGCAGGCCCTCCACCGCCAGCACCAGATGCACGAACAAGATCGCGAGAACCGCCCACCGGCCGCCCGTGATCGCCGCCACGGACGCACCGCCGCCGATCAGCACCGCCCACAGCCACGTGTGCGTCAGCGTCCGGTGCCCCCCGCTGCGCCGCGCGTCGTGCCGCGACTTCGTCGCCTTGTAGACGGCGTACGACAGCTTGTCGACCACCTCGCACAAGCCGCGCGAGATCGGACCGAAGGCCCGGGAGATCGTCGCCGACTTGTGGTCCAGGTCAGGGGCGAGCGCCGCACCCGCGCAGATCAGTGCGCCGACGACGAGAACCGGCCAGGGCATCGGGTGCCCCGCGGCAGCCGCCGCCGCTCCCACCCCCAGCCAGGCCGCCGCTCCCGACAGTGAGTGTGCTGGACCCATCATGGCCGTGCCCGCCCCAAATCTCGTTCTGCTGACGCCCAGTTGACGCATGGTCGGGCGCCCGGTCGACGGCACAGCGTAACGCTCGTGATCTTCCCGCCGACCTCCGGTTCCCTGATCGGGGGTGCGGGCAGGCAAGATGGGGGTGTGACCCTTATCGATCAGCTGCCGCCGGACGCCGACCCCGATGCCCTCTTCGACGCCTTCTCGTCATGGACCGAGGAACGGGGCATCACTCTCTATCCGGCTCAGGAGGAGGCGCTGATCGAGGTGGTCTCCGGCGCCAACGTGATCTTGTCCACGCCCACCGGCTCCGGCAAGAGCCTGGTCGCCGCCGGCGCGCACTTCGCCGCCCTCGCCGCCGACAAGGTCACCTTCTACACCGCGCCGATCAAGGCCCTCGTCAGCGAGAAGTTCTTCGACCTCTGCAAGCTCTTCGGCACCGAGAACGTCGGCATGCTCACCGGCGACGCCTCCGTGAACGCCGACGCCCCCGTCATCTGCTGCACCGCCGAGGTCCTCGCCTCCATCGCCCTCCGCGACGGCAAGGACGCCGACATCGGCCAGGTCGTCATGGACGAGTTCCACTTCTACGCCGAACCGGACCGCGGCTGGGCCTGGCAGATCCCGCTCCTCGAACTCCCGCAGGCCCAGTTCATCCTGATGTCCGCCACCCTCGGCGACGTCTCCATGTTCGAGAAGGACCTCACCCGCCGCACCGGACGGCCCACCTCCGTCGTCCGCTCCGCCACCCGGCCCGTACCCCTCTCGTACGAGTACCGCCTCACCCCCATCACCGAGACGCTGACCGAACTGCTCGAGACGAAGCAGTCGCCCGTCTACATCGTGCACTTCACCCAGGCACAGGCCGTCGAACGCGCCCAGTCCCTGATGAGCATCAACATGTGCACCAAGGCCGAGAAGGAGCAGATCGCCGAACTCATCGGCAACTTCCGCTTCACCACCAAATTCGGCCGCAACCTCTCCCGCTACGTACGCCACGGCATCGGCGTGCACCACGCGGGCATGCTGCCCAAGTACCGCCGCCTCGTCGAAAAACTCGCACAAGCCGGACTCCTCAAGGTCATCTGCGGCACCGACACCCTCGGCGTCGGCGTCAACGTCCCCATCCGGACCGTGCTGTTCACCGCCCTCGCCAAGTACGACGGCAACCGCGTACGCGTCCTGCGCGCCCGCGAGTTCCACCAGATCGCAGGCCGCGCCGGACGCGCGGGCTTCGACACCGCCGGATTCGTCGTCGCCCAGGCGCCCGAGCACGTCATCGAGAACGAAAAGGCACTCGCCAAGGCCGGAGACGACCCGAAGAAGCGCCGCAAGGTCGTCCGCAAGAAGGCGCCGGAAGGTTTCGTCGGCTGGACCGAGAACACCTTCGAGAAGCTCATCGCCTCCGAACCCGAGCCGCTCACCTCCCGGTTCCGCGTCACCCACACCATGCTCCTGTCGGTGATCGCCCGCCCCGGCAACGCCTTCGAGGCCATGCGCCGCCTCCTCGAGGACAACCACGAGCCGCGCAAGAACCAGCTCCGCCACATCCGCCGCGCCATCGCCATCTACCGCTCGCTCCTCGACGGCGGCGTCGTCGAAAAACTCGACGAACCCGACGCCACCGGCCGCATCGTGCGCCTCACCGTCGACCTCCAGCAGGACTTCGCGCTCAACCAGCCGCTGTCCACGTTCGCGCTCGCCGCCTTCGAACTCCTCGACCCCGAATCCCCGTCGTACGCCCTCGACATGGTGTCCGTCGTCGAATCCACCCTCGACGACCCCCGGCAGATCCTCGCCGCCCAGCAGAACAAGGCACGCGGCGAAGCCGTCGGCCAGATGAAGGCCGACGGCGTCGAGTACGAGGAGCGCATGGAACGGCTCCAGGACATCTCGTACCCGAAGCCCCTCGAAGAGCTGCTGTGGCACGCCTACGGCCTCTACCGGCGCTCACACCCGTGGGTCGGCGACCACCCGGTCTCGCCGAAGTCCGTGATCCGCGACATGTACGAACGCGCCCTGTCCTTCACCGAGTTCACCTCCTTCTACGAACTCGCCCGGACCGAAGGCATCGTCCTCCGCTACCTGGCGAGCGCGTACAAGGCCCTCGAACACACCATCCCGGACGACCTCAAGTCCGACGACCTCGAAGACCTCATCGCCTGGCTCGGCGAAATGGTCCGCCAGGTCGACTCCTCACTCCTCGACGAGTGGGAACAGCTCGCCAACCCCGAAGTCGAAACCGCCGAAGAAGCCCAGGAAAAGGCCGACCAGGTCAAGCCGGTCACCGCCAACGCCCGCGCCTTCCGCGTCCTCGTCCGCAACGCCATGTTCCGCCGCGTCGAACTCGCCGCCCTCGACAACGTCGACGAACTCGGCGAACTCGACGCCGACTCCGGCTGGGACGCCGACGCCTGGGGCGAAGCCATGGACGCCTACTGGGACGAGTACGACGACCTCGGCACCGGCCCCGACGCCCGCGGCCCCAAACTCCTCTCCATCGAGGAAGACGCCGCCCACGGCCTGTGGCGCGTCCGCCAGACCTTCGCCGACCCCAACAACGACCACGACTGGGGCATCAGCGCCGAAGTCGACCTCGCCGTATCAGACGAGGAAGGCCGGGCTGTTGTTCGGGTTACGGGGGTGGGGCAGTTGTGGGGGGGGGGGGGGGTTCCGGGGGGGCTTCCCCCCGCCCCCCTCCCCTCCTCCCAGCCCAGCCCCCGCCCAGCCCGCCCCGCCCCGCCCCTCGTGAAGATGACCACCGGGAGCCCCTGATGACCACCAATCCCGCAGAGAGACTCGTCGACCTGCTCGATCTGGAGCAGATCGAGGTCAACATCTTCCGCGGCCGCAGTCCGCAGGAGTCACTGCAGCGCGTTTTCGGCGGCCAGGTCGCCGGCCAGGCCCTCGTCGCCGCGGGCCGCACCACGGACGGCGACCGGCCCGTGCACTCGCTGCACGCCTACTTCCTGCGTCCCGGCCGCCCCGGCGTGCCCATCGTGTATCAGGTGGAGCGCGTCCGTGACGGCCGCTCCTTCACCACCCGCAGGGTCACCGCCGTGCAGCAGGGCCGCACGATCTTCAACCTCACCGCCTCCTTCCACAAGGCCGAGGAGGGCAGCTTCGAGCATCAGCTGCCGCCTCGTATCGACGCTCCCGCCCCCGAGACGCTGCCGACCGTCACGGACGAGATCCGGGCCCATCTCGGCGCGCTGCCCGAGCAGTTGGAGCGGATGGCTCGGCGGCAGCCCTTCGACATCCGGTATGTCGACCGGCTTCGCTGGACGCAGGACGAGGTGCAGGGCGCCGAGCCGCGCAGCGCCGTGTGGATGCGCGCCGTCGGACCGCTGGGTGACGATCCGCTCGTCCACACCTGCGCCCTCACGTACGCGAGCGACATGACGCTCCTGGACGCTGTGCGCATCCCCGTCGAGCCGTTGTGGGGTCCGCGTGGCTTCGACATGGCCTCCCTCGATCACGCCATGTGGTTCCACCGTCCTTTCCGCGCCGACGAGTGGTTCCTGTACGACCAGGAGTCGCCGATCGCGACGGGCGGCCGTGGTCTCGCGCGTGGGCGGATCTATGACCAGCAGGGTCAGCTTCTCGTCTCTGTCGTGCAGGAAGGCCTGTTCCGTCGGAACGAGCCCGGGGCCGCCTCGTGACCGACCAGGACACTCGACTCGACGACGGCGGGCACTCGGAGGCCGGATCTGCGGACCACCGACCCGCGGATCAGCGACTCGCGGAAGCGATACGGCTACGCGAGAGCGGGCAGCCGGCCGAGGCCCGGGAGCAATTCCTCGCGCTCGCCGAGGAGTTGCCGGGCGACACCCAGGTCGCCTATCAGACGGCCTGGGTGCACGACGTGCTCGGGCTCGAGGTCGACGCGGTGCCGCACTATCAGCGTGCGCTGGAGATCCCCGGAGGCCCTGGCAGCCTCTCTGCCGGCGACCGCGCCGACGCGCTGCTCGGGCTCGGCTCCACGTATCGCGTTCTCGGCAGGTACGAGGAGTCCGTGGACACGTTGACGGCGGCGTCTGCGGAGTTCCCCGAGAACGGTGCCCTCAAGGCGTTCCTCGCGATGGCGCTGTTCAACGTGGGTCGCCATCACGACGCGATGGAGCTGCTGCTCACGCTGGTCGCCACGACGAGCGACGATCCGAACGTCGCCGAGTACCGCCCAGCGATTCAGCACTATGCGCAGGATCTGAACGAGACGGTCGAGAGCGTCCCTGAAAGCCATCCGTAGCATTGGCTCCCCCTCTCAATTCGGCGTTCTCGACAGCTTGTTGACGATTTATCGGCAAGCAGTGTCAGCCGTTTCCGCGGCCGATCCAGCTCAGCAGTGCGCGGCGGCGCTTGCGTCCTTGAGTGGCGGGCTCGCCTGAGGCTTCCTGGGTTGCTTCTTCCCTGGGGCGGTCGGGTTGGATGGTGTCGGCATCCCGCAGGCTGCCGCCGTCGCCTTGCTCTGGCCCAAACGCTGTTACGGGAGCCGGAACTTCGCCGTCCGGTCGTGGGGCCGGGTGGTCGTTCCTCGCCTGATCCATGACGAGGCCGAGCGTCGTGCGCAGCCAGCGGATCTCGTCCGGGTCGTCCGCCTGCAGGACGCGTGCGGCGACTTCTGCAGTGGGTGAGTCGGGGCCGCCGGGCAGGTTTGTCGACTCGGGGCGGAGACGGTTGAGGTAGGCGCGCTCGTACGGGTCGGGCACGATGTCCGCGACCTGCGTGGGGTCGAGCATGGATGCCGTCACTGCGGCGGTCTGCCAGGGTCCGTCGGCGAGACTGAGGAGGTGGCTGCAGTGGCGTTCGCGCCAGCTGCGGGCGCGGCGGTCCTCTCCCGCGCCGAGGCGGCTGCGCAGGGTGACGGGTGCCTGGCCGGAAAGGAGTGAGGCGTTGGCTTCGGCGAACTGGCGGACGTCGTCGGCGAGGTAGAGCCACACCAGTGTGCGGTACCGGTTCAGGTAGAACTTGACGGGGGCGAGGAAGCCGAGGCGGGCGAGCTTGGTGAAGCGGTCGCGGGTCACGCCCATGAGTTCGGCGCCTTCGGTGGTGCCGACGACTTTGACGCGTTCCCGCAACGCGTGCGGAAATCCCGGCGCGGACTGGAGTCGCTCGATCTCAGCCCGCGGGATGCGCCAGCGCCCGGGTTCCTGGCCGGCGATGGTGCGGACGAGGCCGAGCTGGACTGCGAGGAGCAGTTCGGTTCGTTTCAGGCCGAGGTCGGCGGCCGCGCGGCCGGGTGCGTAGCTCGACGCGAGTGTGTGAACTGACTTGGTGGGTACGGCTTTTCCGGACATGGTGGTCCCCCGTGAGGTCGGTCTGACTACTCTCGGTGAAGACCGTAGCCGGGTCCGGCTCACGCCGCTCGGCCTGTGGATAACTCTGCTCGACGGCCCGGAAACCCCGTCATCACGGCTCGGTTGCGGTGTCGCGAGCCGCCGCGAACCGCTGTCTCACGGCGGGTACGTGTCGGCGTCATCGGTGGCGGCGGGCCGTCCGATGACGCCGACGGCTGGTCGTGCCCCGGATCAGAGATCGACGGCCGGTGAGCTGTGGCGTGCTCCGACTCCGAGGTGTTCGCCGACGCGATTCACGAGCAGTGTCATCTCGTACGCCACCTGACCGATGTCGGCGTCCGCGGAGCTCAGGACGCAGAGACAGCTGCCGTCGCCCGCGGCGGTCACGAAGAGGATCGCCTCGTCGAACTCGATCATGGTTTGGCGTACGTTGCCTGCGCCGAAGTGGCGGCCTGATCCCTTGGCCAGGCTGTGCAGGCCCGAGGAGACCGCCGCCAGGTGTTCGGCGTCCTCTCGTCGCAGGTCCGAACTCGCTCCTGTCACCAGGCCGTCGTTGGACAGGACAAGTGCGTGCCGGACGTGTTCGACGCGCTTGGTCAGGTCGTCGAGCAACCAGCCGAGTCCTGTGTTTTGCACCATGTTTCGGACCTCCCCGTTCCGCCTTTGCACGCAAGCCTTCACCACCGTCGCGCTGCGGGCAAGACAGGATGGGGACATGGCACAGAAGATGACTGAGGCCGAATGGCACGCTTTTGTCTCGCATGGGACCCGTACCGGGAAGTTGTCGACCGTACGGGCCGACGGCTCGCCGCATATCGCTCCTGTCTGGTTCGTGCTCGACGGCGACGAGCATCTGCTCTTCAACACCGGTAAGGACACGGTGAAGGGCCGCAATCTGGCGCGGGACGGCCGGGTCGCCCTGTGTGTGGACGACGACCGGCCGCCGTTCTCGTACGTCGTGCTTCAGGGGCAGGCCGAGCTCATCGAGGACTTGGAGGAGGTGCGTGACGGGGCTACGCGGATCGCTGCCCGCTACATGGGCTCCGAGCGGGCGGAGGAGTTCGGTGCGCGCAATGGCGTGCCGGGTGAACTCCTTGTGCGGGTGAGGATCACGAAGGTGGTGGCGGAGGCGGGTATCTCCGACTGAGGCGTGCGGTTGCTGCGTCGGTTTCAGTTCTGGCCGACGCTGTCGAGGAGGCGGGCGGTGTGCATCCGTCCGGCGTACTCGACGAGCCTGATCAGCACTTCTTTGCCGCTGTCGCGGTCGCGGGCGTCGCACAGTACGACGGGTGTGCCGGGGTCGAGGTCGAGGGCGCGGGACACGTCGTGGGCTCCGTAATTGCGGGCGCCGGGGAAGCAGTTGACCGCCACTACAAAGGGGATGCCGCGGTGCTCGAAGAAGTCGACCGCGGGAAAGCAGTCTTCCAGGCGCCTGGTGTCTGCCAGGACGACGGCGCCCAGAGCTCCGTGGGACAGCTCGTCCCAGAGGAACCAGAAGCGGTCCTGTCCCGGAGTGCCGAAGAGGTAGAGGGACAGGCCGCTTCTGATGGTGATCCTGCCGAAGTCCATGGCGACGGTGGTGGTGGTCTTGCGGTCCACGCCTGCGGTGTCGTCGACGAACTCGCCCACCTCGCTGAGGCGTTCTTCCGTCCGGAGTGGCCGGATCTCGCTGACCGATCCGACCAGGGTGGTCTTTCCTACGCCGAATCCGCCGGCGACGAGGATCTTCAGGGCCAGGGCGCTCGTGTCGCCGGTGTCGGTGTAGAGGCGCTCTGGGGCCATGGTCACTTCTCTCTGGTGGCGTTCCTGTTGCGGTCTTCTGCTGTTGGCTGCGGGATTGCTGTGGGTCCGCAGCTGGTTGCTGCTGCGGCTTCTGTCGTGGTTTCTGTTGTGTTTTCGGGCGGGCGTGGTCTGCAGTATTTCGGTCCGGTACTCGCGTTCCGGGGCCTGGACTGTGGTTTGCGGGTTCTGATCGTCGCGAGTCCGAATGGTTCTCATATAGGGGCGCGTTCGGGCTGCGCTGTGGTCGTTTTCGCTGCGGTGGTGCGGTGTGACTCGGTCACGTTTCGCCTCGCTCTGTTCAGAGTGCGCGCAGGCCGTCGATCACCTCGCGGAGGATGCGTGTGTCCGGCAGTTGGGCCGGTGGTACGGGGCGGCTGATGCTGATGCGGCCGCGCGCCATGAGGTCGCCCAGGAGGACGCGTACCACCCCTACGGGGAGGTCGGCGCCGGTGGCGAGTTCGGCGACCGACTGGGTTTCGGTGCGGCACAGTTCGAGGAGTGCGCGGTGTTCCGGGCCGAGGGAGGGGTCTGCGCCGGGGGCTGCTGCGCCGCCGGTCAGGGTGACGAGGGCGATGAGGTCGAAGTGGGCTGCGTTCGGGCCGGGGTCGGTGCGTCCGCCCGTCATGGCGTAGGGGCGGACGACGGGGCCGGCTTCGGCGTCGTACCACTGGCTGCCGGGGCGGGGGCGCTCGCTGCCTTCGTCGCTCTGGTGGGTGTTCATGTGTGGCGGCCGTCTTTCGTGCTCATCGCGTGGTGGGCGGCTGGGCGGCGTGCCGGGGCGGGGTGCGGAGGTGCTCGCCGACGCGTTTGACGAGGCGGGCCATCTCGTAGGCGATGAGGCCGATGTCGGCGCCGGGCGTGCTGAGGACGGCGATGCACGAACCGTCTCCCGCAGCGGCGACGAACAGATAGCCCTGGTCCATCTCGACCATGGTCTGCCGCACTCCTCCGACGCCGAAGTGGCGTCCCGCGCCCTTGGCGAGGCTGTGGAAGCCGGAGGCGACGGCGGCGAGGTGTTCGGCGTCGTCCCGGCGCAGCGTGTGGGAGGAGCCGACGGCGAGTCCGTCGCCGGAGAGCACCACGCAGTGGCGTATGTCGGGGATGCGGGTCACCAAGTCGTCGAGAAGCCAGTCGAGTTGGCCGGGGTTGTCGGCGTCCGCGTGGCCTGTTCCGTCGATCATGTGCGGTCTCCTTCGTCGTGGTCGCCTCGTCGTGTCGCTGTGCGTCGGCCTCCGGGGCTTCCGGGTGGGCGGCCGCCGCCTCGGGCCCAGCCGTCGCGGTAGGCCGTCATGCGGGCCCTGACCTGTTCTGCGGTGCGTTCTTCGGGGCCCGCGTCGAGCGGGTCGGTCGGGTTCTCGGGGGTGGGTTGTTGGCGGAGTTGTGGGGCGAGGCTGGCCTGGCGGACTCGGCGGGGCAGGCTGTCGGGGTCGCCGGTGGGGGCGCTGCGGTCGGGGTGGGTGGTGTCGGTGTGGAGCTTGAGAGTGGCGATCCCGGCGTGGTCGGGCTGCCGGCGTGGCGGGCGCTGAGGGTCGGTCGGAGGGGGGTCCGGTTCGGGTCGGGGGCGGAGGGCTGATGCGCTCGAAGTGACTTGGTGAAGTGGGCTGTTGGGTGGTCGTTCGTCGAGGGTCTGCTGCAGGACGGCCGTCGGGAGCAGGACTACGGCGGTCGTGCCTCCGTACGGCGAGGTGCGCAGGTGGACCTTGATCGTGTGGCGGGCGGAGAGCCTGCTCACGACGAACAGGCCGAGGCGGTCGCTGTCGAACAGGTCCAGGGCCTCGGACTGCTCGATGCGCCGGTTGGCGGCGTCGAGGCGTTCCTTGCCCATGCCGAGGCCGCGGTCCTCGATTTCGAGGGCGTAGCCGTTGCCGACGGGTTCGCCGCTGACGCGGACGCGGGTGTGCGGGGGCGAGAACTGGGTGGCGTTTTCGACGAGTTCGGCGAGGAGGTGGGTGATGTCGGCGACGGCCGAGCCGACGACCGCTGCTTCGGGAAGGTGTTGGACGTCCACGCGCGCGTAGTCCTCGACTTCGGCGACGGCGGCCCGGACGACGTTGGTGAGGGGAACGGGTGCGCGCCAGGCTCGGCCGGGTGGGGAGCCGGACAGGATGATCAGGCTTTCGGCGTGCCTGCGCATGCGCGTGGTGAGGTGGTCGAGCCGGAACAGGTCGCTGAGTTCGTTCGGGTCGTCGGCACGGCGTTCCATGGCGTCGAGCAGGTTGAGCTGCCGGTGGACGAGGACCTGGGAGCGGCGGGCCAGGTTGACGAAGACGCCGGAGATGCCGCCGGCGAGCTCGGCGCGCTCGACGGCGGCGTGCAGGGCAGCGCGGTGCACGGTGTTGAGGGCTTCGGCGACCTGCCCGGTCTCGTCGTCGGCGGCGGGGCCCTTCGGGGCTTCCGCGTCGATGTCGAGCTCCTCTCCGGCTCGCAACCGGCGCATGGCGTCCGGGAGTTCGCGGCGGGCGATCTGCAGGGCGCTGTTGCGGAGGCCGACGAGTTCGACGACGAGGCCGCGTCCGATGCGTACGGAGATGACGAGGGAAGCGGCGACGGCGAGGAGGCCGAGGAGGACGGCTGCGCCGGCCGGGGAGAGCGCGCCCTGGGAGACGGGGTTCGTACGGCCCGTTGCGTCGCGCTGTGCGCCGCGCTCGACGGCTCGGAGACCGTCGGCGAGGTCCGCGTAGGCCTGCGGCGTGCTGTCGCCCGAGAGGGCCTCGTAGGCCTTCGCCGGGCTGGGTGCGGCGAGAGCTGCCTCCTCGGTCTTCTGCACGTTGCGGTAGGCGCCGGTGCTCTGGAGTTGGCGCCAGGCCTGTCGGTCGGCTGGGCGCAGGTCGTGTGCGGCGGTCGTGGTGAGGGTGCGGCGGGCTTCGGCGGCGCCCGCGAAGGCGTTGAGGCGCTTGCCGTCGAGGGAGCCGGTGAGGCGGGCGGAGGAGAGGAGGGTGTTCTGGCGGGCGAGCATTTCTGCGGCTTGGGCGAGTTCCAGCAGTACGCGCGCGTTCGAGCCGAGTCGGGCGTCGTGCACCCCGGTGAGGGCGCTGTTGACGCCGAAGGCGGCGGTGATGGTTTCGGTGTACTGCGCGTACGCGTCGTCCCACTTGCCGCTCTGCGTGAGTACGGTTTCGCGGAGGCCGGTGAGGGCGTCGGCCTGGGTGATGAAGTTGCGAAGGCGCTGGGCGACTTGGGGGTTGAAGTCGCCGCTGTCCGCGATGGTGTGGCCGGGCCCAAGGCGGAGTCGGTCGACGGCACGGTCGGTGGCTGCCGCGCGCTGTTCGAGTTCAGTGGCCAGTTGATTGCCGGGCTTGGTGGCGTAGCGGACGGCGGTTTCACGTTCGGCCTGAAGCGCGGTGACGGCGTCGCTGACCGGTGTGCGCACCTGCGTGTCCGCGCGCTGCACCTGACGCAGACGGGCCATGTCCTGCGCGGTGGTGACGGTGGCGTACGCCCACAGGGCCAGCAGGGAGACGACGGGCACCATGAGCAGGCAGACGACCTTGGCGCGGACAGTGCGGGGGCGGAGCCGGAATCGTGCTGCACGCGTGCGTGGTGCCGGTTCTTCCGCGGTGGGTCGGTCGGGTTGCGGGGTGGGCGTCGACTGTTCGGCGGGTTCGACGGGTGAAGTGCCGTACTCCGGTGGGAAGTCGGGGCCGGGTATGTCGCGGGGTGTGCGCATGGCCTCCTCGCTCGGGCCGTGGTGGATGGAAGCCGTGCGGTGACCGCCAGAGGTGGATCCGGGAGGCGGCGGGTCAGTGGGCAGTGGCGCTTTCGACGGGGCGCTGTGCGGATGCGGAGGCGGCGCGTTCCACGGCCGTCGGAGAGAGCGCGACGAAGGCCGACGTCAGGAACAGGTAGGAGCCGAGTCCGACAGCGAGGGGAAAGACGAACTGCATCGCCGTGGCCCCGGGCAGTGCGGCGCTCGACGGGTCGACACGCACCGTCACCGCGAACATGCCCGTGTAGTGCATGCTGCTGACCGCTCCGCCCATCACCAGGGAAGCCGCGGCCACGGCGAGCGGTGAAGTGATGTTGAGCGCCGCCCACAAGGCTGCTGTGGCGGCGACGACGGCGATCACCACAGAGAGAGCGACGAGCAGCGGCTCGTACCGCACTTCGCCGTGCAGCCGGACCGCGGCCATGCCCAGGTAGTGCATGCTCGCGACGCCCAGGCCGGTGGCCATTCCTCCGGCGAACAGTGCGCGGCGCCGGTCACGGCCGTACCCGACGACGAACACGCCCGCGCCCACGAAGAGCATCGCGACGAGGAGGCTGAGGACGGTGAGCGGCACGTCGTAGCGGATCTCGGTGCCGCTGACGCCGAACCCGAGCATCGCGACGAAGTGCATCGTCCAGATGCCGGTGCCGATCGCGGAGGCGGCGGTGATCAGCCAGTTGCGGCGGGCCCGACCGGAGGCGGCGAGGGCGCGGACGGTGCAGCGCAGCCCGAGGGCGGCGCCGATGCACGCCATGACGTACGAAAGCACGGGGGTCAGCCAGCCGAAGGCGGCGTGGTCCAGGTGTCCCATGGCCCAGGGACGCTAGACCTCAAGGGGGCGCACAGGGGGCGCAGTTCGAAAGCTGGCGGAATATGACAGCGAGATGTTCCTGAACGACCGAGCCAGGGTCGAACATGCGCACCGCACGTGCGTGCGAGGCCACGGTCGTCCACAGTCCCGGGCCGGTGCTCTGCTTCGGCGGCTCCGTTGTCAGTGGGGTGGGCAATGATGGGCTCATGAGCGAGAACACCGGCCGAGGACGGCAGACCAAGGAGTACGACCCCGCCGGGGTCCAGGAGTTCTTCGCGGCGCGCGCCGCCGACTGGGACTCCCGGTTCCCCGACGACGGCCCGGCGTACGCCACGGCGGTCGCGGAGCTCGGTCTGCGCCCCGGAGCCGCCGTGCTCGACGCGGGCTGCGGCACGGGGCGCGCACTGCCGGCGCTGCGCGCCGCCGTGGGCGCCGGCGGTGTGGTCGTGGGCGCGGACCTGACCGCCGAGATGCTGACCGCCGCGGCCGAGGCGGGCCGGGGGCGCGCAGGCCTCCTGGTGCGCGCCGACGTGTCGCGGCTGCCGATACGAACAGGCTCTCTGGACGCCGTTTTCGCCGCCGGACTCATCGCGCACCTGCCGCAACCAGCGGAGAATCTACGGGAGTTGGCGCGGGTCGTACGGCCCGGCGGACAGCTCGCGCTCTTCCACGCCGTCGGTCGGGCCGCACTCGCCGCGCGGCACGGCCGTCCACTGACACCCGACGACTTGCGCGCCGAGGCCAACTTGCGCCCCTTGCTGGCCAGTTCGGGATGGCGGATGGTGTCGTACGTTGACGAGGACACGCGGTTCCTGGCCCTCGCGGTGCGGGAGGACTGAGGTGCGCGAGGGGGTGCGGGAGGGCGGAGGTGCGGGAGGGTTGAGGGGTCTGCACTGGTTCGTGGTCGGCCTGCCTTCGCGCTTCGCGCGCGGGGGCGGTCTGATTGCGAGGCGGGGGTCGACGAGGGCGCGGGTGCACGCGGCCGCGGCAGATCGCAGGAACTCAGGGACTGGCAAAGGGAGTTGAAGGAACCAGCGCAGGACCACGGGAAGCAGGGAGGGGATCAGTACATGCGCGACAGGATCCGCAGAATCTTTCGGCGAGGCGGGCAGCACGGCTCCAGTGAGTCGGCCGCCAAGGAGGCGAAGCGGCAGCAGGCCAAGACCCGAACGAACCACAACCTCTTCGATGCGGCCGCCACCTACATATCCGCCGCGGCGGACGACGATCACGAGCGCATGGACGAGGCCGCCGGCTGGGTCTCCCCGGAGGCGCTGTCCTTCGGAGTGAGTGAACTCGCCACACGCGCGGTGCTCAACCTGGCCCGCGAACGCGGCGAGACACCAGAGGCCGTGGCGCGGGCACTCCTCGATGTACCAGCCGCGGAACGCGTGGGCGCGCGGGAGGGCTGACGCTGAGGAGTGCCCGCGCGGGCGCGGTTCGGTCTCGTCCGGCCCTGTGTGGCGTGCGGCTCGCTCACGCGGAGTGGATCAGTACGTCGACGAGCGATTTTCCGTATCACCGGCCCTCGACGCGCGAGTTACCCACTCGTTAAGGTGCGCCGACGGACGAACCGATGTGGAGGATGCCATGGCCGGGACGGGCGAGGCCGTCGCCGCCGACGACGACGCGCTGTACGTGCTCACAGCGGTGCTTCTCACGCCTGCGAAGTTCCCGAGCGTGCTCGGCGACGACTATCCGGAGGCGTGCGGAGCGCTCGGCCTGTCCCCTGCCGCCGACGGGTACGGGCTCGTGCTCGGGCAGGACGGCGACGGTGCGCGATGGACAGTGGTCGTGGACGACGTGTCCCTGGTGGCCGTGGCGATCGCGTCCTGGGACTGCGGCATGGAGTACGACCTCTCGCCGGACGACCGCACCGTCGTGGCCGCGCTGCCCGGCTGGCCGCTGGACGTGGCCGTCGCCGCGCCCGACGTGCCTGCCCCGCACGACCCCGAGCCGGACCCTGACGCGCCCGACGCCCGCGTGCTCACGCCACCGGACACCAGCACCTGGGGCCCCGCCCAACGGCGGCTCGGCGCCGACGAGATCGCCCTCCAGTGGGCGACGTGGCGGGGGCAGATCGACGACTCGGAGTTCGAGGACGCGGGGACCGGGGCGACTTCGGGCTCGGGGCCGGGCACGGGTTCGGGCTCGGGGTCGGGGTCTGCCCACGCGGGTGGCGGCGCTGACGCCGACTCGGACTCCGAGGGCGACGCCCACGCCGGGACCGGCCACGTGGAGGACTCCGCGCCTGCCACGACCGGCGTGCGGCGGGTGCTGGAGGAGGCTCGGGCATACGTCGATGCTCCGCCTCCGCTGGGGCGGGTGCGGTCGGCGTTCGCCACGCAGGACGCGCGTACGTTGCGGGCCGACGGTCCGGGCTGGTCCCTGGTCGCGCGGACCGACGACATCGCGTTCGTGCTCCTCGACGACGAGCCGGGAGAGGTGCTTCCCGTGGGCCGGGGCCCGGAACTGCCCGGCCTGTTGGAGGCCCTCGACAGGATGGCGGTACGGCCTGCCTGACGGCCTGACCACCCGGCCCGCCAAACACCAGGCGTAAGACGCCAGGCGTCACGTCAGGCGTAAGACGTCAGGCGGTGCGAGCACGGCCTTCCGCGTCGACAAGCAGCGCCTCGGCGGCCGTTTCCGGGTCCTGGTGCCGCCGCAGTGCGTCGAGTTGGGCTCGCCATGGGGCGGGCCAGGACGAGCGCTCCCCCACGGCTCGTACGAGGTCGAGAGCGAGCCGAGCCGCCTCGGGGGTGCGCCGGGCAAGGAGGTCGCGGACGGCGGTGAGGGCGACCTCGTCCCGCGTCTGCGGCGGTGAGTCGACCGCATCGCGCGGGTGCTCGGGCGACAGCGCCGCGCGCTCTTCGACGCTGCGCAGGAATCGGTCCCAGCGGTCCGGCTGGTAGCGGTGCCCGCGCAGCACGGCGCCCACCAATGCGGTCCGGCGCAATCCGGCTGCACGCGCGTGCAGCCCGACCTCCTCCAGGGCGGACGCCAGTCCGTCGATCACGTCGCCCTGCTCGCCTGCCTCGGCCGCGTCCCCGCCCGGCGCGGGACGGCCTGAAACAGGCCCGTGCACGGCGAATCGGTATCCGTAGCCGGGGCGAGCGGCGTTCTGGAAGGTGTCCGCGCAGGCGACCAGTCGGCTCAGGGCGTCGGCGCGTCCCGCGACAGAGTCCGACTCCGTTCCCGATCCGGCACGGGCTCGGCCGCCGAGTTCCGCCCACAGCGGCAGCAACAGCCTGCGTGCGCCAGGTCCTTCGGTCGGAAGACGGCCCACGGCCTCTGCCGCCGCGCCCCACACCACACGGTCTCGCTCAGGGTCGGTTATGAGGGCTGCCAGCGCGCGGAGTGCGGATTCCGGGTCGAGGGCGCTGCGGTCAGGGAGCAGCCGGCACACCCTGACGGTGGTCTCGCGGTCCGTCTCCGCCGAGCCCAGCAGGCGGATGAGGAACGACAGATACGCGTCCGGCGGAGGTCCGAGGGGCGGGGAATGGTGGTGTACGCGCGCGTGGAGCACGATTTCACGGATGGCGGGCTCGGCAACGTGGGCGGCGAGCCGGTCGGCCACATCGGGGCGGTCGAGGTGAGGGAGGAGATGGCGGGCGAGTACAGCCCGTACGTCGCAGTGTTGGCCTTCCGTGTCCCAGGCCGCGAGGAGGGCCTCGAAGGCGGCGCTGCCGGGGAGTTCGCCGAGAGCGCGGGCGGCCTCCTTGCGACTGCCGACCGGCGTACCGGGCGCCGCGCCGTCGACGCCCGTGAGGACACCGCGGAGGAGCGCGACGGCGTGGCTCGTTGGGTGGTGGGCGGTGAGCAGTCGTCGTAGCGCGGCTGTGGCGGCCCGTCCGCGTGCGCCGCCTCTGCCCGCGTGGTGGAGCAGCAGGGACGGCAACTCAGGCTGGGACGGGAGGAGTTCCTCAGTCGCGCCGAGGGCGGTGAGTGCTGCGGCAGCGACGGGTTGTGGGACATCTGTGGCTAGCGCGGCCAGGACGTCGGGGGTGCGGAGGTGGGCTGCCGCGGTGGCTCTGGTGTGCAGTGGGGCTGTTTCGTCCTGTGCCACGCGCGCGTAGTGCCGGTTTTGGGCTCGGCGCTGCTCCGGCAGCCAGCGGCGCGCAATGGTCGGTGCGATGCTCGGCACCCAGGGAGTGGCGCGTGGCCGGAGGTGGCCTGTGAGGCCGTGTTCCGCAGCCTCGAAGACCTGGTCCAGGAGGTCGGTGCGGCGGGTGGCGAGGGTGTGCAGGATGCGCGGTACGGAGGCGAACGAGGAGTCGTGGACGACGAGTTCGGCGCAGCGCTGCTCGCGCAGCCCGCGCGGCGCCACCCATGCCTCGGCGGCACGTGCCGCAAGCGCCGGGTCGTCGGCGGTCAGGGCGATGCTGTGCACGTTCTGGTCGAGTTCCGGCACATCCGGGAGGTTCGGGGCGAGGAGTCCGGCCAGCGGGACGCACAGCGTCGGGGTGTTCTTGGTGCGGGGCGCTGCGGCCTCCCAGAGCGCTTGTGCGGCGGCAGCGTCCAGCGGAAGGGGCGGTACGGGGCCTCTGCCCTGCCTGGTGGACTGGTGTCGTGGGGCGGTGAGGACTTCGCAGAGCAGTCCGGCGCTATGGGCGGCCTTTTCGTAGTCCTGTCGGGCTGCCGCGCCGAGGGTGGTGCGGCGCAGCAGTCGGTCCGCTTGGAGGAGTGTGGCTTGTGAGGTGTCGGCGGCCTGGACGGTGGCGAGGGTGACGTCGCGCAGGAGGTTTGCGGGGAGCGCGTCGAGGAGGTGCCGAGGTGTGCCGGCGAGTTGGGTGAGGGTACGGAGCCGGACTTCGTCCCGGTCGTGCCAGGCGCGCTCGCAGAGGGTGGCGATGCGCACGAACTCGGCCGGATCGCCGTTGAGTTCAGCGCTGGCGAGCAGGGCGGGCCAGGCGAGGGCGCGGTAGTGGAAGTGGGGTTGCGCGGCCACGTCAAGGAGGGCGGGTTCGGCCTGCTCCAGAGGGAGCGCGAATCCTAGACGGGTCACGGCACGCGGCCTACGCGTCCAGCGCTGTCGCCGGGAGGCGGTCAGTTCCGCGCGGTCCTCCTGCGCGAGGGCGGCGAGCGCGCTGACGGGCACCGCGTCGAGCCCTCTGCGACAGCCCTCGTCCGTCGCGCCGCAGCGACATGACGCCCGACGGGCGTCCGCCCTGCGGGTGACGCTCCGACGGCGTTCGGCAGGCGGGAGCAGCATCAGGATGCCGTCCGGCGCCACCTCGTGACGCTGACGGCCCCGAGTGCTGCGCCCGCCCGCCGTGCACCGCTCCGCCAACTCCATGAGGTCTTCCTGCGGCAACCGCTGCAGCGCCTTCCTCACGGTTCGGGGCAACGGGCCCGGCGGGAAGCACAGTTCAGCGCGGGAACTGTCGCTCCACGCCCCCCGTTCGTCCGTTTCCGCGCGTCGGGCGGCGACCGACTCTGCGGCGGCGCGCAACGCTTCGAGTACGTCGGCGGGGCGGCGCAGCACGGCGAGCGCCGCCTTACCTTCGAGCAAGTGCGGCACGGCGCGGACCAGCACCACGCCCGCGTGCGAGTCCTGTCGGGCCGTGAGGCAGACGAGGGCGCGGTAGCGGCGGTCGAAGGCCGCCAGGGCACGTCGGTCCTGCGCGACGAGTTGCTCGTACCGGTCGGCGATGTGGCGGGCCACCGCCATGGGTGCCGTGCGGGCGAGCGTGCGGAGGACGCCGTGCGGTGGTTCCAGGCGGGGCAGCCAGGTGTCGGCCGTGGCGGCGGAGCAGGCGGTGAGGAGCCGCGCCGCGTCGTCTGAGCCGTACTGGTCGTACACGCGCGGCAGCAGCGCTTCCGCCAGGGCCTGGCGTCGGCTGCGCTTCAGGACGCGGTACGTGTCGTGGCGCAGGGCCCGGATCGGGCTCAACGCCAGTTGTTCCAGGGGCGGTTCGGGTACGGGGAGTCGGGTTGCGGCGGACAGGGCGCGTCGGCGCAGCTGAGGGTCGGCCAGGGCGGCTGACACGGTGGTCAGGTCGCGGCGGGCGACGGCGAGGAAGAGTGCCGTGTGCCGTTCGTGGTCGTTGCCCGCGTCGAGGGCGCGGTGCAGGGCGGTGTAGGCCGCCGGTGTGAGGGCTCGGGCGTAGCGTGCCAGGGCACTGGTCCGAGCGGGGAACGGCAGAGGGTCGAAGTGGGCGCTGAGCCGGCCCGGTGTGACGGGCTGCGGCGCGGGCGTCGACGGCTGCTGGGGTCGTCGGGGCTGAGGGGATGCGGGTGTGGCCATCAGCGATCACCGTGGGATCGCCGGGCCTCCTTTCCGGAAGTCATGCGGTACAGGATGGTGCCGGGGGTGCGGGTGGGCAACTTGTTTTTTCCAGGCGGAAGTTGTGCTCGCTCCGCCTGGTCGTCCGGCCACCCGCACCAGGTCGATCAGCGTCCGATCTCACGCCGCCGTATGCGCCGGAGTCTGCGGCGCTGGGACGGGTCGAGCGTGAGGTACGCCGCTGTGGGGACGCCGACGATGATCAGGACGACGGCCCACAGAGGCAGCCAGATCCACAGGAACAGGCCGAGCGCCACGCCCCCGATGGCGATCTTCGCGTTGTTCGACATGTCTGTCGCCTCCTCTGCGGCCCGCGCCGCGCCGTGCGGACGCTGCCGCGCTCTGCGTGCCGTCCCCGGTCTGCGACCGCCTTCGTACGGAGAACGCAGCCGAGCACGTGCTGGTTCCAGTCTCCCTCCGCGGGCCCCCGTGCTGTCGAGGTTCCCGGCCCCTGATCCGACCCTGACTTGTCCCGGAGTCGAGCCCCGAGCCGAACCCTGAGTCGGCTCGACCGCAATCTCAACGCCCCGCGCGAACCGGTTCCCCCACCTCGCGGAGGTGCCGCAGTGCCTGCCGGTACGAGTCGACGAAGCTCGTCTCGGCGTACGGGAGGTCGAGGCTGCGGCAGTGGGCGCGGACGAGCGGCCTGGCGAGGCGCAGGTGGGGGCGGGGCATGTTCGGGAAGAGGTGGTGCTCGATCTGGTAGTTGAGGCCGCCGAGGAACCAGTCGGTGACCGCGCCACCGCGGATGTTGCGGGACGTGAGGACCTGGCGGCGCAGATGGCCCCAGCGCTCGCCCGTGCCGTCGGGCATCTCCATGCCTTTGTGGTTGGGCGCGAAGGCCATGCCCAGGTGGAGGCCGAACAGCGCCTGGTGGAGCAGCGCGAACGAGAGGGCCTTGCCGGGCGGCAGGACGGTGAGGAGCAGAGCCGCGTACCCGCAGGCGTGGGCAAGGAGCAGGGGCGCCTCCACGGCTCGCTCGCGCGGTGACTGCCGGCGAAGGTCGCGTACCCCCTGCACCTTGAGGTTGATGCCTTCGAGCAGGCACAGCGGGAAGAACAGCCAGGCCTGGTGGCGGGTGAGCCAGCCGCCCCGTCCGGTACGGCCCTCCGCGTGTGCGGCGGCGAAGACCAGGACGTCGGGGGCGACGTCGGGGTCCTTCTCCAGGTGGTTGGGGTTGGCGTGGTGGCGGTTGTGCTTGTCGTTCCACCAGGCGGCGCTCATGCCGAGGAGGAGGTTGCCGTGGATCAGGCCGATGATCCGGCCCGCGCGGCGGCTGCGGGTGATCTGGGCGTGCCCGGCGTCGTGGCCGATGAAGGCGGTACGCGCGGAGAACACGGCGAGCGGTACGGCGAGAAGCAGTGCCCACCAGGTGTCGCCCACGGTGAACAGGGCGGTGACGATCGCGGCGAGGGCCGTGGCGTTGGCGGCGATGCCCAGCGCGTACCAGCCGGTGCGGCGCTCCAGGAGTCCCTGTTCGCGCACGGTGCGGAGCAGGGGCGCGAACTCGCTTCCGCTGCCCGTATCAGCGGCCCGCGCGGAACTCGCCTCGGTCGCCTCCTGTGGTTCCCCTGTTTCCGCTGGGCTGGGCTGCGGTTCCAGCAGGCTGGGCTGCGGCATCAGACGTCTCCGGTCCATGGTGTGAGGTGCGGCGATGGTGGACTCGAACGTACGGAGACGTGACCGTGCGCAACCATGGGACGACCACCCGTATAGGGGCGGGGGTTCTCCTGCCGCGGGGTAGGGGTTTCCCTCCGCAGGGCGGGGGTTTTCCCCAGGGTGCGGGCGCGGTCGAGCCGACCCGAAGAGAGAGTGACCACAGTCACATCACATCCGCTGGCGCGAACCTCGCCCGGCGGAGTACCCTCGGCGACTCGCTCCGGTAGTCAAATTTGAGGAATCTGACATCGCTGTGCACAGGCCACCCTCAGCCACACTCTCCGAGATCCTTGAACTCTCCTTCTGTAGTGCCGTTTTTCTGCCGGGAGACCCGGCACGTACCGGTCGTGTGGCGTTCTGGCACACCGACGGCCAGGAACCGCCGGAGGCCGGGATCGGCACCGTGGAGGCCCTGACCGTCGCCCTGCCCACAGCGACCGGAGCCGGATCGGTGGAGCTCGTCCACGTACCCGCGCGGTTCCTGTCCGTACGAGAGGCGCTGCCTGTGCTGACGCGGGCGCGCACCCTTGAAGAGGCTGATTCGGCCTCCGCGTTCTGGGGTGCCGCTTCGGTCTGGGGGTTGCAACTCGTCGCGCGAGGGCTGCTGTTGCCCGGTCTCTCGGCCGACGACCACGACGCCTGGCGCGTGGGCCCGCTGACCGCCGACGACCTGCGGCTGCTTCGCGACCTGGCCGCCGCGATGCCGCCCGCGGCACACGCCGTGCCCCTCGAAGCCACCGAGCGCCCTGGACCCCCCTCCGTGCCGCTCCTGCCCGACCCCGAGGGCCTCCTGCGGGCGTTCCTGGATGCCGTGGCGGACACGCTGCCTCGCTCCCCCGCCGCCGAACTGGCCACAGGGCAGCGGGCGTTCGCGGTGGACGCGCCGCAGCGGATGCCCGAGCAGCGGGAGTGGGCCGCCGATGTGGCGGCCGGGCAGGACGCGGGCGTACGGGTCTCGCTGCGGGTCGAGCTGGGCGGCCTCACCAGCGGCGACCTCGCCGACGGAGACCTCACGAGCGGCGGCCTCCCGGACAGCGAGGCCGCCGACCAGAGCGCCCCCGACTCCCCCAAGCCCCCCGGCGCCTTCCGCGCCGTCCTGCAGATGCACAGCGTCAGCGACCCCGGGCTCGTCGCCGACGCGGCCGACGTGTGGGCCGAATCGGGGCCCGCCGCGCGGTCGTTCGGGCCGCGGGCCAGGCTCGACGCGCTACTCGCGCTGCGTCGCGCCGCGCGTGCCTGGGCGCCGCTCGGGCCGCTTCTGTCGGCCACCGTGCCGGACGCGGTGGAGCTGGTCGACGAGGACGTGACCGAGCTCCTCGGGTCGGCGTCGCGCACGCTCGCCGCAGTGGGCGTCGACGTGCACTGGCCGCGAGAGCTGGCGCGGAAGCTCACCGCGCGTGCCGTCATCGGCGCCCCCGAGTCGGATACCGACCCGGGCCGCGAGAACCGCGAGAACCGGCTCAGCGACGGCACGCCCTCCTATCTCTCCGCGGACGCTCTGCTCTCCTTCAACTGGCGGTTCTCGCTGGGCGATCAGCAGCTGACGCGCGAGGAGCTGGACCGGCTCGCGGAGTCCGCCCGGCCGGTCGTACGGCTGCGCGACCAGTGGGTGCTGATCGACCCGGAAGAGGCACAACGCGCGCGTGCCGAGCAGGACCGCAAGATCAGCCCCGTCGACGCGTTGAGCGCCGCGTTGACCGGTTCGACGGAGGTCGGGGGACGCCGGGTCGAGGTGGAGCCCTCCGGGTGGCTGGCGCGGCTGCGGGAGCGGCTCGCCAACCCGGAGGCGGCCGAGCCCGTGGAGCAGCCGGCGGCGCTCGCCGCGACGCTCCGCGACTACCAGCTGCGCGGCCTCGGCTGGCTCGCCCAGATGACGTCGCTCGGCCTCGGCGGCTGCCTCGCGGACGACATGGGCCTCGGCAAGACCATCACGCTCATCGCGCTGCACGTGCATCGGCAGCAGGACGACACGTCCGCCGGGCCGACGCTGGTGGTGTGCCCGACATCGCTGATGGGCAACTGGGAGCGAGAGATCAGGAAGTTCGCGCCCGGCACCGCCGTCCGCCGCTTCCACGGCAGCACACGCAGCCTCGACGACCTGGCGGAGGGCGAGTTCGTCCTCACCACGTACGGCACGATGCGCCTGGACTCGGAGCGGCTTGCGGGCGTCACCTGGGGGATGGTCGTCGCCGACGAGGCGCAGCACGTCAAGAACCCGTTCTCCGCGACCGCGAAGGAGCTGCGCAAAATCAGGGCCCACGCGCGCGTGGCGCTGACCGGCACCCCGGTGGAGAACAACCTGTCCGAGCTGTGGGCGATTCTCGACTGGACCACGCCGGGTCTCCTCGGCCGCCTCGGCACGTTCCGGTCGCGGTACGCGCAGGCCGTCGAGGGCGGCGCCGACCCGGCGGCCGCGGAGCGGCTGTCCCGGCTGGTGCGGCCGTTCCTGCTGCGGCGCCGCAAGTCCGATCCCGGCATCGCCCCCGAGCTGCCGCCGAAGACCGAGACGGACCGCGCCGTGTCCCTCACCAAGGAGCAGACGGGCCTGTACGAGGCGGTCGTACGGGAGACGATGGCGGCGATCGCCGAGGCCGACGGGATGGAGCGGCGCGGCCTCGTCGTGAAGCTGCTGACCGGCCTGAAGCAGATCTGCAACCACCCGGCGCAGTACCTCAAGGAGGAGCGGCCCCAGGTGGCGGGCCGTTCGGGGAAGCTGGAGCTCCTCGACGAGCTGCTCGACACGATCCTCGCCGAGGACGCGAGCGTGCTGGTGTTCACGCAGTACGTGCAGATGGCGCGGCTCATCGAACAGCACCTGTCCGCGCGGGGCGTGCCGAGCCAGTTCCTGCACGGCGGTACGCCCGTACCGGAGCGGGAGGCGATGGTGGAGCGGTTCCAGGGCGGTGAAGTGCCGGTTTTCCTGCTGTCGTTGAAGGCCGCGGGCACGGGCCTGAACCTGACGCGGGCCGAGCACGTCGTGCACTACGACCGCTGGTGGAACCCCGCTGTGGAGGCGCAGGCCACGGACCGCGCGTACCGCATCGGGCAGACGCAGCCGGTGCAGGTGCACCGGCTGATCGCGGAGGGCACCGTAGAGGACCGGATCGCGGCGATGCTGGAGCGGAAACGCGAACTGGCCGACGCTGTGCTCGGTTCCGGCGAGGCGGCGCTGACCGAACTGACCGATGCCGAGCTGGCCGACCTGGTGGCGCTTCGAGGGGGTACGCGATGAGCGGTGGACACGACGAGCTGGACGACTTCCACGACGACGCCGAACAGGCCGCGGAGGAGCGGACGTTCGCCGCGATGCCGCCGGCGCACGGGCGCGGGTTCGCGGTCACCTGGTGGGGGCAGGCCTGGCTGAAGGCGCTGGAGGACACGGCGTTGGACACGGCGCAGCTCAAGGCGGGCCGCAGGCTGGCACGCGCGGGCGCGGTCGGCGCGGTGTCGGTGCGGCCGGGGCGGATCACGGCCGTGGTGAGCGACCGGGACCGGACAGGGCACCGCTCGGACGTGCTGCTGCAGCGGCTCGGCGACGACGAGTGGGACCGTTTCCTCGACATGGCCGTGGAGCGGGCCGGGCACATCGCCGCGCTCCTCGACCGCGAGATGCCGCCGCTGCTGGTGGAGGACGCGGCGGCGGCCGGGGTGGAACTCCTGCCGGGGATCGGCGACTTGGAGCCCGAGTGCACCTGTGAGGCGTGGGACCACTGCGCGCACACGGCGGCGCTCGCCTACCAGTTGGCGCGGCTGCTCGACCAGGACCCGTTCGTGCTGCTCCTGCTGCGCGGCCGGGGCGAGCGGGAGCTGCTCGACGAGCTGCAGGTGCGGAGCGTGGCCCGCGCGGCGGCCGATCAGGGCGAGCCCGAGGAGGCACCTGAGGGGCCCGCGGAGGCGCAGGGGGTGCGGGCCGACGAGGCGTACGCGACGGGCGGGATCCTGCCGCCGCTGCCGGCGCTTCCCATGCTGCCCGAGGAGCCCGGTACGCCGCCGTCCCTGGACACGGAGACGGCGCCCGCGCCCGGAGTGGACGCCTCTGCCGTGGAGTTCCTGGCGACGGTCGCCGCCGCAGACGCGCACAGGGCGCTCGCCGAGGCTCTGACGCCCGGCCATGCCCGTACGGCCGCGGAAGGGCCGCTGACGGCCGCTGAGGACGCCGTACGGCTCGTCGCGGACGCCGGTCCCGACCCGGACGTACGCGTGCTCGCGCGCCTCGCCGACGGCACCGGGCGCGACCGGGAAGGTCTCCGACTGGCCGTGCGCGCCTGGCAGTCGGGCGGCGCGGCGGGGCTCGCCGTGCTGGAGGACGAGTGGAGCCCCGAGGCAGAAACGGCTGCACGCGCGCGTGCCGCGCTCGACGAATCGTGGGACGAGGGTGAGCGTCCGGTGCTGCGGGCGGCCCAGAACCGGTGGACGGTGTCCGGAACGGGTGCGCAGCTGCGGTTGGGGCGTGACGGGCGGTGGTGGCCTTTCCGCAAGGAGCGCGGGCGATGGGTCCTTGCGGGGCCCGCTGCGCACGATCCGGCCACGGCGCTGGCGGCAGCCGTCGGGGAGGAGTAGCGGCAACGGGCAGGCGCGGCAGGGCTCACTCTTTGGGCGAAGGCTCACAGCCTGGACAAGGCTCACGCCCTGGGCCAAGGCTCACCGCCTGGGCAAGGCTCACGCCCCGGGTAAGGCCCCCTCGCAGTCCCGTAACAGCCCGCCTGGCCCGGAGAAGTCACTGCCCGGCGCCGCAGAGACCAGCCACAGCGGGCCGCCCGCAGAAAGCGGCTCCGATCGCGTCGCAGGCTCGACCGCCCCCAGGGGCTGAATTTGCTGGCCACGCCCCATTAGTATCCGGGGCGCCGCGCCCTGCACCGGGGCGCCCGGGTTGGCCGCGTCGCGATCGGAGCCGTCATGTCAGCAGTCGATGGACCGCTGGTCGTGGGCGTGGACAGTTCCACGCAGTCGACCAAGGCGCTCGTCGTGGACGTGGCCACCGGGCGGGTCGTGGCGAGCGGGCAGGCACCGCACACCGTGTCGTCGGGCGCCGCGCGTGAGAGCGATCCCGAGCAGTGGTGGCAGGCGTTGACGGAGGCACTGCGACAGTGCGGTGATCCGGCGCGCGAGGCGGCCGCCGTGTCGGTGGGCGGGCAGCAGCACGGCCTCGTGACGCTCGGCGCCGACGGCCGGCCCGTACGGCCCGCGCTGCTGTGGAACGACGTGCGGCCCGCGCCCCAAACCGCCAGGCTGATCGAGGAGTTGGGCGGCGCGGAGTGGTGGGCGGGGCGCATCGGAAGCGTGCCCGCGCCGGCGTTCACGGCGCCCAAGTGGGCGTGGCTGCGCGAGCACGAGCCGGACGCGGCGGCCGCGACGAAGGCGGTGCGGTTGCCGCACGACTACCTCACGGAGCGCCTCACCGGCGAGGCCACCACCGACCGCGGCGACGCCTCCGGCACCGGCTGGTGGGCCGCCGCCACCGAGACGTACGACAGTGACGTGCTGTCGGCGATCGGCCTCGAGCCGGCGCTGCTGCCCCGCGTGGTGCGGCCCGGCGGCGCGGCGGGCACCGTACGCGCCTGTGCCGAACTTCCCTTCGCGGAGGGCGTTTTGGTCGCGGCGGGTACGGGTGACAACGCGGCCGCGGCGCTCGGGCTCGGGCTGCGTCCCGGCACGCCGGTGGTGAGCCTCGGGACGTCCGGCACGGTGTACGCGGTGTCGCAGGAGCGGCCCGCCGATCCGTCCGGCACTGTGGCGGGTTTCGCGGACGCGCGCGGGGACTGGCTGCCGCTGGCCTGCACCCTCAACTGCACGCTCGCCGTGGACCGCGTGGCGGCGCTGCTCGGCCTGGACCGGGAGGCGGTCGAGCCGGGCGGAGGGGCCACGTTCCTGCCGTTCCTCGACGGGGAGCGCACCCCCAACCTGCCTGCCGCGTCGGGCCTGTTGCACGGCCTGCGGCACGACACCAGCGCGGGCCAGCTGCTGCAAGCGGCGTACGACGGGGCGGCGTTCGCGCTCCTCAGGGCGCTGGATCTGGTCCTCGGCCCGAAACAGGGCACCGTCCCCGAAAGCGACGGCGCCCCCTTGCTGCTGATCGGCGGCGGGGCGCGCGGGGCGGCGTGGCAGCAGACCGTGCGCCGGCTGTCGGGGCGCGCGGTGCAGGTGCCGCAGGCGCGCGAGCTGGTGGCGCTCGGTGCGGCCGCGCAGGCGGCGGGACTGCTGACCGGCGAGGACCCGGCCGAGGTCGCCCGCCGCTGGGACACCGCGCGGGGCCCGCTCCTGGAGCCCGTACGCCGCGACGAGGAGGCCCTGGAGCGGCTCGCTGCGGTGCTGGGGGACGCGGGCCCGCTGCTCGGCGCACAGGGCGGCTCGGGGGCGCGCGCGTGAGCCCCGGCGACTACTACATACCGGCGTACGTCCTCGGCTTCGCCCTCGCGCTGAAGCTGCCCGCGCTGATCAGGAACTGGCGCGACCCGCTGCTGTGGTCGCTGTGCACGCTGATCTTCCTGGCCGCTCTCGTCTTCACGTTCGCCGCGCCCCCGACCATCGAGATCGTCAACTCGTCGTCGGGGATCCCGAATCTGGCCGCGCCGGTCACGTACTCGATCCTCAGTGCGCTCAGTGCGTCCTGTTTCGTGCTGCTGATCTGCTGGCACAGCGGCGACCAGGCGACCGTGCGGCGCGTCACCCGGTGGTGCGCGGGCGGGTTCCTCGCGGTGTCGTCTGCGCTGTTCGCGCTGTTCTTCCTGGGGCACGCGCCCGTGGAGCGGCTGCAGGACTTCGACACGTACTACGCCAACTCCCCGTACATCAGGGAGATGATCCTGCTCTACCTGGTGGCGCACGGCGCGTTCTGCGTGGGCATGAGCGTGCTGTGCCTGCGCTGGTCGCGGAAGGCGTCGGGGTGGCTGCGGGGCGGGCTGCTGGTGCTCGTGTACGCGTTCGCGATCACGCTGGGGAACGCGCTGTGCAAGCTGACGGCGGTGGTGGTGCGCTGGTACGGCGTCGACTGGGACGTGCTCAGCACGTCGATCGGGCCGCCGCTCGCCGCTGTGGGCGGGACGTTGTGCCCGGCCGGTTTCCTGTTGCCGATGGCGGGCCCGCAGGTGGTCGGCAAGTGGCGGGACTGGCGCGCGTACCGGCAGTTGGGGCCGCTGCTGCGGGAGCTCGACTCGGCGTCGGCGAACGGCCCGCACGAGGTGCCGCTCGGCCCGTTCGCGCCGCTGACGATGCGCGTGATGCAGCGTGAGACGGCCATCCACGACGCTCTCCTGCGTCTCGGCCCCGCCTTCGACGGCTCGGTCCGTGAGCGGGCCAAGGCGGCCGCCAGGAGCGCGGGAGCGGCCGAGCGGGACGCGGAGGTCGAGGGCGCTGCGGCGATGATCGCGGTGGCCGCGCACCTCGAACGGGTCGCTCCGGACCGGCCGTCCGCGGGCCGGGACGTGCCCGCACGGCCCGGTGGGGCGCACGAACCGATCCCCGCGGACGAGAGCGATCTGCGCAGGATCTCGCAGGCCATGCGTCATTCGACGGTCGTGGCCCGGTTCCGCCGGGAGGCGGCCGAAGAAGAAGGACAACACGTATGAGCACGTTCCCCCGCCCTCGCCCCCGCCGCGCCGTAGTGATCGGCGGCGGCCTGACCGGCACGCTGGCCGCCGCGGCGCTCGCCGAGCAGGTGGACGAGGTGACGGTCGTCGAGCGCGACACCCTGCCGCGGGAGCCGTCGCCGCGGAAGTCCCTGGCGCAGGCGCGGCACGCGCACATCCTGTGGTCGGGCGGCGCCCGCGCGATGGAGCAGCTGTTACCCGGTGTCGTCGACGAGTGGCTCGCCGCGGGGGCGCGGCGCATACCCTTGCCGTCTGCGCTCGTGTCGATGACGCCGCAGGGCTGGTTCCGGCGGGGCGACGCGGAGATGCAGTTCCTGATCTCCTGCACGCGCGACCTGCTGGACTTCTGCGTACGGCGGCGGGTGCTCGAACTGCCGCAGGTGCGGGTGCTCGAACGGACTTCGGTCTCGGGCCTGCTGGGGTCCGCGGGGCGGGTGCGCGGGGTGCGGGCGCACTCCGTGGACGGTGGTGTGCAGGAGTTCCCCGCCGACCTGGTGGTGGACGCCTCGGGCCGCGGCACGCGCGTGGTGCAGTGGCTCTCCGGGCTCGGCGTCGGTCCGGTGCGCGAGGCGGAGGTGGACGCGGGAGTGCTGTACGCGAGCCGCCTGTACCAGGCTCCGCCCGGCGTCGGCGACTTCCCGCTGGTCAATGTGCAGCCGCAGGCCAACAGGGGTACGCCGGGGCGGGGTTCGATCATCGCGCCGGTCGAGGGCGGGCGCTGGCTGGTCACGTTGTGCGGCACGCGCGGTGCACATCCGCCGCAGTCCCCCGACGGGTTCGAGCGGTTCGCGCGCGAGGTGCGCGATCCGGTGGTGGGCGACCTCATCGCGCATGCCGAGCCGCTGGGCGACGAGGTCACCTTGTCGCGCAGTACGTACAACAGGCGCCGCTTCCTGGAGAAGGCCCGGGGTTGGCCGGAGGGTTTCGTCGCGCTCGGGGACGCGGTGGCGACGTACAACCCGGTGTACGGGCACGGCATGTCGGTGGCCGCGCAGGGGGTGCTCGCGCTGCGGGCGGAGCTGCGCAGGAACGGGCCGCAGGCGCTGGGCCTCGCGCGCCGTGTGCAGCGGGCGGTGGCCCGGCCGATCGACATGGCGTGGCAGATGGCGGCCGGGCAGGACGTGCTCTACCCGGACGCGACCGGGCCGCGGCCCACGCTCCTGGAGCGCGCCGGGCAGCGCTACATCGACCGCCTCACCGCCACGGCGACGTCCCGTCCGTACGCGACCCGCAGCCTCCTGGAGGTCATGACGCTGTCCGCCCCGGCGACGGGCCTGTTCCGCCCCGCCCTCGTCCTCACCGCGCTCCGCGGCCCGAGCCGTGCGCCGCTCACCGCACCGCCGTTGACGGCGGAGGAACGCGCCTCGGTGCAGTGCGACCGGCCGGGGTCGCCGGCGTAGACGCGGTCGCCGGCGGGGCACGCGCGCGTGGAGGCCGTTTTCGTCGGGCACCACGCGCGCGTGGCGGTTGTTCTCGTACATCTGGCACGCGCGCGTGGAGGGCCCCTTCGTACGCTCGCCACGCGCGCGTAGAGACAGATCACGAACGCTCGCCACGCGCGCGTAGAGACGGATTCCGCACGCCCAGCACACGGGCGTAGAGGCGGGTTTCGTCCCGTCAACCGCCCCGTCAACCGCCCCTCACAGAGCCCGATTTCGTGGGCGTACGCGTGCGTGACGGGCCGTCCGCGCGGGCACAACCCGATCGTGCGGCCGATTGCCGTCATTGGGCGGGCCAATGATTCCGTGCGGGGCTGTGGCCTGCCCTCTTCCGCCCCAACGCCCGTGCGCCGTACGGTGGTTGAGAGTTCACCGGCACGGCCCCCATGACCACGACAGAGCGGAGACGTGCCGCGATGAGCGACCCGTTGATCCTGACCGTGCGGCCGGAACCCGGCGAGTACGCCTGGACGTTCGGCGGCGCGCCGCCCGTGGCCCGCATCAGACCCGGCACGGTCCTGGACCTGTACACGGAGGACTGCTTCGCAGGGCGCGTACGGTCCGAGAAGGACCTGGTGTCCGAGGTGTGCGAGTTCCCGTACCTCAATCCGCAGACCGGGCCGTTCCACGTCGAGGGCGCCGAGCCGGGCGACACCCTGGCCGTGCACTTCGTGTCGGTGGAGCCGGCGCGGGACTGGGCGGCGTCCACGACGGTGCCGCTTTTCGGCGCTCTGACCGGCACGCACACCACGGCCGGGCTGCAGCCTCCGCTTCCGGAGCAGGTGTGGATCTGGCAGTTCGACCGGGAGCGGCGTACGGCCCGATTCACGGCGCGGGACAGCGAGTTCACCGTGGACCTGCCGCTCGACCCGATGCACGGCACCGTCGGGGTGGCGCCCGCGAACCTGGAGGTGCGGTCGGCGCTCGTTCCGGACGCGCACGGCGGCAACATGGACACGCCGGAGATGCGCGCCGGGGTGACCTGCTACCTGGGCGTGAACGTGGAGGGCGCGCTGTTCAGCCTGGGCGACGGACACGCGCGGCAGGGCGAGGGCGAGACGTGCGGAGTCGCCGTCGAGTGCGCGATGCACACGGTCGTGATCGTCGACCTCCTGAAGGGCCTGGCGACGCCCTGGCCACGCATCGAGTCCGACACGCATCTCATCTCGACCGGCTCCGCGCGCCCCCTGGAGGACGCGTTCCGGATCGCCCAACTCGACCTGGTGCACTGGCTGGTTCGGGACTACGGGTTCAGCGACATGGACGCGTACCAGTTCCTCACCCAGGCCGTGGAGTCGCCGCTCGCCAACGTCTGCGACACGAACTACACGAGCGTGGCGAAGGTCCGCAAGGAGTGGCTGCCCGACCGGGAGACCCACCGCTCCGCCCACGCCGCACTCCGCCGCGCGGCAGCCGCCCTCGGCACTCTCTGACCCCTCAGCCCACAGGCCGCAACCTCAGCCCTAGCCCAGCAGCCCCGCAGCCCGTACACCACCCCACCGACCCGTCCCCGACTCCCGTACCGCGCAACCCGAGGAGCACATCCCGCACCTGAAATCCCCCACAGGAAAGGCAGGTTCAGCCATGGACCGCGCACGCAGGAACCCCACCGGCGGCCCGACCAGGCGCCGTCTGCTGCAGGGCGCCGCCCTCGCCGCCGTCCCCATCGCACTCCTCGCCACTCCCCCGGCAGACGCCCTGCCGAAGCTGCCCCGGCTGCCGAAGCGGCCCGCCGACTATCCGGACGCCGAGTGGGTGCCGGCCAGCAGTTCCAACTACACGGCGGCGAACCGTCCCCTCACGTACCCGGTCGACTTCGTCGTCGTGCACGTCACGCAGGAGACGTACGCCGACACCCTGGCGATCTTCCAGAACCCGGACGCGCAGGTGTCCGCGCACTATGTGGTGCGTTCCGCGGACGGGCACGTGGCGCAGTGCGTGCGGGACAGGAATGTCGGCTGGCACGCGGGGAACTGGGACTACAACACGCGCAGCATCGGCATCGAGCACGAGGGCTGGGTGGACCAGCCGGAGTGGTTCACGGAGGCGATGTACACGTCGTCGGCGGAGCTCACGGCGTATCTGTGCGCGACATACGGCATTCCGAGGACCCGGGAGCGGATCATCGGCCACAACGAAGTGCCGGGCGCGGACCACACCGACCCGGGGCCGCTGTGGGACTGGGACCACTACATGGACCTGGTCAACTCCCTGTAGCCGATGGGAGGCCGCGTACGGTGAGTGAGCGCTCACCACCGTACGTGACGGACCGATGTGCTCCGGGTGTGCGGACGTGCCACGATGAGGAGGCGAGGCACACCCGCAGGGGACACCTGCGAGGCACACCCGCAGGGGACGACATGGCTACGCAGCAGCGACCGACCGTGGACGCGTCCTACTGGATGGTCACCGCGTCCGGACCGCACCACCCGCCGCCCGGCGCCGACCTGGAGGCGGACGTCGCGGTGATCGGCGGCGGCATCGCGGGCCTGTGCACCGCCTGGGACCTGGTGAGCGCGGGCCTCGACGTGGTCGTCCTGGAGGCGGACCGGATCGCGGCGGGAGTGAGCGGCCACACCACGGCCAAGATGACGTCGGCGCACGGCCTCAAGTACGCGCGGCTGGAAGCGGAGCACGGCGCCGAGGAGGCGCGGCTCTACGCGCTGTCGCAGCAGGAGGCCGTCGAGCGGACCGTGACGCTCTGCGCGGAGCTCGGCATCGACGCGGACCTGGAGCGCGCTCCGGCCGTCACATATCTGCGCGACCCGGACCGGCTCGTCGAGCTGAAGCAGGAGGCGGCCGCGGCGCGCAGGGCCGGGCTCGACGCGTCGTTCGTGACGGAGACGGAGCTGCCCTTCGACGTCGCGGGCGCCGTGCGCGTGGACGGCCAACTCCAGTTCCACCCGCGGAAGTTCCTGCTCGGCCTGGCGGAGCGGATCGTCGCGGCGGGCGGGCGGGTGCACGAGCAGGCGCGCGTCACCGCCCTGCACGACGGCACGCACTGCCGGCTCACCACCGAGGACGGCGTGACGGTGCACGCGCGGGACGCGGTGATCGCCACGCACTACCCCGTGTTCGACCGCACGCTCCTGCTCACGCTGCTGCGTCCCCGGCGCGAACTGGTCCTCGCCGCGCCTGTGCCGACGGATGCGGCGCCCGTCGGCATGTTCATCACCCCGGAGGACCGCACGCGTTCGCTGCGCAGCGCCCCGTACGACGCCGAGCGGCGGCTGCTCGTCGTGACGGGCGAGGCGTTCGAGCCGGGCGACGGGGACGTACGGGAGCGTTTCGAGCGGCTCGACGGGTGGGCGCGCACACATCTGCCGGGGTTCGCGGAGGCGGACAGCGTGTACCGGTGGGCGGCGCAGGACAACGACTCCGCGGACGGGCTGCCGTATGTGGGCCACGCACATCCCGGGAGCCAGCACCTGTATGTGGCCACCGGGTTCGGCGGCTGGGGGATGAGCAACGGCGTGATGGCGGGGCGGCTGCTCGCGGCGCACATCGCGGGCGGGCCGCGGCCGGCGTGGACCGAGCTGTACGACCCGCGGCGGCTGCCGCCGGTCCGGGACGCCGGGCACGCGGTGGCGCAACAGGCGTCGGTGGCGGGCCACTTCATCGGGGACCGGCTGCACACCGGCGAGCCGGACTCCCTCGCGGACGTTCCGCGCGAGGGCGGCGCGGTCGTACGTCTGGGCGGCAAGCCGTGCGCCGTGCACCGGGACGACGCCGGGAAGCTCACGGCGCTGTCCGCGCGGTGCACGCACCTCGGTTGCCTGGTGCACTACAACGACGCCGAGCAGACGTGGGAGTGCCCCTGCCACGGTTCGCGGTTCGGGACGGACGGGTCCGTGCTGCAGGGCCCGGCGACGCAGCCGCTGAAGCAGCGCGAAATCCCCGACCTGGCGGATCCTGCCGAGTGACCGGCAAGTCCGGGAGTCCTGCCGAGTCCTGCCGAGTGATCGGCAAGTGCGGGAGGCGGTCGGGGATTTCGCGTGCCCCGGGCCCATTCGGGGCTGAACGGCGAGGCTGAACGGTTCGCTCAGTACGGTTCACTCAATGGTGGCCGATCCCGCCGCTGCCGAACGATCCGCTGGAACCCGGATTCCAGCGAGGCGGATCCTGGTTCTTGCTCCTTCGCGTGCCGGAGGTGTGCAGGGCGTACGGCATGAGCCGCTCGCTCTCCTGCTTCGCGCGGGGGACCTCGTCGGCCTCGCGCATTTCCTTCTCCTCCCGGACGGGGCCGGATTCGGGCAGTTTCGGCTGCTCCTCCGGCCGCGGCCGGCGCGGCTCCCGGTCTCTGATCCTGTTGCCCAGCCAGAAGGCCCCGAGCAGGCCACCGACGACGAGCATGCCGCCGATGAAAGCTGCGATCCGCCCGAAAGCGCCATCGGAAGCGGCCAGGTCGAACAGTTCACTCGTTGCCATGATCATGTTGGTGGGGCGACCCACGGGGTGCCCTCGCACCTCCCACAACAGACGGGGTGATCCACGAACTCGCGCTCCCCGCAGGCTCTTCGAGTCTCGCCGAGCCTCACCGGGGATTGCTCACCAGGCGTTCTGGGGCATTCTTGAACACTCTTCGCACGTTTATTTTACTCCTGCCGGACATATCGGCAGGGGCGCCCACCAGCCCGGGCAAGAGCTCTCCGGCCCGCCCCCGTGAACCCCGTGTGACGACATCATCACCGTCCGGACACGTCTTCTGTCGTCACGGCTGTTGTCGGTGCGGGCGCGGAGGGTGACGATGGCTGCATGCGCGGGGGCATCGGAGCCGGATGCGCACGGCCGCACTCCCCGCCGGGAGGATCGGCCCGTACGGCCCTTTCAGGGAGGCACAGTTGACCGATCCGTGGGTGGCACTCCAGCCGGACACCGACCGCGCCGAGCGGGTGCGGATGCTGCGCCGCGCCCACTCGGCGTTCACGTCGGCGGGGACGGTGGCCCGCCCGGTCCGGTCCGTGGTCGCCGACTCGTGGCGCCGCTCGGCGAGGGCGCGGGTCAGCCCCGAGGGCACGGCGCGGGTGGAGCTGGTCGACGGCGACCTGGGGGCGTACCGCGCGCAGCATCCGCTGGCCCGGGTGATGCCGCTGTTCCGGGAGCTGACCGGCACGTTCGCGATGGACGGGGAGCATCTGCTCGCGGTGTGCGACGCGCACGGCCGGCTCCTGTGGGTGGAGGGGCACGCGGCGACGCGGGCGCGCGCCGGGCGGATGAACTTCGTGCCGGGCGCGCGCTGGGCAGAGTCCGCCATGGGCACGAACGCGCCGGGCACCGCCGTGACGGTGGACCGCCCGGTGCAGGTGTTCGCGGCCGAGCACTTCAGCAGGCCGGTGCAGCCGTGGACGTGCGCGGCGGCGCCGGTGCACGACCCGCACACGGGGCGGTTGCTCGGCGCCGTCGACATCACGGGCGGCGACCGGCTCGCGGAGCCGATGAGCCTGGCGTTCGTGCAGGCGGTCGCGCGGGCCGCGGAGTCCCAACTCGCCCTGGACCGGCGCCCGTCCAGCCGCGAGACGGTCGAGCTGTACGCGCTCGGCCGGGACGAGGCGCTGCTCGTCGCGCACGGCCGGAAGACCCGCCTCAGCCGCAGACACAGCGAGCTGGCGGTGCTCCTGGCCCGCCACCCGGAGGGCCTGACCGGCGACCAGCTGCTGCTCGGCCTGTACGAGGACGAGTCGATGTCGCCGGTGACGCTGCGGGCCGAACTGTCGCGGCTGCGCGGCCTGCTCGGCGCGGAGCTGCTGGCGTCCCGCCCGTACCGCTTCACCGTGCCGGTCGACGCGGACTTCCTGCTCGCGGAGCGGCGGCTGGCGGCGGGGTCGGTGTCGGGGGCGCTGAGTGCGTACAACGGACCGCTGCTGCCGCTGTCGCAGGCGCCGGAGGTGGCGCGGCTCCGGCACCTCCTGGAGCGGGCGCTGCGGGACGCGCTGATCGAGCGGGCCGATCCGCAGCTGCTCGCGGACTGGGCGTACAGCCCCTGGGGCGGTGACGATCTCGACGTGTGGCAGGCCCTGGTCGCGGCGACCCGGCCCGGCACCCCGGAGCATGCGGCGGCACGGTCGCGGCAGCGTGAACTGGACGCGGAACAGGCGGGGTTGTAGTCGTCGCCCGCGGGCATCAGGTGGCGACGCCCGTAGGCATCAGGTGGCGACGCCCGTAGGCATCAGGTGGCGACGCCCGTAGGCATCAGGTGGCGACGCCCGTAGGCATCAGGTGGCGACGCCCGTAGGCATCAGGTGGCGACGCCCGTGGGCATCAGGTGGCGACGCCCGTGGGCATCAGGGGCAACGTGGTTGCAACCTCCCCGTTCCTACTCTCCCCGGCAGAGCGCCGCCCGACGGTGGGCGGCCGTTCCCGGGGAGGCCCGCAGAGATGACCCGTTACGCCGCGCCCGGCACCGAGGGCGCCCTCGTGTCCTACAAGTCGCGCTACGACCACTTCATCGGCGGCGAGTACGTGCCGCCCGCGCGTGGCCAGTACTTCGAGAACCCCAGCCCCGTCAACGGCAAACCGTTCACGGAGATCGCGCGGGGCACCGCCGAGGACGTGGAGCGCGCCCTCGACGCGGCGCACGCCGCGGCGCCCGCGTGGGGGCGCACGTCGACGACCGAGCGCGCCCAGATCCTCAACAAGATCGCCGACCGGATGGAGGCCAACCTCGAACTCCTCGCGGTCGCCGAGTCCTGGGAGAACGGCAAGCCGGTACGGGAGACGCTGGCCGCCGACATTCCCCTCGCGATCGACCACTTCCGCTACTTCGCGGGTGTGGTGCGCGCACAGGAGGGCACGCTCAGCGAGATCGACGACGACACGGTCGCGTACCACTTCCACGAGCCGCTCGGTGTGGTCGCGCAGATCATTCCGTGGAACTTCCCGATCCTGATGGCCACATGGAAGCTGGCGCCGGCGCTCGCAGCGGGCAACGCGGTGGTCCTGAAGCCGGCCGAGCAGACCCCGGCGTCGGTGCACGTGTGGCTGGAGCTCGTGGCCGACCTGCTGCCGGCGGGCGTGGTGAACATCGTCAACGGATTCGGCGCGGAGGCGGGCAAGCCGCTGGCGTCGAGCCCGCGGGTGGCGAAGGTGGCGTTCACCGGTGAGACGACGACGGGGCGGCTGATCATGCAGTACGCCTCGGAGAACATCAAGCCGGTCACCCTTGAGCTGGGCGGCAAGTCGCCGAACATCTTCTTCGACGACGTGTGGGCGCAGGACGACGCGTTCCGCGACAAGGCGCTGGAGGGCTTCACGATGTTCGCCCTCAACCAGGGCGAGGTGTGCACGTGCCCATCGCGGGCCCTGATCCAGAACGGCCACTACCGCGAGTTCCTCGACGCGGCCGTCGCCCGCACCGAGCTGATCGTGCCGGGCAACCCGCTCGACACGGACACGATGATCGGCGCGCAGGCCTCCAACGACCAGCTGGAGAAGATCCTTTCGTACCTCGACATCGGCCGGCAGGAGGGCGCGAAGGTCCTCACGGGCGGCGAGCGCATCGAGCACGGCGGGGAGCTGGCGGGCGGCTACTACGTCCAGCCGACGATCTTCGAGGGCGACAACCGGATGCGGGTCTTCCAGGAGGAGATCTTCGGCCCGGTCGTCGCGGTGACGTCCTTCGACGACTACGACGACGCGATCAAGATCGCCAACGACACGCTGTACGGCCTGGGCGCGGGCGTCTGGACCCGCGACGTCAACACGGCCTACCGCGCGGGCCGTTCGATCCAGGCGGGCCGGGTGTGGGTGAACAACTACCACGCGTACCCGGCCCACGCCGCCTTCGGCGGCTACAAGCAGTCGGGCATCGGCCGCGAGAACCATCGGATGATGCTGGACCACTATCAGCAGACGAAGAACATGCTGGTGTCGTACTCGCCGGACAAGCTCGGGTTCTTCTAGAGCTTGAAGTCGGGCGCCTGAAGGGGTTGTCGCTCCGGTCAGGCGCCCGCCACGTGGTAATCGCGGCGGTCGTGTGCATCGGGTCCACCTCCTTCCAGGTGGACCCGGACGTTCCGACCCCGTCACGCCTGGTCGCCGTGGTTCGGGCGCCTGACCGGGACAACGGCCGCTTCAGGCACCCGAGTTCAGACTCCAGAAATGCTCTAGCCTGTCCGGCGAGCGTGACACCACCATGGTCTCCCCCCCCGACATGGACTTGGCCACGTAGCACCGGGTGGGCAGAAAACGGGGAACTGAGTCGCCGCCCCCCTCAAAGGCTCCGGGGAGTCACATCGGTGGCAGTTCCGCTTCCCCACCGGACGTGTCGGCGCTGACAGACAGCAGGCGATCACACCGTCGCAACTCGCCGGGAACCGGCCCCTGCGGCCTTTCCACGTCCTGCGGCAGGGCACCGGGCCGGTCGTCCTGCATGCGGTGAGGATGCCTAGTGCTTCCATGGGACCGGCCAAGGGCGAGCACCGGGCTGCAGAAGGACGGCTAGACCACGCTTCCGCTGCCGTGCGGGGCGTAAAGGTCGAGCAGGCGGACGCGGGTCGCCTGCAGCCTGTGGGCGATGACTTGGCCCACCCAGTGCGAGACGGCGCAGCCGAAGGCCAGGTCGGTGTCCATGAGCATGCGGACGTTCCGCGCGTCGAACTCGTACGTCCGTACCGGCGTGGTGGCCGTCGCATCGAGGTGCCAGCGGTACGGCGGGTAGAGCCAGGACCAGCCGACCAGGTCGCCCGGGCCCAGGTTCTCGATGACCGCCGGGCGTCGGCCGGGGACGCGGATCTCCAGGGAGACGGCGCCGGACCGGACGATCCAGAACTTGTCCGCGCTTCCTCCTTCGCTGAACAGCCGGGTGCCCTCCGGGTAGTTGACCTCCTGGGCGTGTTCGAGGAGCCGTTTGCGGCAGGTCACGGGGAGGGTGCTGATCGAGGTCGGTATGGGTGAGCGCATGGGTGTCTCCGTTCCTCTTCCGTCCTCAGCGTTGACCGGCGCCGGCCCCGTGGGCATGGGCCGACCGGTCCCTGTGCGCGGGCCGAGCGGCTCATCGGAGCAGGCCGCGCCCCGTGCGACGAGGGCGTCGTCCGCCGTCACTCACCGGTCTGCGTCTCGTCCCGGATCAGCGCGTTCAGGAGTGCGTTCCTGTGCACCACGCCCACGAGCCGTCCGGAGTGGTCGGTCACCGGCAGGCGCTTGAGCCGGGACAGGGCGACCAGCCAAGCCGCTTCGGCGACCGTCTGACGCGGGTACACGGTGATCGCGGGCGAGGTCATCAGCGTCTCCGCGGTCTCGCCGCGGGCCTTGTCGTGGAGCCGCCGTTCCCGCAGCCGCGCGAGAACGCCGGGGTGGTGCCCGGACGCCTCGACGGCCGCCTTGGCGAGGAGGTCGGATTCCGACACCACGCCGAGCACGTGGTCCTCGGCATCCACCACCGGCAGACTGCCGACGTCTTCCCTGGTGAGCATCCTCGCGACCTCCAGGAAGGGCGTGTCCTCGCGCACGGATGCCGCCGGCACGTCCATGACCTCTCGGACCAGCGGAGGCTCCGTATGCGTGTCAGTGCTGTTGCCGGCCTGGGTGGTCCGCGCGGGGGTCTTCTCCGGTGTTTCGGCTTTCTCCGCGTTCTGGACGGCGGCGGACAGTCGTACGGCTGCGTGCTTCGCGGACACGGAGGCCACCGCCCCGATGTAGCGCGTCAGCAGGTCCTCACGCCTCTCCTCGTCCGGCCTCGGCGTGCGACCGGGCGCGGCGCGGCGGGCTTCCGCACCCGCCGAGAACCTCTCGAAATCATTCATGGCCGACTCCTCAACTCTCCTCGGCCCAGAGGGCGTTGTGATCGATCCCCGCCGCCCGGGCTGTCTCCGTCGGCCGGTGGAGTGGGAAC